>DATIBN010000258.1:0-4451 GCA_035457525.1 Thermoanaerobaculia bacterium | reverse complement strand
GTGGGCAGGATCCGGTTCTCGACCTCCGGCCGCCGGGCTCCGAGGAAGATCGGCGGCTCGTGCAGCTCGTTGACGAACCCCACCGGCAGCAGCAGAAGCCCCGCCCGCACGCCGATCTCGCTCCGGGCGAGGTAATCGATGTACGCGAATTCCATCGAGACTTCCCCCTTCGCCTCGGAGCCGCTTCCGGTCGTGCCGTGCTCGTATTCGATCTCGGAGTTGAAGAGAAACCGGTCGCTGAACTTGTAACCGAAGTAGAAGACCCCGCGCAGCAGATCGATCTCGTCCGTGCGCCCGGACGGGGCGCCGTCGTCCCGATCCTCGTCGAAGTTCTGGTAGAGAACCTCGCCGTATCCGCCGATGGACACGCCGCGCGTCAGCCCGTAGACCTTCGCCGCGGCGGGGCCGAATCCGAACTGTCCGCGAGCTCCGCTCGGCGCGGCCTTCTCGGGCGCCGCCGTCTTCAGGTTCTCGATTTCGCGAGTCAGGACTTCGATCTGGCGGCGCAGCTCCTCGATCTGGAGACGCAGGGTTTCGTCGGCGCCCGTGGAAAGCCGATCGAGGCGCTGCTGAAGCTCCTCGACTTTCTTTTCGAGCTCGCGCACCCGGTCCGGCTGCTGCGCGAAGAGCGCCGGCGAGAACGCGAAGAGAAGGAAGAGGAAGATGGTCCGAATCCGTTTCAAGCGATACCTCCTGGTCAGGACGGATTTGCGGTGAATTCCGGGAAACAGTCGCTCGCGACGAGGTCGAAGCCTCCGGCCGGGCGGGGAATGGCGAAGAGAGCGGCGACGCTGTTCCGGTCGGCGAGCTCCAGGCCGGCCTCCGGCCCCAGCACGAAGAGCGCCGTCGAGAGAGCGTCCGCGCGCAGGCCGTTGTCCGCGACGACGGTGACGGACCCCGTGAAAAGCGCCGCCTTCCCGGTCCGCGGATCGACGACGTGGCCCGGCTTTTCCGAGACGCCCGACGTCGAGACCGAGGCATCCTCCACGCGGAACGCGCAGAGCTCGCGCCTCGACCCGGCGCGCGGCTCCGCGATCGAGACGCTCCCGAAGCGGCCGCCCACGACCGAGATCTGGCCGCCGAAGTTCAGCCGTGCCGCGACGACGCCCCGACGACGCAGCTCGACGACCGCGCGGTCGAGCGCCTCCCCTTTTCCGAAACCGCCCGAGTCGATGGCTCCCCCGGAGACCTCGAATGCCAGCGTGCAGCGCCCGGAATCGAGCGTGACGCGTTCCCAGCCGATCGTGGGCGCCCCGGTGACGACGCCCACCGTCGGATCGAAGGCGCCATCCGTCTCGCGAGCGACGCCGAAGGCGCGCGAAAGGCTGCGCCACGTCGACGGGGACAGCGCGAACGGCTCGCCCGCGGCGGCCGCGTTCGCGCGGGAAAGCTCGGAGTCCGACCGGAAGTTCGAGAGCCGGCGGTCGACGTCTTCCACGGCACGAAACGCGGCGTCCACGGCCTCCTCCGTCACGGCCGCACTCGGACCGATCGCGTCGATCTCCAGGATCGTGCCCATCTCCGCGCGCGCCCGGAATACGCGGGATGCCTCCGAACCGCCGCCGCAGCCGACGACCGCGCCGAGAAGGAGGCTAATCTCGATAAGAACGAGACTCAGTCTCAATTGCGCGGTGCGCCGCGCTGGAGTCCGATCCCCCGTCATTTCAGTGGACGATGTGCGGTCGGCGGCCGGCCGTCTTCGCGGCCTCGACCGTCGTCGAGCTCTCGGAGCGCAGGGTCCGCGGCCGGCACTGGCGGCAGATCCCGCGCATCTGGTGGCTGTGGGAGAGCGGCAGGAACCCGTAGCGCTCGCACACTTCGTCCTGGAGGCTCTCGATGCGCGGCTCGAAGAACTCGATCACGCGCCCGCATTCGTTGCAGATCAGGTGGTCGTGGTGCTCCCCCGCGCGGAGGCGCTCGTAGCGGTAGCCCGTCTCGCCCGTGCGGACGCGCCCCACGATCCCGGAATCGAAGAGGAGCTCGAGCGTGCGGTAGATGGTGGCGCGCGAAATCTTCTTGCCCTTCCCGCGCAGGCGGACGAGGATCTCGTCGGCCTCCAGGTGCTCGTGGCGCGCGAAAAGCTCGTCGTAGACGGCCTGACGCTCGGCCGTGAGCTTCAACCCCCGGCGCTCCAGGTATTTGCGGAAGATGGCGCGTTCCCGTGTTCTCATGCGATTGCGACTCAGTCTCAGTTGCAGTATTCTCCACCACCCCCGGGCCCGTCAAGCCCGGCGGACGGACCCGAGGAGACCGGACGCCATGTGGCAGGGATTCACCATTGCGCTGCGAGAGGGGATCGAGTCGTTCCTCATCGTGGCTCTCACGCTCTCGTACCTGAAACGCACGGGCCGCGGCTCGCTCGCGCGCGCGGTCTGGGCCGGAATCGCCGTCTCAGTGGTCGCGTGTGTCGCCGCCGGCATCCTCTTCTCCCGGGCGGAAGAGAAGCCCCTGTGGGAGGGCATCCTCGCGCTCGCGGCCGCCGCCCTGGTCGGCAGCCTGCTCGTCTACATGAAGCGCGTCTCCACGAGGATGAAGTCGGACATGGAACACCGGATCGAGACGCGCGCCCGCGCCTTTTCGCCGCGCCGCGCGTTCTGGGGCGTGTTCGCGTTCACCGTGCTCATGATCATGCGCGAGGGGCTGGAGACCGCGCTGCTCGTCGCGACCGCGTTCTTCCAGCTGCACTCCGCGTCGGTCACGATGGGCCTCGGTCTCGGGGTCCTCGCCGCCGCGGCAATCGCGTTCGCCTGGAGCCGGCTCGGACGCGGCGTCGACCTTCGCGGTCTCCTGAACGTCTCCTCGATCTTCCTCGCGCTCTTTCTCGTCCAGCTCCTCCTGTACGGCGTGCACGAGCTCTCCGAGGCGGGAATCCTCCCCGCGTCGCAGGCCGTGCACGACGCGACCGAGATCCTCGGGCCCGACGGCCGCGTCGGGCACCTGCTCGCGTACCTGCTCGCGATCGTGCCGACCGTGTGGCTCGCGGGGCTCTGGTGGAAGCGCCGGACGATCTCCGCGAGCGCCGGCGAGACGCGCAGCGCCGCGTAACTCGACGCGCGGTCAGCGCGCGGAAGAGGAGGGCGGGGCCGTGTGGCCCGACCGCAGCATCGCGGCGACGATCGATTCCGAGATCCCCGCCCCGCGGAGCTCGATCACCTCGGCCGTCGTCAGCGCGTAGTTGACGTCGTCCCGGCGGATCTTGTCGAGCAGGGTCTCGTCGGAGGCGCCCGACTGTTTCAGCCGCAGGATTTCCCGGTGCGGCCGGTCGGGCGCGGCGGGAGCGGGCGCGTCGATCGCGATCACGGGCTGGTCGGGAACCGCGGAGGCCGGGGGCCTCGCCGGGGAGGACGCGACGGACATCGGCACGACGGGCGCCGGCGCCGCGGGGGCCGGGGCCTTCTGGGCGACCGGGGTCGCGATCGGCGGAACCGGCGGCTCGGGGTTCGGATTGGGCTGCGGCGCCGCAGTGCCCGTGCCGGGGTCCGGCTGGGGCGACGGGGGCGGAGGGGTCTGCCGCCCGGTCTGGCAGGCGGAGACCCCGACAGCCGCCGCCAGGAGAAGCGTCAACGCTTTTGTTTTCATGGCCTTCAACCTCGCTGACGACTCGATTCTACCGCTCGGGCCCGGAACTTGCTCCCTCTCCCCACCGGACTGGAGGCACGCGCATGAAGTGGATGAACGTTTATTTCATCGGGTATCTGATCTTCCTGGCGGGTGTCACCCTCGCGCTCTGGAAGGCCGGGATCATCGAGCAGATCGGCACCGGGTGGACGGCAATCGGTCTCGTCATCGCGATCGGGATCGGGATCATGGTGTCGGTCGCCAACAGCGGCGAGAAGAAAACGATCGAGGTCGACCGGACCTAGCCTTCCCCTTTCCTACGCCCGGCTGTCCCACAGGACGTCCGGCACCTTCTTCTGCCGGTTCTCCCAGCGCGCCATCACGAAGAGCGCATCGGAGAGCCGGTTGAGATACACGACCACCTGATCGCCGACCCGCTCCTCGCGGGCGAGCGAGACGACGACGCGCTCCGCCCGCCGGCACACGGCCCGCGCGACATGGAGCTGCGCGGCGCCGGCCGATCCGCCCGGCAGAACGAAGTTCTCCAGAGGCGGCAGGTCCTCCGACAGCCGGTCGATGAGTCTCTCGAGCCTCTCGACGTGGCGAGGCTCGACGCGCGGCACCGGGCGCGCCGCCTTGTCCGATTCCGTCACGCAGAGGTCGCTCCCCACGTGAAACAGGTCGTTCTGGATCTGCCGGAGCTCCTCCTGGAGAAGCGGGTCGAGCCCTGCAGCCATCGCGGCGCCGATGGCGCTGTTCGTCTCGTCGACCGTGCCGTACGCCTCGACGCGTCGCGAGTCCTTGGGGACGCGCTGGCCCGCGCCAAGAGCCGTGGTCCCGTCGTCGCCGGTGCGCGTGTAGACCTTCGTTATGCGGGGCATCGTCGCTATTCT
>DATIBN010000257.1:0-2325 GCA_035457525.1 Thermoanaerobaculia bacterium | reverse complement strand
GGGTGACCTTCCCGTCGGGTCCGGCCGGGTGCGCCTTGACGAAGTCGTCCGGGAGGCCCTTCAGATCGGCGGCGTCGACCTGGATCGTGCGCGAGTCCTCGCGGATATTCTTCGAGAACTCCTGGCCGGTCTTGTTGAGCTCGTCGAGGAGGCTCGAAATCACCTTGCGCGTCGCTTCGTCCTTGTCCACGCCCGCCCGGCGGAAGTCCCTCATCGTCTTCTCGTAGAAGTACCGGGTCGCCGCGTCGGCCTTCTTCACGTCCACCCGCGCGAACGCGTCGTACACGTCACGGTTGAGGCTCAGGTCGTCGCTGAACTTGCTCGCCTTGACCGTCATCGGCTCGGCCTGCGCGCGGAAGGCCGAGTCGGGATGCGTCTGCTCCATGATGTAGGCGCCGTACGCCGCGTTGTCGACGAGCATCTGCGCCTCGTTGAAGGGGGCGAGCGTGTTCTCGATCGTCCGCTTTCCCTTCACCGCGAGCATGCGGTCGATCGCCTTCTGCGCGCCGTCGAGCTCGGCCTGCCGTGCGGCGAGGAAGGTGGCCGCGTCGGGACGGTCGCTGAAGAAGACGGACGACTTCGCCGCCGCCTTGGCCGGGGCCTTGGCGTCCGCCGCCGCGACCGGGGACGCCGGGGCCAGGGCTAGGCTGAGGATACAGGCGAGCGCCGCGGCGCGCGCGTTGCGGATGGTGCGAATGGGTTCCACGGGTTCCCTCCTGGGGGCTTGGAATGACTCCGACGGGCCGGCGATCTTGCCATGGACCCCTCGGGCTCGCAAGAATTCCGAAAGATTTCTCTTGGCAGCCCGGAAATCGGCCGGGCTACGCTTGAAGTCCCTTAGCTTCGTACGTTATCCGGGCTCTCCAGGGGGCCCGTTTCAGGAGGGTTTGGACGTGCGCCAATCTCCCGGATTCCCGGTCTGGCTCCCCGTGTGCTTCGTGATCGCCTTGACGACCGCCGCGCTTCTCTCCGCGGCTCGCCCTCTCGACCCCCTCGACCGGGAGCTCACCACGGTGCTGCAGGCACAAGGCTTTACGGGCTCCGTGGAGCAGACCCTGACCCAGCGGCTGGGCCGCCCGGTCGATCGTCCTCTGGCCGAGCTGGGGAGACTTCTATGGTTCGATACCGTGACCGGGCTAAACGATGACAACACTTGTGCGGGGTGCCATTCGCCGACGAACGGATTCGGGGACACCCAGTCGATCGCGATCGGGATCGAGAGCAACGCGGTCGTGGGGCCCCATCGGACCGGTCCCCGGAACCAGCGCCGGACGCCGATCATCATCAATAGCGCCTTCTTCCCGACGCTGATGTGGAACTCCCGGTTTGCCGCACTCTCCGGGGATCCCTTCGACAACTCCCGGGGATTCCAGTTCCCTCCGCCGGAGGCGATGACCCTCTCCTATCACTCGCACCTTCTCCAGGCTCAGGCGTTCATCCCGCCCACCGAGCGCAACGAGGTGGCCGGGTTCACCTTCGAAGGTGGGAACCCCGAAATCCGGACCGAGGTGCTCCGCCGTTTGAACGAGATCCCCGAGTACCGGCGGCTCTTCGGCCGGAGCTTTCCCGAGGTCCGCGGGGGCGCCCCCATCACCTTCGACCATTTCGGGAAAGCGATCGCGGAATTCGAGTTCACCCTGGCGTTTACGAACGCTCCGATCGACCGGTTCGCTCGCGGGCAGACCGACGCCATGACGGCATCCATGAAGCGTGGCGCCCTTCTCTTCTTCGGGGAAGCCCGGTGCGTCACGTGCCACGCCGTCTCGGGTACGTCGAACGAGATGTTCAGCGATTTCCAGCAGCACGTGATCGGCATACCGCAGGTCGCTCCGGCCACGACGAACTCGGTGTTCGACGGTCCCGAGAAGAACGAGGACTTCGGGCTGGAGCAGGTGACCGGGAATCCGGAGGACCGCTACAAGTTCCGAACCTCGCCGCTCCGGAACGTCGGGGTGCAGCCCACCTTCTGTCACAACGGCGCGTTCACCACGATGGAGGAGGTCATTCGCCACCATTGTGAGACGGAAACGTCGGCGCACGCCTATACCCCTGCGAAACTCGACGAGGACCTGCGCGGTGCGGTCGGTCCCATCCAGCCGGTGCTCGATCGGCTCGATCCCATCATGGCCTCGGTTCCGCCCATGGAAGGGCAGGATCTCGCCGATCTCGTCGCCTTCGTGAGCGAGGGGCTCCTGGATCCGCGCGCGGAGTTCCGTTACTTGAAGCGCCTGATTCCTCAGCGCGTCCCGAGCGGCCGGCCCGTGCTGATGTTCGAGTCGCCGGACCGAGAGGGTGTGCACTTCGCGAGTGCGGGCACGGCCCCCG
>DATIBN010000256.1:0-4108 GCA_035457525.1 Thermoanaerobaculia bacterium | reverse complement strand
TCGGACAGCGCCGGGAACCGCTCGCGCAGCTTCCGCACGACCTCCGGATCCACGTCCGCGAACAGCACCTGCTCCCCCGCGCCCGCCTCCGCCAGCGTCTCGCCGAGCGGCGCGATCGCCGCGGAGTCCCCGGCGTAAGTGAGCGCGTTCCCCTCGCCGGCCCGGTTCACGCCGACGACGTACGCCTGGTTCTCGATCGCGCGCGCGCGCAAAAGCGTGCGCCAGTGCTCCCGCCTCTCCCCGGGCCAGTTCGCCACCACGACGAAGAGGTCCGTCTCCTCCGCCGCCGCGCGGAACGGCTCGGGGAACCGCAGGCCGTAGCAGACGAGCGGCGTCACCCGCACCCCCGCGACGTCCGCCGTCACGACGCGGTCCCCCGCCGCGTACACGCGGTCCTCCCCGGCGAACGAGAACGGATGGATCTTCGCGTACTTGACGACTGCGCCGTCCGGAGACGCGAGCATCGCCATGTTGCGCGGCGCGGGCTCCCCCCGCTCCGGCACGCTCGCGAGGATCCAGAGATCGAGCTCCCGCGCCTGATCGCGGAGGAACGTCTCCGACGCGCCGCCCTCGGGCTGCGCGATCCGCCCGGCGTCCATGGAGAACCCGGTCGAGAACATCTCGGGCAGGACGGCGAGAGTCGCGCCCCCCTCCTTCGCCCGGGCGAGCAGCCGCGCCGCGCGCCGGTGGTTCTCGGCGACGTCCTCCCACGCGAGGTCGAGCTGCAGCAGCGCTACGCGCATCCCCTCACCCGACCAGCTTCTCCAATCTCTCCACCGCGGCCTCGAGCGTCCGCATCTCCTTGCAGAACGCGAACCGCACGTACCCGCGCCGCTTCTCCGGCCGGTCGTAGAACGCCGACGGCGGGATCGCGGCGACGCCGACGTCTTCGATGAGGTGCTTGCAGAAGGCGACGTCGTCCCCGTCGTACCCGAACCGCGAGAAGTCCGCGCAGGCGTAGTACGTTCCGGCCGGCGGCCGCACGCCGAACCCGATGCGCGCGAGCTCTCCGACGATGTAGTCGCGCCGCTCCCGATATCCGGCGAGCAGCTTCCCGTAGTACTCGGTCCCCGCCGACAGCGCGCACGCCGCCCCGTGCTGGAGCGGGGTCGCCGTCGCGAAGGTGATGAACTGGTGCGCCGCGCGCACCGCCTTCGTCAGCGGCGGCGGAGCGGCCGCCCACCCGATCTTCCATCCCGTCAGCGAAAACGTCTTGCCGAAGCTCGAGATCGTGACGGTGCGCTCGCGCATCCCGGGCAACGACGCCATGGGGACGTGCTCCCCCTCGTAGACCATGTGCTCGTAGACCTCGTCCGTGATGCAGACGAGGTCGCGCTCGACGCAGAGGCGCGCGATCCCTTCGAGCTCGTCCCGCGAAAAGACCTTCCCCGTCGGGTTGTGCGGCGTGTTGACGAGGATGGCGCGCGTGCGGTCCATGACGGCCGCCTCGAGGGCCGCCGGATCGAACCTCCAGTCCGGCGCCTCCAGAGTGACGAATGCGGGCACCGCTCCCGCCATGACCACGCTCGCCTTGTAGGAGTCGTAATACGGCTCGAAGAGAACGACGCCGTCCCCCGGGTCGCAGAGTCCCTGGATCGTGGCGAAGATCGCCTCGGTCGCGCCGGAGGTGACCGTGAGCTCCTCTCCGGCGCGGTAATCGAGCCTGTAGTCCCGCCGGTACTTGGCGGAGAGCGCGTCGTGGATCTCGGGGATCCCGCTCATCCGGGCGTACTGGCCGCGCCCGGCGCGGATCGCCTCGACCGCCGCTTCCTTGACGAATTCCGGGCCGTCGAAGTCGGGGAAACCCTGCGCCAGGTTGATCGCGCCGTGCTCGATGGCGAGCCGCGTCATCTCCGTGAAGATGGTCGTGCCGAAGCCCTCGAGCCTCCTCGCAGTCATGGGGTCAGGTCTCCACTTGCCACATCGCGCAGTATGACGCTGCACCCTCCGGCCACGAACCCGCGTATTTACCCCACCCGGATGGTCGAATATCCTCCGGCACCAGACTTCATGCCGCCAGCTCGAATCCACTACCGCGTTGCGATCATCGGGTCCGGCCCCGCCGGCTGGACGGCCGCCCTGTACTCGGCGCGCGCCGACCTGCAGCCCATCGTGATCCAGGGCGCGCAGCCCGGCGGCCAGCTCATGATCACGACCGACGTCGAGAACTACCCCGGTTTCCCGGGTGGGATCCAGGGGCCCGAGATGATGGAGCTCTTCCGCGCGCAGGCCGAGCGCTTCGGGACCGAGGTCCTCCTCGACCTCGTGACCGAAGTGGACTTCGAGGCGCGGCCGTTCCGCCTGACGCTCGACTCCGGCGCGAACCTGACCGCGGACGCCATCATCATCGCGTCGGGCGCCTCGGCCAAAGCGCTCGGCATCCCATCGGAGCGGCAGGCCGGCGTCTCCGCGTGCGCCGTCTGCGACGGCGCGCTCCCGATCTACCGGAACAGGGATCTCGTGGTCGTCGGAGGCGGCGACACCGCGATGGAGGAGGCCACCTTCCTGACGAAGTTCGCGAGCAAGGTGACGATCGTCCACCGGCGCGAGGAGTTCCGCGCGTCGCGGATCATGCTCGACCGCGCGCGCGCGAATCCCAAGATCCACTGGCAGCTGAACAAGGTCGTCGACGAGATCCAGGGCGACGGCCGGGGCGTGACGGGAGTGACGCTGCGCGACACGATGTCCGGCCGGGAGTCGCACCTGGCTGCGGGAGGGGTGTTCGTCGCCATCGGGCACCTTCCGAACACCGCGATCTTCCGGGGCAAGCTCGAAATGAACGAGGTCGGCTACATCAAGGTCAAGCACCCCTCCACCCGCACGTCGGTCGAAGGCGTCTTCGCCGCGGGGGACGTCGCGGACCCCACGTACCGCCAGGCCGTCTCGGCGGCCGGCGAAGGCTGCAAGGCCGCGATCGACGCGGAGCGCTGGCTCGCCCACCAGGGCATCCACGGCTGACGTCTTTGAAGAGGAGGCGTCCCGCCGGCGCTGTCCGGGCCTAGGAGCCTGGACTGGCGCGCCCGCCGCGCCGAGCTCGCGACTCGGCTACCCGAGGAGAGCCTCGCGGAAGTCGTGGGAAAACTGATGGCGTTGCGGGAGCCGTAGCCGCTCCGTACCCGACTTTCGCCTCTCCGACCTAGGTCCTATTCGCCCCGACGAACGTCCAATTGATTCTCTCTTTCGCGGCGTGAGAAAAATCACAGAAAAGGTGGAGGGAGAACGATGACGTCTTCGAGGCTCACCTGGGAGAAGGTTCTCTTCGTCACGGTTGCGGTCGCGGCAGTCTTCCTGATCGCGTGGAGCCGGAAAGCGCTCGCCGCTTCGGGCAACGTGACGATCTCATCGCCAACCACGTTCGCGAGCCTGGACGGTTCCGGACAGGACGCCGACGGCGCCGAGAACGGAACGTTCACGGTCAGCGGCTCTCTCGTGGTCGCCGACGGCGGATCGATCACGTGCAACGACGACGCGCCGCTCGCGGAAAACAACGGCGCCTGCTCGATGCAGTTCGACGTGATTGGTGACTTCGCCATCCAGGCGGGCGGCGCGGTTTCCGCCGAGAATCGGCGCGGCGGCGGCAACGGCGGAGACATCGTGGCCGACGTCGGCGGGAATTTCTCGGTCGAGTCGGAAGCGATCTTGTCCGCGCGCAGGACCTCGAGCGCGGGGAACGACCGGTCGGGCGGCGTCATCGCGGTGCACGTCACGGGCGACGTCTCCGTGGAGTCGGGCGCGCTGGTCGTGGCGGACTCGCCGGCCGAAGCGGGCATCATCGCGATCACCGGCACGAACATCGCGATCGACGGCGTCGTCTCCTCGGTGGGCCGACCGACGACCGGCCGCGGCGGCGCGATCTCGATCGTCGCGGCGAGCAGCCTGACGATCCCGGACGTCGCCGCCGTGCGCAGCGTCGGCAGCCGGACCCTGATCCCGTCACCCGCGACCCGGAACGAGGCGGGATTCCTCACGCTGGCGAAGGCGACGAAGTAGACGTTCTCCCCTCTCCCCGCCGCGCGGGCTGAGTTTCGCCTCCTCCCTCTCCCCGCCGCGCGGGGAGAGGGCCGGGGTGAGGGGCTCTAATATCTCGGAATGCCCCCCGAGTCCCCCG
>DATIBN010000255.1:0-2992 GCA_035457525.1 Thermoanaerobaculia bacterium | reverse complement strand
TGGGCGGAAAAGTCGCTGTCGCCTTCGGAGTACTTCTCTTCCGCGACGACGCGTCCGCCGGCCTTCTGGAACGACTCGCGGAACGCCTGCGCGAGCCCCACGCTGTAGTCGTTGCGGACATCCACGAGCTGCGCGGCCGTTTCCGCCTTCAGATCGTTCCGGGCGAACGACGAGAGGACCGCGCCCTGGTAGGCGTCCGTGAAGCAGACGCGGAAGATGTAGTCCCCCTTCTTCGTGACCTCCACGTTGGTGGACGTGGGGGAGATCATGGGGATCCCGTAGTTCTGCGCGATGGGGGCCGCGGCGATCGTGCGGGACGACGCCTGCTCGCCGATGAGCGCGACGACGTGGTCGCGCGTGATGAGCTTGGACACCGCGGAAGCCGCCTCGGTCGGCTCGCCGCGGTCGTCCTCAACCAGCAGGTCGATGCGTTTGCCGCCGAGCACTCCTCCGGACGCGTTCAGTTCCTCGACGGCGAGTGTCACCCCGTTCTTGCCGGACTGGGCGAACGTCGCGGTCGGCCCGGTCAGGGCCCCGAAAAATCCGACCTTGATGCCCTCCGCTCCGGGCGGCTTCTCCGCGCCGCAACCCGGAAGAACCAGGAGGGCGATCGTGGAGAAGACGAGCAGCCGGCGCCCGGACACGCGCGGGATTATAGGATCGCGGAGAGGATCACGATTTCATGAACGACTCGAAGACGTACGACGTCGCCATCATCGGATCGGGACCCGGAGGCTACGTCGCCGCGATCCGCGCCGCGCAGCTGCAGATGTCGGTCCTGATCGTCGAGCGGGAGCCGAAGCTCGGGGGAGTCTGCACCCTGCGCGGCTGCATTCCCACCAAGGCCCTGCTTCACACCGCCGACGTGCTCGAGGAGGCGCGCCATGGCGCCGAGGTCGGAGTCGCGGCCCGGGAGGTCCGCCTCGACTTTCCCGCGGCCATGAAGCACAAGGAGAAGGTCGTCCGCCAGTCGACCAACGGCGTCTCCTACCTGATGAAGAAGAACAAAATCGACGTGGCCGCGGGGTTCGGGCGGATATCGGCGCCCGGCAGGGTCACGGTCGCAGGCGCCGACGGCGCCGAGACGACTTATCCGGCGAAGAACATCCTCGTCGCGACCGGTTCCACGCCGCGGTCGCTCCCGGGGATCGAGATCGACCACGGAGCGATTCTTTCGTCCGACTCAGTGCTGGAGCTCGCCGACGTGCCGAAGTCGCTCCTCGTCATCGGGTCCGGCGCGGTCGGCGTCGAGTTCGCATCCATGTTCTCGCGCTTCGGAACCAAGACGACGGTGGTGGAGGTCCTGCCGCGAATCGTGCCGCTCGAGGACGAGGAAGTTTCGAAGGAGCTCGCGGCGTCCTTCAAGCGGCAGGGGATCGCCGTGTACGTCGACACGCGGGTCGAGCGCGTCACGAAAAACGGCGGAGGCGTGGAGGTCATCGCGCGGTCATCCGGCGGCAGCAAGACGGAGACGTTCCGCGCCGAGAAGATCCTTCTCGCCGTCGGGAGGAGACCGCTGTCGGAGAACATCGGACTCGAAGCTCTCGGGGTCGAGACCGAGCGCGGTTACATCAAGGTCGACGCCTACATGCGGACCAACGTCCCGAACGTCTACGCGATCGGCGACGTCGTCCCCACGCCGTGGCTGGCCCACGTGGCCTCCGCGGAGGGTGTCGTCGCCGTCGAGCACATGGCGCGCGGTGAAACACGCCCGCTGAACTACGACCAGGTCCCGGGTTGTACCTATTGTTCGCCGGAGGTCGCGTCGATCGGCCTGTCGGAGGCGGCCGCGCGGGAACGGGGACACGACGTGGCGGTGGGGAAGTTCCCGTTCTCGGCGGTCGGCAAGGCGCGCATCGTGAACGAGACCGCAGGTTTCGTGAAGATCGTCGCGGACAAGCGGTACGACGAGGTCCTCGGAGTGCACATCATCGGCCCCAGGGCGACCGAGCTCATCGCCGAAGCCGGGGCGGCTTTGAAGCTCGAGGCGACCTCGGAAGAGCTGGTGCGGACCATCCACGCTCACCCGACGCTTTCCGAGGCCATCCACGAGGCCGCGGAAGCGGTCGGAGGTCACGCCATTCACATCTAGCCGCGGCGCGTCGCGGAGAGAAACGCGCCACCACAGGGACTGCCTCTCCCGGGAGAGGCCCGGGGTGAGGGGGCCGATCGAGTCGGAGTGCTAGTCGGGGGGCGACGCGGTCCGGGTCGCCGTGCCCGCGTTCGCGGCCGCGGCCGCGCTGCGGGCGCGGTCGATGTTGGTCCACCCGCCCCTGCCCGAGCCGCTCTTCGGACCCTGGAAGGGGAGATCGCGAATTCGGACGGTTCGCGTCGTCTTGATGTCCTCCGCTGCCGCGGGGGTCATCTTGCTGATCTGTTTCACGCTCGACTTCTTCACGCTCACGAGGGTGCCCGTCGGATACGCGTGGTAGAGGTAGCTCGACCCCTTGAGCACCGGGAGGTCCTTCGAGACCGCCTTGCCCGAGGGAATGAGGTCGATCCGGTAGAGCGCTTCTTCCGCGCCGAGCATGGACGCGTACGCGAGGACCGCAGCCGCGAGAGTGAAACGCCGATGCATGAGATTCAGTTTCGCCAAAGCTATCACCGGATCGGCCGCGCCCCGGGCTGACGCCTACCGAGGCATCCGGGGCGGGTCGCCGCTCGGCACCCCCGTCGGCGGCTGGCCCGGTCCGCTCTGCGTCGCGTTGCCCGGCGGATACGAGAGAGTTCCCCCCTCGCGGTAGTCGCCCGGCGATGCGGGAAACGGAAGTGTCTGTCCCGGCACCTGTCGGGCGTCCCATTCCGGCCGGTAGTCCCGAGCGGGGTTGAAGGGGGCCTTACCCGCCGCCGTCTCTCCCGGCCGCGCGCCTCCCGGGCCGGCGGGCGCCGAGCCGGAGCCGCCCTCGCCGGTCGGACCCAGGACGAGCATCTCGCCGGGCTTCAGGTTCGGGCCGTCGGCCCGGACGACCGGGACGAGCACGACCCGGCGGAC
>DATIBN010000254.1:0-13643 GCA_035457525.1 Thermoanaerobaculia bacterium | reverse complement strand
GGCAGCACGGCGTTGCAACGGCCGCCGCCGCGGCGCGTCTCGGCGTGCCATGCCGCGTCTACATGGGTTCGGTGGACATGGAGCGCCAGTCTCCGAATGTCACGAGGATGAGGCTTCTCGGGGCGGAGGTGGTGGCGGTGGACTCGGGCTCGCGGACTCTCAAGGACGCGATCAACGAGGCCATGCGCGACTGGATCGAGAACGTCGCGACGACGCACTACGTGCTCGGGTCCGCTCTCGGGCCCCACCCGTATCCGACGATCGTGCGCGAGTTCCAGTCCGTGATCGGCCGCGAGGCGCGGGCGCAATTCCGGAAGCTCGCCGGCCGCGACCCCGACGCCGTCGTGGCGTGCGTGGGCGGCGGGTCCAACGCGATCGGCCTCTTCTCGGCGTACCTGGCCGGCGCGGTCCGGCTCTTCGGGGTGGAAGCGGGCGGGAGGGGACGCGGGCCGGGCGAGCACGCGGCACGCTTTGCCGGCGGATCGGTCGGGGTCCTGCACGGCACGCGCACGATGCTTCTCCAGGACGCGGGAGGTCAGGTCCTTCCCACGCACTCGATCTCGGCCGGTCTCGACTACCCCGCGGTGGGGCCGGAGCATGCGTACCTGGAGTCGATCGGGCGCGTGACGTACGCCAAAGTGTCGGACGCCGACGCGCTCGACGCGTTCCGCGTGCTGGCGCGTACGGAGGGGATACTCCCGGCGCTCGAGAGCGCCCACGCGATCGCGTTCGCTCTTCGCCTCGCACGCCGGCGGCCCCGGAGATTCCGGATCCTCGTCAATCTCTCGGGGCGCGGCGACAAGGACCTCGAGATCGTCGCGTCCGCGGATCCGTGAGCGCGAGCCGCCTCGACGAGGTCTTCGCCCGGGCCCGCTCGGAGCGCCGCGCGGCCTTCATCCCCTACCTGACGGCCGGCGACCCCTCTCCGTCCGGAACCGTCGCCCTCGCGCGGGCGCTCGACCGCGCCGGCGCCGACGTACTGGAGCTCGGCGTGCCGTTCTCCGACCCCATTGCCGACGGGCCGATCCTCCAGCGTTCCGCTGCCCGCGCCCTGGCGGCCGGGACCGCGCTGCCGGACGTCTGGCGTATCGCGAGGAGAATCCGCGAGGAGACCTCCCTGGCGCTCGTGCTTTTCTCGTACGTGAACCCGCTCCTCCACCGCGGCCTGCCGCGATCGGCGCGCGAGGCCCGCTCCGCCGGATTCGACGCGGTCCTCGTGACGGACGTGCCGGCGGAAGAGGGGAGCGACATGCGGTCGGTCTTCTCGGCTGCGGGCCTCGATACGGTCTTCCTGGTGTCCCCCACATCGCCGTCTGCGCGGATGGCCCGGGCTGCGACGCTCTCGAGCGGGTTCCTCTACGTGATTTCGCGCCGCGGCACCACCGGGGTCCGGGGCTCGCTCCCCGCGGACCTGCCCGCGACGGTCGCCCGGGCCCGCCGGGCGGCGGGACGACTCCCGGTCGCGGTCGGCTTCGGGATATCCACACCGGGCATGGCGCGCGCGGCCGCGCTTCTCGCCGAGGGCGTCGTCGTCGGCTCCGCGCTCGTGGCGTGCGCCGAGGAAAGCGGGAACCCCGGAGTCGTGGAGAAGTTCGCGCGCGGTCTGGTGCGAGCCTGCCGCCGCCCGGGGCGGAAGGCGCGGGTTGGAAGTCCCGGCTAGGGATGGGCGCCGAGGGAGAGTTCCTCCGGCAGCTCCGGCGGCCGGATCTCGCGGCCGACGAAATCGCGAAGGTGCTCCGCAATCCGGAGGCCCGCCGCCTGCACGCCGTCCGGCTGGCGATCGCACGCCACCGCAACACCCCGCGATCCGACGCGCTGACCCTGGTCGAGACGCTCTACTGGCGCGACCTGTCGCACCTCTCCGCCGACGCCCGCGTCCACCCGGAGGTGCGCCGCGCGGCCGACACCCAGCTCCTCCGCCGGCTTCCGGAGATGGCGGTCGCCGAGCGTGTGACCGTCGCCCGCCTGGCGGGGAGGGGAAGCCTCGTCGCCCTGCGGCTGGACCCGGACCCCCGCGTCCTCGAAGCGGTGCTGAATAACCGGTTCGTGACCGAGCCGGACGTCGTGCAGGCCGCGGCGCAGGCGCGCACGCAACCCGCCGCCCTGGCGACCATCGCCGGGCACCCCCGCTGGAGCCTGCAGCGCGGCGTCCGGGACGCCCTCCTGCGAAACCCGGCGCTGCCCCCGGCGTCCGCCGAGGCGCTCCTGGACCGCCTGACCGACCGGGAGCTCGAGCTGCTCCGATCGGAGACGGCCGGCCCGCCGCAGGTGCGCAAGATTGCTCAAAGAATCCTTGCGCGGCGGGTGCGAGCGGTCTAGCATTTGAGCGAACCCTCTTCGGATCGAAAAAAAAGAGACAGGTTTTCTTCGACGGATGCAACGCACTCGACCGTCGGTCCCGACCTTCGGGGAAGAGCTCAAGCGCGAACGGCTCGCGCGCGAGATTTCACTCGAAGAGATCTCGGCGGCAACCAAGATCTCGATGCGCCTGCTCACGGCGCTCGAGTCGAGTGATCTCTCCCGGCTTCCGGCGCCCGTCTTTACGCGCGGCTTCATTCGCGCTTACAGCCTCCACGTCGGCCTCGATCCGGTCGAGAAGATCAACACGTATCTCGCCGAGGTGGAGCCGAGCGCCGCGCCTCTCAACACCCCGGTCGCGAAACCGCGGAGCGGCTCCCGCTTCCTGCGTGGACCACGCTCGACGGCGGGGACGATCGTCGGCGGAGTGACCGCGATCCTTCTCCTCCTCGGCCTGATCGCGAGCCCGGAGCATCGGCGGCCGACTGCGGCGCGGACGTCGCGGGCCGCTCTCGTCGAACCGGTCTCGTTCAAGAACGTGGCGCCGTCGAACGACCCGACGCCGCTCATCCGTGTCGACGCTCCCGAGACTTCTTACGCCGCGGGTGCTGTCGCGCTCGTACTCGACTTCGACGAGCCTTCCTGGGTGGAGATCTCCGCCGACGGATCGAAGGTGTTCGGCGGACTCGTCGCGGCGGGAGAGAGCCGCCGCTTCGAAGCGCGCACGGAGTTCCGGTTGACTCTCGGCAACGCCGGCGGAGTGCGGGTGTCGATCGACGGCCATCCCTCCGCGCGGCTCGGCCGCCCCGGCGAAGTGGTGCGCGACGTGCGACTGCCCGATCCTCCGTCGCGAGGCTAGAGCGAACCCGACCTCCTCTCCCTCCGAAGACCTCGTCACTCTTCTCCGGAGCGGCCTCGCGCCGGCCGAGATCCGCCTTCGTGCCGCGCGGCACGAGCTCCCGCTCGACCCGGACGACTCCCTCCGTGCGCTCCTGGCGGCCCTGAGAAGCTCGGATTCCGAGGCCGTTTCGGCCGCGCGGGCCACGCTCGGGGGGATCCCACCCGACCGCCTGGTGTCGTTCGTGAAGGGGGGCACACCCGCGGAGGACGACCTGGATCTGCTCGCGCGCGAGGCCGACGATCCGTTCCTGCTGGAGGAGATCGTCCGATCGCGCGCGGCGAGCGACGACACCCTGCTTCACCTCGCCCGGACGGCGACCGGCCGCCCGCAGCAGGCTCTGATCTCCAACCAGGCGCGACTCCTCGGCGAGCCCGCGCTCATCCGCGCCCTCCTCGAAAACCCGGAGCTGACCGCGGAAGGACGGCGGCTGCTCACCGAGCTGACCGAGGAGTTCTTCGAGAAGAAGGCGCGGCGCCTCGAGTCCGAGGCCCGGCGCGAGCGCGAGGAGAGCCGGGCGGCGGCCGAAGAGGCGGCCCGGCTCGTGAGCGGGATGGAAGAGGACGAGCTCGCTCTCGACGACGAACTCGACGACGTGGGAGAGGAAGCCGAGGCCGAGGCCGCTCCACCGACGGACGACGAGAATTCGCTCTTCATCGGTGCGATCTACAAGCGGATCGGCACCATGAACATCAGCCAAAAGATCAAGCTCGCGTATACATGCAGCAAGGAGGAGCGCCGGATCCTCATCGGCGACACGAACAAGCTCGTCGGGATCGCGGTCCTGAAGTCCCGGGCTCTCTCGGTCAACGAAGTGGAGTCGTTCGCCGCGATGCGGAACCTCGACGAGGAGCTCTACCGGAGGATCAGCTGGAACCGCGACTGGATGCGGAAGCCCGCGATCGTGATCGCCCTAGTCCGCAACCCGAGGGTCCCTCTCGACATCACCCTGCCGCTTCTGAAGCGTCTTTCGATCCGCGAATTGCGCACGGTCGTGCGCGACCGGAATCTGGCGTCCGTCATTCGAGCGACCGCCCGCCGTTTCATGGTCTTGAAGCGCCGCTGACGCGGACCGAAGCGCCCCGGAAGGCGAAAGTGACGGGCCGCACATCGCCTTTCGCTTGCTCCGGCGAACCCGTTTCCCGTATGGTAATGCGGAAGCCCCCGGCCCGATCAAAACAGGGTGGCGGGTGCAGGTCCGCGGGACCTGTTCCCGGGACAAAATCGAAAGAAATGCTGCAGAACGTCGACTACTATGCGGTGCTCGGCGTGACACGCGAGGCGAGCGAGAGCGAAATCCGTGAGCGATTCCGCCAGCTCGCCCGCGAGTCCCACCCGGATCGCGCGGCGCGGGACCACAAGGCGGAAGCCGAAGCGAGGTTTCAGGAGTTGACCGAGGCCGTGAACGTTCTCTGCAACTCGGAGCGCCGGGAGGCGTACGACCGGGCCCAGGCCGTGGCGGCATCGCCCGGCCACTCGGGCGACGCGGTGGTCCAGGACTACCTGGAGATCGGAATCGCCGCCTACCGCGCCGGCCAATACCCGGAGGCCGCCGGCAACTTTGCCCTTGCCGCTCAGCGGGATCCCCGGGACGTTCGAGCGCATCATTACCTCGGCCTGGCGTCGGCCCGCGGGGGCGACCTCCGGGGAGCGGTTCGCGCGCTGGAGACCGCGGTCGGGCTCGAACCGCACAACGTCGCGCTCCTGAAGGACGCGAGCAAGGTGTTCCGGCAGGCGGGACTCCTCGCGAAGGCCGAGAAGGCGCTCCAGGACGCCCTTCGCTGGGATCCGTCGGAGTCGGATGCCCGGCGGGCGCTCGAAGAGATCCGGGAGCAGCGGGCGGTCAAGACGTGACGGCCGGGGCCGGACTCTAGATCGCGATGGGTGGTGGATCGATGACTTCGCCGATCGATGCCTTCGGGCTGACCGACGTCGGACGCAAGCGAAAGCACAATGAAGACGCGTACGCCCTCGACGTCAACGAAGGGCTCTTCATCGTGGCCGACGGCATGGGCGGACATGCGGCCGGCGAAGTCGCGGCGAAGATCACGGTCGAGACGATCGGCGAGTTCATCGCGGCCACGCGTCAGAAGGAAGAGGCGACGTGGCCCTTCCGCTACGACCACCAGCTCCAGTTCAACAGCAACCGCCTGGCGATCGCGATCGAGAAGGCGAACGAGCGGGTGATGGCAGCCGTCGCAGCGCAGCCGTGGTTGAAGGGCATGGGTACCACCGTCGTTGCCGGGCTCTTGAACGAGAAGACCCTGTCCCTCGCCCACGTGGGCGACAGCCGTGCGTACCTCTATCGGGACGGCGAGCTCCTGCGCTTGACCGACGACCACTCGTGGGTGCACGAGCAGGTCGCCGCCGGCATCCTCACCGAGGACGAGGCGAAGTCCCATCCTCTGAAGAACGTCGTCACCCGGGCGCTCGGAGGGGGACCGTCGGTTTCGCCCGACCTCCAGGAGCTCACCTTCCAGCCGGGCGACGAGTTCCTGTTCTGCTCGGACGGGCTGACGACGATGCTCTCCGACGAGGAAATCCTGGAGGCAGCCGGCAAGGAGCGCGAGCCGCAGAGCCTGTGCCGCAAGCTCGTCGACACGGCGAACGAGCGCGGAGGGGTCGACAACATCACGGTCGTCGTCGTCCGGGTGCCCGACGGCTCGAAGGGCTCGAAGTCGGCGGTTTCGGCGCCGAAATAGGCCGGAAACCCCCGGAAATCCGGCGACGGAATCGGTCGGAGAGCCGTACACCGATTGACGGGCACGGGCCCGACGACTATTCTTTAAAGTTCATGCGACCGCGTGTTCGGGAAGGGCGTGCTCGCAAGTCGCTGATTTTCGGCGTCTTGTGTCTCGCGTCGGTGGCTCCGGTCTTCGGTCAGCCGCAGACCGCGCCCGGATTCGACTCGGCCGAGGCCTGGATCGAGAGCCCCTACCGCAATTTCGGCGCGCCGCAGACCCTCGTTGCCGGGCGCGCGGTCCTCTTCGACGAGTCCGACGATCCGGCGCTCCGCTCGATTCTCGCGGGCGAGGTCCGGCGGGTCTTCGCCGAGCTCTACGGACGCCAGGGCTGGCGCTCTCCCTTCGGGGAAGGAGACCCCCTTCGGATCTTCGTCGCGCGCAAGGAAGCGGGCGGTGTTCGCGGGGTGGTGTCGCGCGCCGTCGACCGTGGCCGCCTCATCGACCCGGCCGTGCTCCTCGATGCGAGAGGCCTGACGGCCCGCGAGATTGCGCGTGAAGTCTCGCGACAGATCGCGCTCGCGACACTCGCAGGCTACGGCGTCGGGGACGGAACGTTCGTCACGGAAGCTGCGGCCGTGTTGATTTCGAGCGCCGGAGACGACGAGGATCGCGAGGCGGCGCTCGCCGCCGCGGCGGCTCCGGAGCTGTCGATCGAGGCGAGCCCGGCGGTTCTCGGACGGCTCTACCTGGAGGAGCTCGTGCGGGCGGCCGGCTCCGGGCTCCTGCGCGCGGCGTGGGAGCGGGCGTCCGAGTCGGGCGAGGACCTCCTGCCGGTCCTCCTCCAGACGTACGCGGAGAGAACCGGCGAAGGCGAGGAGAACGCGCTCGTACGCTTCGGCGCGCGACTCTACGCGACCCGGGAGCCCGAGATCGCTCCCTCGAGAGTGGGCCTTCTCGACCTCGAATCGGGCGCGCTCGACGCCGCCGCGCCCGCCGGATTTGCGCTGCGCCACCGGACCTACGTTCCGCTGGAGGGCGCATCGGCGCTCAGGGTCACCTGGCCGGAAGACGGAGGCGCGGGAGCCGTGGTCGTCCGATACCGCGAGGTGGCCCTGCCTCCGGACGTGCTCTTTCTTTCCGCCGGCGACGTCCGGTCGATCCCGCTCGGCGGAGTGGCGCGAGTCGATTGGGTCGTCGCGGGCGGTTTCCCGGGCGGAGTGCTCAAGGCCCCGGCGGCGATCGAACCGGTCGCCTCCTTCCCCTATTCGGGGCTGACGGCGCATGCCGCCGCCGGCGCCGACGGCCCCCGTGTGTGGTGGACCACCGCGTCGCACGA
This sequence comes from Thermoanaerobaculia bacterium, assembly GCA_035457525.1. Classification (GTDB taxonomy): domain Bacteria; phylum Acidobacteriota; class Thermoanaerobaculia; order UBA5066; family Gp7-AA6; genus Gp7-AA6. Next base: position 6,427 of record DATIBN010000254.1, on the reverse strand, counting down.
AGGCCTGGCGGGCTGGGCGGTCTACCGTGAAGAGGTGCTGACCGACGGGCGGATCGCGCGCACCGGCCCGGAGATCATCCCGTCCTCGAAGAGTGCGGAGGAGGCCTTCGCTTACGCGTATCTCGATACGGCGGCGACCCCCTCCACGTTCTACCGTTACACGATCTGGGCGGTCACGGAGGACGGGCTCCTCTCCCGCGCTTTCTCGGTGACGCTCCGCTCGTCGGACTAGTCTTCGCTCCGGTCCGGCCGGTTCGGGGCGAATCGGGAGCATCCATGCGGTCCGGAAGAAAAGTCCGGCGCGAGCCGGACGTCGGAAAGATCATCGATCGCACGATCGTGCGTCTGTGGGAGACGATCGAGGAGCTCGAGGAGCTCACCCCGGCCGAGCTCCACTTCTACCGCGTCTCGGTATTTGGCAGCGCCCGGATTCAGTCGGGGGATCGCGAGTACCTGGAGGTTCGCGCGCTCGCTTCCCGTCTGACCGAGCTCGGATGCGACATCGTCACCGGCGGCGGGCCCGGCCTCATGGAAGCGGCGAACGAAGGCGCGGCTTCCTCCCGCGGTACGCGGAAGACGCGGTCATTCGGCCTCACGATCTCGGTCCCCTATGAAAAGGCGAATCCGTATCTCGACACGGTGACCGCCCACCGGACGTTCTTTTCGCGATTGCACCACTTCGTGCGGATGTCGCAGGCCTTCGTGATCTTCCCGGGCGGCATCGGCACGAGCCTCGAGCTGTTCATGGTCTGGCAGCTCCTCCAGGTGGGCTTCCTGACGGAAAGACCGGTGGTCCTCGTCGGCGACATGTGGCGGGGATTGATCGACTGGATGCGGCGCGAAATGCTGAGCCGGCAGCTCCTGAACGCGGAAGACCTCAACCTGGTGACGCTCGCCCCCTCGATCGACGAAGCCGTCGAGAAGATCGAGCGTCACAAGATGAAGTTCGACGCGGCGCGGGAGCAGATCATCCTCGAGCGCCGCCGGGCCGAGCGCGCCGCGAGCGCGCCCCCGGCCGTCGAGCCCGCAGTCCGGTAGACCCCGGCCGGACCGTCCTCTTCCGCCGAGCAATCTGCTCGCGCACGATCTTCCCGTGATCGAAGGCGAGGGCAGCGGTCGAGAGCTCGGCGCGCGTGAACCAGCGCGCCTCCGCCGCGTCGTCTCCGCCCCGGGGCGAGCCGGAGACGGGGCGCGCCTCGTACAGGATGGTGATCGTGTGCCCGCGGGGGTCGCGGGCGGGGTCGGAGTAGACGCCGAGAAGCCGGCCGATGCGCACCTTGACGCCCGTCTCCTCCCGGGCTTCCCGGGCGCACGCTTCTTCGGTCGTCTCGCCCCACTCGCAGAATCCCCCCGGCAGCGACCAGCTGCCTTCGAAAGGGGGACGGCCGCGGCGCACGAGCAGGAGCCGCCCTCGTGAATCCTCGATCCACGCATCGACCGTCACGCGGGGCAACCGCGTGTCGCGGTCGATTTCTCCCTTGCGAGGCGCCTTACGGGGGGACATCGCTCGCGAAGAACTCGCGGATCTCGTCCGCCGGGCGTCTCGACACGAGCTCGTCGGGAGTGTCCGCGTACCAGTCGCGAGGCAGCCGGCTGACGTACGGCTCCTCCAGGAAACGCCGGCACAGAAGCGCGATGACTCCCCGGTCCGTCTCGCTGCGGATCAGACGGCCGGCCGCCTGGACGACGCGGGTCATTCCGGGCTGCAGGTAGGCGTAGTCGAAGCCCGCGTCCTCCTGCTCCTCGAAGTAGCGGCGAAGGAGCTCCCTTTCGAAGGAGACCTGCGGAAGAGCGGGGGAGACGACGAAGACGCCGGAGAGGACCTCGCCCGGGTAGTCGACGCCTTCGGCATACATGCCGCCGGAAACGGCGAAGAGCAGGATTCCCTGCGGCGGCGGGGAGGTGAGGGCCTCGAGGACGCGCTGCCGCTCGAAGTCGGAAAGGTCCGCGCGCTGGAGGAGGAGGAGGGCGCGTGTCGGAGGCATCCGCTCCGCCACGCTGGCGAGGAAGCGGTACGAGGGAAAGAGGACGAGGGCGTTGCCCGAGTGAGCGTCGGACATCTCGGCGAGAAGCGCCGCGATGCGGCCGTAATTGCGGTCCCGCGCGGCGAAGGTCGTCCGCACCTCCGGCACGATGAGCACCTTGCGGTTCTCGCGGGGAAAAGGGGGCGGAAGCGAAATCGTCGACGTGCGTTCGGCCGGAAGACCGAGAAGACGCTCGATCGCCGCGTGCGGCGTCAGGGTCGCGGACATCAGGACGGACGCGGAGGCGGCCCGGAAGACGGGACCGACCGCGCGCGCCGGGTCGAGACAGACGAGGCCGAGCCGGATTCCGTCGCTTCGCCGCTCGACGACGCACGTGAACTCCGGCCCGTAGAGGTTGAGCACCGCGGCGAACCTCGTGACCCCGAAGTGCAGGTCGAGGACCGGATCGTCCGGAAGGCCGAGCCGTGTGTCGCGCTTCCAGTCCAGGTATCGAAGCAGCCGTGGCTCCCAGTCGATGCGCCACGCGTGGATGGCGTCGGCGGGGGGTTGGATCTCGGCGATCGCATCCCCCTCGGGAAGGTCCTCCGCGGCGCCCGCGAGGATGTCGAGGAGGGATCGAACGCTGTCCGCCAGATCTTCGAAAAGATCGCCGGGCTGGAGAACCAGGCCGTTGTAAAGGGAGCGCAGGTCGGCCTCGAGGAGGTGCGGCGAAAAGATCTGGCGGGCGCGATCCGGCAGATTGTGGGCCTCGTCGACGACGAGAATGATGTCCGAGAGCTCTTCGCCCGAGAGGTGGCGCATGGCGACGCCCGGCTCGAAGACGTAGTTGTAGTCGGCGACGATGGCGTCGGCGCGTTCGGCGAGCTCGAGCTGCACCTCGAAGGGGCACACCTCCTCGCGCCGCGCCTCCTCGAACACGGTGGCCGGATCGTGATGGGAGTAGGAGTCGCGAAGGCGGGAGAGGATGTTCGAACGGGCCATCTTCTCCGGGTAGTTCTTGGCGAAGCGGCAGAACTCCTCGTGGCAGAGGATCCGGTCGTTCGCGCACATCTTTTCCTTCGCGCGCACCTGCAGGGTGTGAAACCCGCGCTCGTTCATCGCGGTCAGGGCCGATACGGCCATCTTCTGCTGCAGGGTCTTCGAGGTCAGGAAGACGACCTGCCGTCCGCTCTCGAGTCCTGCGGCGAGCGCCGGATGGAGAGTCGCGGCCGTCTTCCCGGACCCCGTCGGCGCCTCGGCAAGCAGGACCTCGTGGGAGCGGACGGCGTGATCGACGGCTTCCATGATCTGCCGTTGGATCGGCCGGGGGGACGCGTGCGGAAACGGAAGCCGCCGCGCGGCCTCCGCCTTGCGCCGTCGGGCCGCGAGCCGTCCCTTCCACGCGCCCAGGAAGCGGCGAAGCCGCGCCTGCACTTCGCGATCGAACTCCTCTTCGTCGTACGTCACGGCGAGCGAGACCTCCTCGCCGGTTCCGATGTCGACGTACACGAGGGCCCCGGTGACGTGGGGGTGGCCGAGGCGCCGCCAGAGGTAGCAGTAGCCGATGAGCTGCCGCCGATCGCGCTCGATTCCATAACCCGAGAGCCGGAGCCCCTCGGAGGAGAGGTGCGTCGACTTCAGCTCCTCGATCAGCCACGAGCCCTCGGACCTCTCGACGCATCCATCCAGACGTCCCGTGAGCACCGCCGTCCAGTCGTCCACCGGGATCCGCGCCTGGAGATGCACTTCGCAGCGATAGGCCGGGTGAGCCTCACGCCGCGCCGCCAGGACGCGTGTGTGTACCTCGGCGCCGAGGCCGAGGCGCCTCCAGCCGTCGCCGCGATCGAAGCCGACGCGACGGAAGCCCTCGTCCTCCGCGAGCTCGCGTACCGAGATCTCGAAGGTCTTCGTCTCTTCGTCGAATCTCACGGATTCGACCGGGAGTCCCGTCGCGGGAAGAAGAAAGGCATCCGACCGATTATAATTTTCCGGTGTTGACGCTCCTCACAGTGCTGCGACGGTCGGGAGCGGTCATCCTGGTCCTCCTTCTCGCGTCCCCCGTTCCCGGCGCCGAGATCGACTCTGTTCGCGCGGCGCTCGAGAGAGTCTCCGGGCGGATTCCGGGCCAGCCGAACGGCGTCTCGATCGCGATCGCCGACGACGAGAGCGGAGAGCTGGTGTTCGGGCGCAATCCCGCCTCCCCTCAGACGATCGCGTCCATCACGAAACTGATCACGACGGCGGCGGCGCTTCACTACCTGGGCCCGGACTACAAGTTCCGCACGACCTTCTGGAGACGGGGGGATGTTCAGCAGGGTGTCCTCATGGGGCCGCTCCTCGTCGTCGGCGGGGGAGACCCCAACATCTCCGGCCGGTTCTACGACGACGACATCAACGCCGTCTTCGACCGCTGGGCCGAGGGGCTCCGACAGGCCGGCATCACGCGAGTCGCCGGCGACATCGTCCTGAACGCGTCGTTCTTCGACGGAGTGGGTCGACATCCGGAGTGGCCCGCCGGGCAGGAATCGCGGTGGTACCAGGCGCCCATCTCGGCGCTGTCGTACAACGACAACGTCGTTCTCGTCTCCATACGGCCGGGGTCGCGGCCCGGACGGCAGGTGGGCGTCTCGATCGAACCGCCGGTGGACATCCTGAGGCCCGTCGCGCTCGCCCGCACCGTCGGCCGGCGGGGGCGGGTCCGCGTCGCCGTCTCCCGGGCCGCGGGATCGAACGCCGTCACGGTTTCGGGCACGGTGCCATTGCGCCCGGCCTGGTGGTCGACGCCGATCACGATCGACGACCCCCCGACGTACTTCGGAAAGGCGCTCGCCAACCGGCTGAAGAACGCAGGGATCACCGTCAGCGGCCGGATCGTCCAGAAGCCGGTGAAACCGGACCCGACGTGGATTCCGGTTGCGACGACGGAATCGGATCTGCTGCCGACGATCACGGTATGCAACAAGAGGAGCCAGGGGTTCTACGCCGAGCAGATCTTCAAGACGGTTTCGGCCGAGAAAAACGGTCAGGGAACGTGGGCCGGATCGGTTCTGCTCGCCCGGGAGTTCCTCGCGACGCTGGGGCTCGACCCGTCGCACTTCCAGCTGCGGGACGGCTCCGGGCTCTCCTCCGGAAACCGGACGTCGGCCGCGGACCTCGTGCGCTTCCTGCGCCTCATGGAGCGGCACCCGCACGGCGAGCTCTGGCGAAGCAGTCTCGCGATCTCGGGAGAGAAAGAGGGGACGCTTCGCCATCGCCTGAAGGATGCGGCGGTGCGCGGTCGCGTTCTCGCCAAGACAGGCAGCCTCGAGCGCGTTTCGACGCTCGCCGGCTACGTGCGGGCAGACTCGGGGCGAACGTACGTGTTCGCGATTCTCCTGAACGGTCCCGGGGTGACGGATGGGGGAGGGCAGGCCTTCCAGGACCGTCTCCTGCGCGCGCTCATCGCCCACGGCTAGGCAGGTGAAGCGCCGGCCCGGCGACGGTGTTGCTTCTCACGTTGTGACGGACGGCACCGGGCGGGCCGGCGGCATACGACTTTAGTCGTAGAACCGAGAGGCGCGTAAGAATTTCTTGACACCCTGACGACGAATCTGTGTTGGAATACTCTCGATTCGTTTTTCTAGTGGTGGGACACCCTCTCTTTTTTGGTGGGACCCCAGGTCCAAGGTAGCCCCGGGTTCGGCACTGGTCTGCGAGAAAACCCCGTATTGACGGGCCTTTCGCACGGTGCGGCCCAGTTCGGCGAGCTGCGGATCTGCCGCTTTTCTTTTGGCGCCGGGCATTTTGCCCGCCGCTGTTTTGCGAAAGGAGACCACCTTGCCCTCGCTTAAGGGCGGCGTACCAAGCTAACAGGCGTTAGCGACAACCGTCACAATCTGAAGGCCTTTTTCCAAATGAGAATTTTGGAAGAAGGAGTTGTTTTTTTTGCCGAGGCCAACTAAGCTTCCGTCAACTCCCAGCATGGAGACGTTGATGGAAGCCGCGGACGATCCTGTGGGCATGCCGAAGGACGAGGCAGCTTTCGAGAAGGAAGTTCGCTCCGTTTTTCAGGAGACCCTCGGCCTCATCCACATCGCACTCGTTACCCACTACCAGTTGAGCGAATCCGAATCGCTGGAACTTGAAAAGGACCTTTACGTCTGGTTTCTGCGGTTCTGCTATCGCCCAGGAACATCATCAGTCCGCGAAGCCCGGCCATTCCTTCTTGTCGCCAGCTGCCAATTCGCTCGTGAGTATCAGAGGTACATGCTCGGAACTGGGGACCGACCTTCCGACGAGAAACTCCGGAGGCTCCTTGAGCGAGAGCCACTGGATGTCGCAAGGGACTTTTCGCGAAGCCTCGAGCTCCTGAATTTCCGCGCGCCGAATGAGTCATAGCGCAAGAATCCTGCAGTTCCCCTGTCGCTCAGGGGAGTCGTGGTTGTCACCTCGGGAGGCAGCCATCCGGGCGGCAGAGTTTCTCT
>DATIBN010000253.1:0-3881 GCA_035457525.1 Thermoanaerobaculia bacterium | reverse complement strand
CGGGTCGCCAATCCCGCGGGCAACACCGTGAACCAGGCCGCCGCCGTGATCCTTCGCAACCTCCCGGGAGGGCCGTTCGAGGGGCGCAACGCGATCGAGGAAGCGAACTCTCTCAGCCCCGACCTCGTGACTGTGTGGGTCGGATCCAACGACGTGCTGACCGCCGTGCTCGCGGGTGCGGCGATCGACGGGGTCACCCTGACCCCGGCGGCGGCCTTCGAGACGAAGTACGCGCAGATCTTGAGCGGCCTGCGCGCGACCGGCCGGACCGTGGTCGTCCTGAACGTCGCCGATTTCACGTTCCTCCCCTTCGTGGCGACGATCCCGCCCGTCGTGGTGAATCCGACGACGCGGCAGCCCGTCCTCGTGAACGGCAACCCGGTTCCGCTCCTGGGACCCCGGACGACCTCCACCTGCTCGACGCCCCCCTGCCCGATTCCCTCGAACACTCTCGTCACGCTCGGGGCATCCGCGCTCCTCGCGCAGGGCATCGGGATTCCCGCTTCGCTCGGGGGCACGGGACTGCCGCTGCCGGACGGGTCGTTCACGCCGCCGGCGACGCTCTCACCGGGCGTTCTCCTCTATGCCGAGGAAACGGCGCTGATCCTTCAGCGCACGGCCGAGATCAATTCGCGCATCGCGACGGTCGCGGCAGCCAACGGCGCGACGGTCCTCGATGCCCGCGCGATCCTCCTCGACATCGCCGGCCACGGGTACGACGCCGGCGGCGGAATCCTCATCACGCCGGCGTTCCTGACGGGGGGGCTCGTCTCGGCCGACGGAGTCCACCCGTCGAACATCGGTTTCGCGATCGTCGCGAAAGAGATCGTCGACCACCTGAACGCAACGAATGGCACCAACTTCGACGTCGACCTGGCGCACACGCTCTTCGAGCCGGACGTGCCCGCCATCACGACGACGGGCGTCCGGGATCCGGCGGCGGGGCCCTTCGGCTTCTCGCTTTCGATGTGGAAGGAGCTCGTCCGGACGACCGCCTTCGGTAACTTCGAGACGGTGTTCCCGAGCCCCGGAAAACGGGCGAAAAGGCTCATCGAGCGTTAGATTCGACTCGACCGTCTCGACGAAGCCCCGGGTTCGCCCGGGGCTTTTTTCTGTTAGATTCCGCCGTTCCTGGAGACGACGGAATGATGATCTCGGCCACACAGCTCCGCAGCGGAACGCTCATCATCTACAACGGCGAGCTGCACCGCGTCCACGACGTCATCCACAAGACCCCCGGCAACCTCCGCGGTTTCGTGCAGGCCAAGATGCGCAACCTGCGCACCGGATCGATGAACGAGCACCGGTTCGGATCGACGGACCGGGTCGAGAAGGCCTCGCTCGACGAGCGGGAGATGGAGTACCTCTACTCGGACTCCGCCGGCCACCACTTCATGGACCAGGAGAACTACGACCAGGTGACCCTGCAGGACGAGGTGATCGGAGAGCAGATGGCCTACCTCCTGCCGAACACCGTCATCAGCGTGGATCTCTACGAGGGAAATCCCGTGGGCATCGAGCTGCCCAACACGGTGACGTTGAAGGTGACCGAGACCCAGCCCGGGATGAAAGGCGCGACAGCTTCCGCTTCGTACAAGCCGGCGACTCTCGAGACCGGACTGCAGGTGATGGTGCCGCAGTTCATCGAGGCGGGCACCCGGATCAAGATCGACACGCGCGACAACTCCTACCTCGAGAGGGCCTGAGCGTCCGCCGCGGAGATCGCCCCTCTGTAGCCTTTCGGCGCGGTATGCGGTTTCAGCATAACTAATTGATTCTGCGGGTCTTTTTTCCTTGACCCCGCCTTCACCCGTTCTGAATAATCCGATCGTGCGAAAGGCGCCGGTCACCTCGGCGGCTCTGGCAGCCGCCCTGCTCGTTCTCGCTGTGCCCGCCGATTCCCAAGCGCGATCCCGTCCGCGGGGAAGCGTGTCGAAGCGGGTGCCGCGGGCCTCCGTCCAGGTGTCGGAGAGCTTTGCCGCGCCCCGTCCGGAGGCGCTCTCGGACCGTGATCTGCTGCGCGGTGGCCCGGGTGCCCGACCCCGCCGCCCGCGCGCCGCCTCCTCGCGGAAACCGCGGATCATTCACCAGGTCGACAACGGGGAGGTCGTGCTCGACTCCGTCGAGGTCGTCGCCGCCGAGGCCCACGGCCCCCGGCCGGCGGATTCCGCCGCCGCCATCCCCATGGTCGCCGTGGCTCTCCCGGCCGAGCCGCACAACTACCCGGAGGCGCCCTGCCAGCCGGTCGATCCGCCGGTCATCGAAGCTCACGTCCACATTGCCGACGCCGACACCCCGGAGAAGGCGGACGCGGAGGACGTCGTTCCCCGTCACGACGCATCGCGGATCACGAAGATCGCGCGGCGCCTGGGTTCGTTCTTCCGGCCGAAGTCGGCGAAGGCCCGGGTCAAGCCCCGCGACGTCGATCTCCCGGAGCTGCTGGCGGCGAACTTCCTGATCCCCGTCGAAGGCGTCGACCGGGCCCGGCTGCGCGACTCGTTCCTCGACTCGCGCGGCCAGTACTCGCGCCACCTGGCCATCGACATCGGCGCGCCCCGGGGCACTCCGATCCTCGCCACCTCCGACGGCGAGATCGTGAAGCTCACCCGCGAAGCGCGCGGCGGGATCACGATCTACCAGAAGGACTCGAGCGGCCGGTACCTGTTCTTCTACTGCCACCTCTCGCGCTACGCCCACGGCCTCTCGGTCGGGCGGACGGTCGCGAAGGGCGAGGTGATCGGCTACGTCGGCGCCACCGGGCACGTCATCGGCGGGCCCCATCTCCACTTCTCGATCACGAGACTGCCGGAGGACGACGACAACCTGAGAGAGGGCCTCGCGATCAATCCGTATCTGCTGTTCCTCGCCGGCGTCCCCTAAGCCGTCGCGCTCGCGTCCTCCGGAACCTGCTCACGCATCGGCGATCGGCTCGCCAGCCCCGGCTCGACCGCTCGCCTGGTCCCTTCGGACGCTCGCGCTCCCGCGGCGCGAGGCTCCTCCCTCGATTACCTCGGGAGACTCCTCGCGCCGCGACCGAGGACTAAACCACCCGCGGGTCTTCGATCGAGAACAGCCTCTCCAGCCACAGGTTCGTCAGCTTCTCGCTGACCGTGTTCTGGCGGAGCCGCGCGGCGAGGTTGTCCCAGTCCATCTCGTCTAACTTCTGATCCTGATCGAAGCAGGAGAACACGATCTCCTTCTCCTTGCCGGTCGCCGGATCCACGTGCTTCTGGAGGCACTGGGCACAGACTTCCTTCATCATGCACTGCATCGGGGAGTTGATCGAGCCGATGCCGACGTGGTCGGGGGAGAGGTGCGGGGCGAGCACCCCGTGGCGGGCGCGCGCCACCGCCGCCATCATGCGATCCGAGCCGATCGCGATCAGCCGGTCGACTTCCGAAAGGCGGATCGGCGTCTCGCCCAGCCGTCCCTCGGCCCAGGCGGTCATGGCCTCGACGATGTTGCCGACGAACTGGCGGTCCTGGGGGCGTCGGGTCGGGATCGGCTCGCCCCGATCCACGGACAGGACGAGGACGTCGGAGGCCTCCTCGAGGTCGTCGCGCTTGTAGAAGTCTTCCGATTTCTTGTACCCCGCGAAGTAGACGACGCGGTTTCCGAGGGCGCGGGCTTTCTTGCCGATCGAGAAGAGAACCGCGTTTCCGAGCCCGCCGCCGGCCAGCAGCACGGTGCCGTTCTCCGGCAGCTTCGTGGCGGCGCCCGTCGGACCCATGGCGAGGACGGGTTCGCCCGGCTTCAAGGCCGCGCAGATCCGGGACGACGCTCCCAGCTCGAGCGCGATCATCGAGAGGAGACCGCGGCCGGCGTCGACCCACGCCCCGGTGAGCGCGAGCGGCTCGATCAGGAGCGGCGCGCCGTCGATC
>DATIBN010000252.1:0-2405 GCA_035457525.1 Thermoanaerobaculia bacterium | reverse complement strand
TGAACGTGTTCGACGGCGTGAACGTGATCGTCGGAGTCCGTGTGTCCGTCCGCGTGGGCGTGCTCGTCCGGGTGTTCGTCGGCGTTCTCGTATTCGACGGCGTGAACGTGTTGGTCGGAGTCCGCGTGTCCGTCCGCGTGGGCGTGTTCGTCCGCGTGGGCGTCGGAGTTCTCGTGCTCGTCGCGGTCCTCGTGTTCGTCGGCGTGAACGTCTGGGTGGGCGTGAACGTGGTCGTCCGGGTGGGCGTGATGGTTCTCGTGAACGAGGGGGTCCGCGTGGCCGTGGCCGTCCGCGTGTTCGTCGGGCTCCCCGTCGGCGTCCGGGTGCGGGTCGGCGTCCGCGTGAAAGTCGGCGTCCGCGTCGACGTGCGGGTCGGCGTGATCGTGCGAGTCGGCGCGTTCACGGGGCCCCACTCCTGCATCTCCAGCGTGAGAGCGGGGTCCCCGTACCGCCCCTCGACCACCCGCATCCGCACCTCGAAGCCTGCGCGCTGCGGGTTGCGGTAGACGACGACCTGGGCGTCGCCGTGCGGGCCGAACGCTCCCCGCCAGCTGCCCGGCCGGGGCTCGGTCGGCGGGCCGACCGGTACGTTGACGACAGGGTTGTACGGGTAGCGGGTGTCCGCGAGGACGCCGCTGTCGGCCGACCCGTAGTTGTGCATGACCTTGTGGCCGAGCTGAAGGAATCGTCCCTGCTGGAGGTCGGGGTACTCGTCCGGGTCGAACGCGTCCCGGATCTCGACCTCGCCGCCCGGACCGACCTGCGAGAGAGTGTCCGCGAAGTACAGCCACTCGAGGCCGCCGTTCTGAAGATATTCGCCGGCGGCTTTCGCCCCGCCGATCGGGTCCAGGGTCCCATTTCGAGATCGCGCGCCGCCCTCGAGGTCCGAGGCACCGAACGTCTGGTTGGGGTTGCGGAACTGCGCGAATGCCCAGTTGACACCGGTCGTCCTGGCCATCACTTCCCGGAGGACGCTCTTCGCGACGCCGATCTTGGACCCGCGGCTGTCGGAGGTTCCCTGCGGGTAGATGAAGTCGTCCATGTAGGCCGGCAGGTAATAGCGATCGGAGAACTCGGCGGTCATCGAACCGGAGGAGTCGAGAATGACGAGGACGTTGGTCTTCGCCCCGACGTTCGTCTGGAGCAACTGCCGGTCGTCGGCCAGGGCCGGCGGAGGCGCGGAGAGAAGCACCGCGAGCGTCACCGCCAGCCCGACGCGCCGCCGCGCGACGACGCCGCGAAGCCCCCTCAAGATTCCGGTCCTCGGCTCAATATTCACTGTTCACTCTTCTAGAAGGGCAGCGTCGCCGGGAGCGGCCCGACTTCGACGTCGGCAACGAGTGCCTTGGCGTACTGGAGGAGCGCCGTGTTCTGGCTGCCGTTGGCGCGGACCTCGAATCCGTAAACGAACTGGGCGCGATTCTCCCCCTCGTTGACGATGCCCCCGGGGAACGGCCGTCGCCCGAGCAAGCCCGGGTTCGAGACGGACACCTGGATGTCGTCGTCTTCGGGGTCGCCCGAGAAGAGGCTGGAGATCCCGTGGCGGTGGCTCGGCAGCTGGAAGAGAACGGTCCCGAACGGATCCGGCGGGCTCCGGAACTCCGGCCGGGTCATGAACGGAACCGGATCGTTCAGCTGGACGCGCGCCCACCGGATGCCCGCGTCGGCCGCATAGAACGCCCGGTTCAGCGACCACTCGTTGGCCGCGATCTTCGACTCGGTGGACGTGATGAGCATGAGGGCGATGCCGATGACCGTCAGGATCGCGAGCGCCAGGATCGCGATCACGAGGGCCGCCCCGCGGGACGGATTTCGCTTGAGCACGCTCATCCCGGGAAGCTGTAGTTGCGGAGGTTGATCTTCAGCGTCTGGATCCGGCGCCGGTAGCGCGGCGAATCCGAACCCGTTGGATACAGAGAAGTGTCCGGAGGAGAGTTCATCGTCCGGATCCCGAGGAGGGCCGCTCCCCCCACCGCCCGGTAGGTCGGATCCGGATCCCTCGACTTCGCGATCAACGACACCATCACGCCGTGCAGCGTCGGACAGTGTGCGACGCCCCCGGCGTGGGACCACACGACGGGCTGCGGTTGGTTCTGGAAGTCGCTCGCGACGTAGAGGTTCTCGTCCTCGATGTTGGGCGCCCACTCGTCGCCGTCTAACTGCGTCGAGACGTTCGGGTCGGTGTCGGCCCCGCTGACCGGCACGACCCGGCCGACGGCGTTGTCCTGGCCGATCCCGTCGGATCCGTACAGGCCGTCGACGCCGTAGGCGACCTGCATGTCTTCCACGTCGTCGGCGATCGTCACGACGTCGAACCGCTGACCCCGCCGGATCCCCTGCGCGAGCGCCGGGTGGAGCGGGTCCGTGTTGTCGATGAAGAACACGATGTCGTCGAGGACGCCGGC
>DATIBN010000251.1:0-2151 GCA_035457525.1 Thermoanaerobaculia bacterium | reverse complement strand
CGAAGCGGGCGGTGTCGACGGCGATGCTGAAATCGCAGGCCATGCCGATCTCCTGGCCTCCGGCGATCCGGATCCCGTTGATCCGGTTGATCACCGGCTTGTCACACCGGAGGATCCCGTCGATCATGTCGTTGAACACGCGCATGTACTGCTTGTACTCCTGCGGATTCCCCGCGTAGTACTCGGCGTATTCCTTCGTGTTGCCCCCCGAGCAGAACGCCCGGTCCCCGGTCGCGGTGAGGACGCACGAGACGACGCGGCGGTCCATGCTCGCCTGACGCAGTGCCAGGCCGACCTCGCGCGCCATGTCGGTCGTGTAGCTGTTGAGCTGGGTGGGGTTGTCGAGAACGATCCAGGCGTGGAACAGCCCTTCCGCCGTCCGTCCGTCCGGCGCGGCGGCAGGTCGCAGCTCGTACCGGATGTGGGAGTACCGGTGGTTCTCCACCAGAGCATGGTTCTTCAGCATCGCGTCTTCCTCCGCGCGCCGCGGGCGCTTCGTGTCAGTTCGAGGGCGATCCGGCCGGGACCAGAACGGCCCGCTTGTGGATCTCGTGGTCCGCCACCCGCCGGAGGACGTCCGGTCCTTCGCTCAGAGCGTGGCGTTCGATGAACGGTTTCAGCGTGACCCGGCCCGAGGTGACGAGGCGCAGCGCGTCCGGATAGAGCTCGGGCCGGCAACCCCACGAGCCCTGGACGGTCGCGTCGAAGGCCATCAGGTTGCTGAGACGCACCTCGATCTTCGCCAGCGTGAATCCGATCACGAGGAGCACTCCGGCGTATCCGAGGAGGCCGAAGGCCGTTTCCTGGCCTCCCGGATGGCCCGAGCACTCGAAGATCTTCCAGCCGTGCTCCGGACATCCCCACTCCTTGGCGCACGCGCCGATCTCCTTCTTCAACGTGCGAAAGTCGACCGAGCCCGAGTTCAGGGTCATCGACGCCCCGTGCGCCTCGATCGCGTCGAGCTTCGCCTGGTCGACATCGATCGCGACGACCTTCGCCCCCAGCGCGGCGGCGATCTGGATCGCGTACCCGCCGACGCCGCCCGCGCCGACGACGATGGCCAGGTCTCCCTGCCGGAGACCGCTTCGCACGACGGCCTGGTACGGTGTCGTGACCGCGTCCGCGATGACCGAGAGGTCCGCGAGGTCGTATCCGCCTCGGTCCTCCACGGGACAGAGTCCGCGACCCGGAACCGCCAGGAACTCGGCGAACCCGCCGTCCAGGTCGTTCCCCGGCATGATCTGCCTCCGGCACGCGTTTCCCCGTCCCGACCTGCAGAGGTCGCACGTGCCGCAGGGGATGACCGAAGGGACGATGACCTCGCGTCCCACGAGATGGCGATGCGCGGCCCCCGCGTCCGACACGACCCCGCTGATCTCGTGCCCCAGGGTGAGGGGGAGTCCGTGACGCGTCGGAACGCCGTCCCGCCAGAAACCGATGTCCGTATGGCAGACGCCGCATCCCGCGACCTTGACGAGAACCTGCTCCTCGGCCGGCGCGGGCATGGGCACCTCCAGGAGCTCGAGCGGCGCGTCGGCCGAGGTGAGTCGCACGGCTTTCATGATTGCCTCCCGCTTGGCGCGGTACGATTCCGCGCCGAAACCTGCGCCGCCGGGGCTCGCCGGCCGTTCCGCGAGGATCGCGGCACGACGCCCGTTCGCGCGCCGCTCCGGCGAATGCCTTCGAGAAGGTGTTCGGCGAAATGCTCGCCCAGCCTCGCCGCCTGCAGCGACCCCTCGGGCCGGTACCAGCGCGCGATCCAGTTGATCGCGCCGAGAATCGCGAACACAGCGATCTTGGCGTCGACGTCGCGGAACGCTCCGCGGCGTATTCCCTGGATCACGAACCGCCGGACTTCATGCTCGTACCGATCGCGCGCGCGGATGATCTCGGCCTGACGCTCCGGCGTGAACGCGGTGACCTCGAAGGCAAGAGGAGAGCCCTCGAGCGTGTCCGTCATGACACGGACGTGCTCGCGGATGACGTGGCGCAGCCGTTCCCTGGGTGTCGTGAGCGCGCGGGCCTCCGCTAGGATGCGCTCGAGCTCCAGGAGCGATTGCCGGTGGCACTCGGAGAGGATCGATTCCTTGTCGGGGAAGTAGTAGTAGAGGGCGGTCTTGCGGACGTCCAGGTGGCGGGCGATGTCTTCCA
>DATIBN010000250.1:0-21061 GCA_035457525.1 Thermoanaerobaculia bacterium | reverse complement strand
GCCGCGACGATCGTCGTATGGACGTTCGGCGAGATCTTCGTTTTCGGGGCGTTGAACGCCCTGGCGGTGGAGCTCGCGCCGCCGGCCCGCCGAGGCGAGTACATGGGGCTCTTTCAGATGGCCTTCAGCTCGGCGTTTCTGATCGGGCCCGCGCTCGGCGTCCTCGTGCTCGAGAGGCTCGGGCCCTCGGCACTGTGGGGCGGCTGTTTCGTCGTCGCGATCCTTTCGGGCGCTTTACTCGCGCGCGTGCGCCCGCGAACCGCCGGCCACGCGACCTGACCGGGTGGGTCCCGCTTCGCCGGGCGCCCGGGTGAGTGAGATGCATCAGGCGGCCGTGGCCGGCCGAACGCTACCCTCGTCCGTAACCGAATTGAACGAAAGGTGTGACAATGTCGACTGCCGTTGAATACGTTCCGACCGTTCCCCCGCTGAATATGACGCGAGAAGCCGTCACGATCGTCGATCACCGGACGGGAAAGTCCTACGATCTGCCCATCGCGGACGGGGCGATCCGGGCCATCGATCTTCGACAGATCAAGGTGGACGAAAACGACTTCGGTCTGCTCTCCTACGACCCCGCCTTCCTGAACACGGCGTCCTGCCGCAGCCGGATCACCTACATCGACGGAGACAAGGGGATCCTGAGGTATCGCGGTTACCCGATCGAGCAGCTCGCCGAGAACTGCACCTACCTGGAGGTCGCGTACCTGCTCTTGAACGGCGAGCTTCCGCGGCCCAGTCAGTACGTCGAGTGGGTGCGGGAGATCACGTTCCACACGATGCTCCACGAGTCCTTGAAGAAGTTCATGGACGGGTTCAACTACGACGCGCATCCCATGGGGATGCTGATCGCGACGGTCGCCGCGATGTCGACCTTCTACCCGGAAGCCCGGAACATCCACGACCCGGCCTCGCGCCGCAACCAGGGTCACCGCATGATCGCGAAGATGCCGACGCTGGCAGCATTCGCGTATCGCCACAGCCTCGGGCAGCCCTACGTCTATCCGGACAACGAGCTCTCGTACACCGAGAACTTTCTGAACATGATGTTCAAGTTCCCGGCCGACTCCTATCGCCCGCACCCCGCCCTCGTGAAGGCGCTCGACGTCCTCTTCATCCTCCACGCCGACCACGAGCAGAACTGCGGCACCCATGCGATGCGGGGAATCGGGTCGTCGCACACCGATCCGTACTCCGCGGTGGCCGGGGCGGCGGCGGCGCTCTACGGGCCGCTCCACGGGGGCGCGAACGAAGAAGTCCTGAAGATGTTGAACGAGATCGGCTCGGTGGCGCGCGTGCCCGCGTTCATCGACGAAATCAAGAAAGGCAAGGGCGAAAAGCGCCTGATGGGCTTCGGCCACCGCGTCTACAAGAACTACGACCCGCGCGCCCGGATCATCAAGAAGGTCGCGGACGAGGTCTTCGAGGTCACCGGCCGCAACCCGCTCCTCGACGTGGCGCTCGAGCTCGAGCGGATCGCCCTGCAGGACGACTACTTCGTCCATAGAAAGCTCTACCCGAACGTCGACTTCTATTCCGGGCTGATCTACCAGGCGATCGGCATTCCGAACGAGGCGTTCACCGTTCTCTTCGCGATCCCGCGCACCGCGGGCTGGATCGCGCAGTGGGAGGAGATGCTCCTCGATCCGGAGCAGAAGATCGCGCGGCCGCGCCAGATCTACGTGGGAGAGCCGGAACGGGCGTTCACGCCGATGGAAAGCCGGTGAATCGGCCGAGAGCCGCGGACTAGTACTCGAGCAGCAGCCGCGCCGCCCTCTCGACGTCCTGCTCGCCCGGGAGGAACGCCTCCTCGAGCGGAGGAGAGTAGGGGACCGGCGTATCGAGGGCGCCGAGGATCCGCACGGGCGCGTCCAGGTGCTCGAACGCCTCCTCCTGGACGATCGCGGCGAGGCTCTCGCCGACGCCGCCGGTGCGCGAGTCCTCGTGGAGGATCAGCATCCGTCCGGTCCGCCGCGCCAGCGCGAGGATCGCCGCGCGGTCGAGCGGCACGAGGCTGCGCAAGTCGAGGACGGCGGCCTCCGCGCCGTCTCGCGAGAGCTTTTCGGCGACCCGCATGGCCACGTGAACGTAGGCTCCATACGTCACGATCGCGAGGTCGTCTCCGTCGCGGCGCAACGCCGCCTTGCCGATCGCGAGAGGCGCCGGCGGCTCGTCGGGGAGGACCTGCTTGATTCGCGGATCGCGATACAGCGCGATGTGTTCGTAGAAGAGCACCGGGTCCGGATCCGCGACGGCCGAAGCGAGGAGCGCGCGTGCGTCCGCCGGGGTCGAAGGGACGACGATCTTCAACCCCGGCGTTCGGTAGAACCAGGGCTCCGTGTTCTGGCTGTGGTACGGACCCGCGTGACGGAGTCCGCCCCACGGCATCCGGACGACCATCGGGACCGAGCCGCCCCAGCGGTAGCGGATCTTGGCCGCGTTGTTGACGAGCTGGTTGAACCCGGTCGCGACGAAGTCGTTGAACTGGATCTCGCCGATCGGCCGCTGCCCCGAGAGCGCCGCGCCGACGCAGACGCCGATGACCGCGGCCTCCGAGAGCGGTGAGTTCAGGATCCGATCTCCGAACTCCGCCAGCAGCGGCCGCAGCAGGAGGAAGGCATTGCCATACTTTCCGCCGACGTCCTCCCCGTAGACGAAGACGCGCGGATCCGACGCCAGCGCGTCGCGCACGCCGAGCATGACGGCCTCGAGGAAGGTCTTCCCCTTCGGGTCGAACGGGGGCGCGGGCTCGACGGCCAGCTCTCGCGTGGCGACGGCCGCGCGCTCTCGCGGATCGAGGACCTCCGTCTTTTTCCGCGGCGGCTCGTTCGCGAAGACTCCGATTCCGGCGACGGCCGGGTCGGGCCACTCGGCCGCGATGACCTTCCGCGCCTCCTGCTCGACGGCGATTTCCGCTTCCGCCTTCATGCGGTCGAGGTCGCCGTCGCGGATCAGACCCTCGGCCTCGAGCCGCGCCGCGTACGTCGGAATGGGGTCCCGCTTCGACCAGAACTCGTAGAGATCGCGGTCCGCGTAACCCGCGTCGGTGAGCGGGGGATACCCCCACGAGATCGGGGGCTCCTTTCCCAGGTAGAGCATGTCGTCGTGGTGCGCATGCCCGCAGATGCGCATGCAGACGAGCTCGATCAGGGCCGGTCCCTTCCCTTCGCGCGCCCTCTCCACCGCCCACGTGAAAGCCGCGGCGATCCGATCCGGGTCCGTGCCGTCGATCGTCACCGCCGGAATCCCGTAGCCCGCGGCCTTCTCGGCGAAGACACGCACGGCCGACTGGTCGGCGACCGGCGTCGCCAGGGCCGTCTGGTTGTTCTGGACACAGAAGACCGCCGGCAGCCGGCGCGCCGCGCACAGGTTGATCGCCTCGTGCCACTCGCCGAGGGACGTGCCGCCTTCCCCGATGTACGACACCCCGACGCGCCCGGAGCCGTCCCGGGCGAAACCCATCGCCAGGCCGGCGATCGTCATCGCCGAGATCGAGAGCGGTGCGGTCGGCGGAAGGACCCCCCAGGAGAAGTCGCCGATGTGCAGGTCCTTACCCTCCATCGGCGGTCCCGCCTTGCCCATCTGCGCGTTCAGCGCCTGGCGCACGAGGTCGGGTCCGGGCCGCATCGCGAGCGCGGCGCCGAAATCCCGGATGAGGGGCGCGACGACGTCGCCCCGCCAGGAGCCGTCGGGCGCGCGGTACTCGGGCCCGCGCCTCAGGCGGATCGCGGACGCGTAGATCGCTTCCTGTCCGAGCGAGCGGAACCCCTTCCCCTGGAACTGGACCCCCTTGTAGCGGACCTCGCCCCCCGAGAAAAAGGCCTTGAGCCGGTTGTCCGTCGCGCGCGAGAGCACCATTCCGCGCAGGATCTCGACGCGCTCCGCGGGCGTCAGCGACGCCTGGATTGCCTCCCGCCGGAGGAACCCGTCGCAGGCCTCGACGAGCTCCGCGCGCGCGAAGTCGAGCCGGTCGGCGGCCGAAACGCCGGGGGTCGTCTCGGGCAGCGAGTCGGTCGCGGCATCGTCGAAGGCCGCTTCGAGCGCCTGGCGGAGCGGCGCGCGCAGGGCCTCGATCGACGCCTCGTCGCGGCCGGGCTCGCCGGGAGCGACCGAGCGGAACGCCTCGAGCGCGCCGTCGAGCGCGAACGGGAACCGCTCGGCGACGAACGCGCCGAACCGCGCGGCGAGAGTCGTTCGCGCCGCCGCGGGGGTCGTGCGCGGCTGTGCCAGGGGTTCCATCAGGGGGATGTTACGGGGTCAGGTCTCCACTTGCCACACTGAGGGTCAGGTCTCCACTTGCCACATTGAGGGTCAGGCTGCCACAAGCGACCGGACCCTCAATCCGCCGGCGGATAGCGTTCGAGAAGTCCCTCCTCCTTCATGATCTTCTCGATCGCCGCCATGTCGCGCGGGACGAAGTCCGACAGGACGTCGCGCCCCTTCTCCGTGATCACGACGAGGTCCTCGAGCCGGACGTAGATCTTCTCCTCCGGCACGCGCAGGGCCGGCTCGATCGTGAACACCATGCCGGGCTTGAGCGGCCCCGAGTGCGGGCCGACGTCGTGCGTCGCCATCCCCACCCAGTGGCCGAGCGACGCGTCGGGCCCGCTGGCCGACGCGCGATAGTCCTTCACGAAGGTCTCCGCGGCTTTCCGGTAGATCTCCTTCGAGAACTTCGCCGCCGCGAGCGCGCGGTCCATCTCCTTCGCTGCGTCACTCATGATCGTCGCCGCGTCCACGCCCGGCCGGATCGCCTTCAGGATCGCCTCGTAGCACGCGAGGTAGAACCCGTACAGCTCGCGCTGCCAGGGTGAGAAAGTCCCGTTGACCGGCCACATCCGCGTGACGTCGCTCATGTAGTAGCCGACGTCGGGCGCGTAGTCCATGAGTAGGAAATCGCCGTCCTCCATCTTCCTCTTGCCCGCGTTGTAATGGGGCCACCACGCGTTCTGCCCGCTCCCGATGAGCGAGTAGTAGGCGTCGCCCTGCGCGCCGTGGCGGTAGAAGACGAACTTCGCGACCCCGTCGAGCTCGCGTTCGTACTGGCCCGGCCGGGTCGAGCGCATCGCTTCCAGGAGCGCGAGCCCCGAAAGCCTGGTCGCGCGGCCGATCATCGCGATCTCGCTGGCAGACTTGACGAGCCGCAGCCGGTCGAGCGTCGGCGAGAGGTCCGAGATGGCGAGGCTCGGGAACAGGCTCCGCAGCTTCGCGGCGAAGGCTCCGGCGCGCGAGGGCGCGGCGTCCCACCCGTCCGAACCGAGCTCGGCGACGCGCCGCAGCGCGAGGTCGCGGCTCTCCGCCGTCCCCTCCGCCGGAGAGAGCGGCGTCCAGGCTGCGAGCGACTCGCGGCGCTGCACCATCCGCGCGAGGTGTTCCGCGAGAAGCTCCGGTCCGAAAACGGCGTCGATGCCCGACAGCTTCCGGACTTCGTCCGCGTCCTCGGCGGAGAGAACTTTCCCCTCGCTCGACTCGCGCCGCTCGTTGCGGTGCGGCAGATACAGCGTCGTGCGCCGCTCGAGCGGGTCGAGCAGGAGGTACGCGTTCGGAACCTCGATTCCCGAGAGGTAGTAGAAGTCCGTGGACTGCCGGAAGCGTGTGTAGCCGACGGGCGTCGGGGCTCCCTGCAGGACCGCGACGGCTTTCGGCCCAATCGCATCGAAGACCGCCGCGCGGCGCTTCGCGAACTCCTCCGGCGGAAAGTCCGTCGAGAAGAGCGGGAAGCCGACCTGCGCGGCGAGTGAAGATGCAAGAGCCAGGGCCCCCCAGGTGGCGCCGAGCAGGCAGCGAAGCAGCGACATCGGCATCCTCCTAATCCTCCAATTGCATTCCCGAAAACATGGATCGCCCGGCGAGGGCGATGCGGAAACCGTAGACGGCGAGCGCGGCGAGAACCAGCAGGAGAAAGAGCGAGGTCCCCGCGTACCAGGCCGAGGAGTCCGTCGTGAGAGTGAACTCCAGGAAGTGCCCGAAAAAATTACCGATGACGAGTGCGAGGAACCCGAAGCGGAGAAAAACGAGGATGAACGCGGCGGCCCGCACGAGGCCGAAGGCAGCGGCGATCAGCGTACCGCCGGAGATCCGCTCGCCACCCTCGAACGGCACCGCCATGATCAGCACGAAGGCTACGGCGGCCAGCCATTCCTTTCGAAGGACGGCCCGCAGAAGAAAGAAGAGCAGGGCAAACGCGAGAGCAAGCAGCATGCTCACACCCGACGCCCCGACGAGGTGGCCGGCGACGGCGCGGGGACCGCGCAGAGTGTCTTCCCATACGAAGGGAGGGATCGGCGGCGGCGCCTCCAGGGCCCGGCGCGTGAGCTGCGCGACTTCGATCGAGATGGCTTCGAAAACGCCGAGCAGCGCGCCGGCGAGCAGAACACGTCCCACCAGAGGATCGGTGAAGCGTCCCGAGAGCAGACGTGTCCATGCGATCAGCGAGTCCGGCCAGCGGCGCCGGATGAGTGGCTCGAGGGCGAGGTAGATCAACCAACTGAGGCCGGCGACGAAGAGGGACCGGCCCAACCCGAGAATGAAAAGCGAGTACTCCGAAATGTTCCCCACGTGGCGCGCTTCGAGCGCCCAGTCGACCATGAAACAGACGAAGATGAAGGCCGCCACGCGCGTCGCTCCCCGGCGGTCGCCGCGGCCCAGGCGCAGATTTCGGAGAGTGAGCAGGGCTCCGCCGACGAGCAGCACGGTAAAGACGCTCGCGATGAAGAGTTCAAGGGCACTGAACCCGGATCTCGACTCGTTCGGCTGCATGTGGGGCGGACGGCTCCACGGTCCCACGAGCTCGAAGTACACCGGGCGGCCGCCGTGCGCGGCTGCTTCGACGCGTAGGGGGCGATCGGCGCGTTCGGCTTTGCCTTCGATCCAGGCCATCCGGGAGTCCGCAAAGAAAGGGGGGAGCCACCGGGGTTCGGTCGGCGCGAAGGCCGCGCGATCCAGCCCCGCTTCGGCAAAGAGAGCTTCCCAATCCGGTTGCGGGTTGGCAGCCGTCGTCACCGCCGCCGGAGACGGCACCGCCTCGAAGCGGATCAAACGGCCGAGGGGGTCGAGCTCGACGCCGACCATTCCCGCCATCAACGGCGGCGGATCGCTCTTCGTCACGAGAATTTCGCCAGCGTCGTCGCCGCGGAATCGCTCCGAGATGAGCGGCGCGGGACTCTGCCGGTACCAGAAGTAGATGGCCGCCGGCCGCCCATCCTCCATGTCGTTCCAGCGGGTCTTCGACTGGTCGTGCTCCTCGACCCAGCGTCGGTACTCACCGTTTCCGGAAAAGCCCCAGGCGGCGTCGAGCGGTTTCTCGGTGTATCCGAGTCTTCGGATGATCTCCTTCGACCGTTCGGCGAGGGCTTCGGGCGGCTTCTCCAGCGGAACGTGCCCGTGGCGATACGCCCGCGGCGAGAGCCAGGCGGCGAGCGCCATCCCCGCGAGAATCAAGACCAGGCAAGCCCACGCCGCCGCGGGTTTCATGCCTTCGTCGCTGCCCGCCGCCGCGACCATCTCGGGCGAGGGTGTCTCGCCGGCCGCGATCGCGGCCGCGAGCGGGTCGCCTCCGGGCAGCGCGGCGGCAACCGCGGAGACCGAGCGCGGCCGCTGTCCCGGCTCTTTCTCGAGGCAGCGCAGGATCACGCGCTCCACCGCCGGGTCGAGTCCGGGTTTCACCGCCGAGGGCGCCGTCGGCGAATGCTCGGCGTGCTTACGCTTCCACTCCTCCAGCGTCGCGGCCTCGAATGCCCTCTTGCCGGTGAAGAGCTCGTAGAAGAGTAGACCCAGCGAATACAGGTCGCTCTGGATGGTCGCGGGACGTCCGGCGAGCTGCTCGGGCGCCATGTAGGCGGGCGTGCCCGAAACTTCGCCGCCGCTCTTGTCGTCCCCGACGCCGGCCGCGAGACCGAAGTCCGTGATCTTCGCCCGGCCTCGGCCGTCGATCATGACGTTCGAGGGCTTCAAATCCCGGTGGAGAACGCCGCGGTCGTGCGCCGCCGCGAGCCCCGAGCAGATTTGCCGAGCGACCTCGACCGCCTTGTCGCCGCCGAACCGGCCGATCCTCCGCAGGAGCGACGCCAGATCTTCCCCATCCACGTACTCCATGGAGAGAAAGTGGCGTCCCTCGATCTCGCCGACGTCGTAGACGCGGCAGACGCTCGGGTGCGAGACACCCCGCGCGTGCCGCACCTCGGTATACAACCGCTCGATCCATGCGGGATCCGAGGCGAGGTTCTCCGGCAGGAACTTCAGGGCGACGGGCTGACCGAGCTTCAAGTCGTCGGCGCGGTAGACCTCACCCATGCCGCCGCGGCCGATCAGGCCGATGATGCGATAGCGGCCGCCGAGCACGCTTCCCGGCGTGAGCGCGCCGCGCTCGAGCGACTCGGAGGACGCCAATCGCCCGATCGGATCCGACGAGTGGACGCGCCGCTGCGCGGCTTCGACCGCGGAGGGAGTCGCGAGCCCGGTCGGCATCCGCGAGACCGAGCTGACTGGCGAGCCGCACGAGGAGCAGAAGCGGGAGTCCTCCCGCACCTCGGCCGAGCACGAGACACACTTCATTGGAACGGCGTCGCCTGAAGCGGATCGTACTTCAGGGCGTGCGCAGCGATTCTCTCAGTCCTTCGCGGCCTCGATCGTCGGCAGCGCTTCCGCCGTCGCGGCGAGCAACGCCTCCGGGCCGACCGGCGCGCCCGTCGCTTTCTTCATCCAGAGGTCGGGCGCGACGCTCCCGGTCTTCGTGATGCGCTCGAACTCCGGCCCGATGGCGCCGGCCTTCTCCATCTGCCGCTCGACCTGGAACGCGATCATGTGGCCGATCGGGTAGTCGGGCAGGTAGAGGAGCGAATCGATCATGTGCGAGTAGATGCCGAGCAGCACGACGTCCTTCTTGCCGAACACCGGAGCGTAGTACCGGTTCCAGATCGTCTTCGCGATCGTCAGCGTCGCCTCGCGAAGCTGTGCCGGCGTCGCGTTCGGGTGGTCGTACATCCAGTGCCACACGGCCATGTCCACGAGCCCGACGCCCGCGATCTCGTACGTGCCCCAAAAGTCGTTCAGCACGTCGAGCGCGCGGCTCTTTGCGTCCGCCTGCACGAGGCCGAGCAGCTCGAGGTCGTGGCCCTGGAAGACGAACGCGAGCGCCTCGGTGAATGCCGTGTTCGGCACGCCCGCGAGCAGGTAGTGGTCGATGTCGTAGAGAGAGAACGTCTGCTCGACGTTGTGCCCCATCTCGTGGACGGCGATGTTGTATCCCTTGTAGTTCATCCCGTCCTTCTCGACCCGGGTGCGCAGGTAGGCCTTGAAGCCGCGCTTTCCGGCGCCGAACGCGTGACCCGAGCCGCGCGCCGGATGTACCTCGATGTGCTTCGCGACGTACTCCGCGCGGTCTTTCGAGAAACCGAGCTTCTGGAGCAGGTTCGGGATGTCCTTCTCGTACGCCTCCGCGGTCGGGTACTTCTTGCGCGTGATCTCGTCGAGCTGCGCCTCCGTGTACTTCCCGCGCTGCTTGAACCCCGCGTACCAGACGTCGAACGGCTCGAGCGGCCGCCCGAGCCGCTTCTCGATCAACTTCGCGACCCGGGGGACGAGCGGCGAGGTCAGGACGTCCTCGAACATCTTCCGCACGCGCTCCTCCGGAAGCTCCCGGTTCTCCTCGAACCGTCGCGCGATGAGAGTCGGCGCGGTGGGGGAGTATGGATCGACCTTCCGGACGGCGCGGAACGTGTCGAGGAGAGTCTTGTATCGCGTGTCCGGCTCCCGCGCGTTCGTGACCTTCGCCGGCGCCGGCCTTCCGGCTCCGTCGGAGTCCTTCACCGCCGCGGGCCGGACCTCGTTGGTCTCCGGGTTCCAGTCGACGTTCGGGTTGTCGACCACGGCCTGCGGGATCGTCTGCGTGACGATCCGCTCCATCACCTTCTGGATCAGCCTCTGTTTCGAGAGGGCGTTCTCGCCCCCCGAGTAGTTCGCCTTGATCTCGTCGCGCAGGTTCCAGTGCGACAGAAGGCGCATCTTGGGGGGAAAGAGCCGGACGCCGCCTTCGTCCACGAGGTGGTGCATCCAGACGTTGTACTGCGCGATGTACTGGTCCGCTTCCGCGCTCACCTTCGCGACCTCGAGATTGACCTCCGCCGGAATGCGCTTGGAGAACCGCTGCGCCAGCCGGGCCTCCGCCCACTGGCGGCGCGACCAGCTCTCGCCTTCCGTCAGGCGCTGCTCGAGGGTGGTCAGCGGAAAGTTCAGCAGCACGATGAACGCGAGCTTGTTGCCGAAGAGGTCGTCCGTCGTGTGGGCGGAGGGGTCGTACCCCGCGAGCGTCTCGTCGAAGGAGTGGATCGGGCCGCGATCGAGGTCCACCTGCATCCGGAAGTCGCGGTTGATCTCGACCATGTTCCCCTCGAGTGACTCCATCGCGAATTCCATCCGCTGGAAGAGGGCGTCCAGGGTCGCGGCGTCTCCGGCGAAGCTCGCGCGGACGAACTCCTCGAAGGCCTTCGCGTTGCCGTCCTCCGCGCGCCAGAAGCGTGCGACCTGGTCCATTCCCCGGCGCAGCCGATCGCGCTGCCCCTCGCCGTGCTTCGCCACGAGCTCCTTTTCCAGCGCGGTCCTCGAAGCGGCGAGCGCCGGGCGCGCGGCCGGTTTCGGAGACGGCTTCTTCACCTGTGCCGACATTTGAGAGCCCGTAAGAGTGACAGATAGCGCAAGCACGACCCCTGCTGTTCCGATTCGGAACATCGTCATTCGGATCCTCCGGGCCCGGGAGTCTAACGGGGTCAGGTCTCCACTTGCCACATTGAGGGTCAGGTCTCCACTTGCCACATTGAGCTACGATCCCCTCCTTCCGAATGCGCTCCCAGTCCACGATCCTCGATGCCTCTCTCGCCCCGGAAGGGGAGCGCAAGATCCAGTGGGTCGCGCAGCACGCGCCGACGCTCAACTCCTTCGCGGCCGAGCGGCTCACCGACGGCTCTCTCTCCGGGCGGCGCATCGCGATCGCCGTACACCTGGAGGCGAAGACCGCCTACCTCGCGTGGCTGTTCCACGAAGCCGGCGCGGAGGTCGTCGCCACCGGCAGCAACCCCTTCTCGACGCAGGACGACGTGTGCGCCGCGCTCGTGCGGCGGGGGGTCACCGTGCACGCGATCCACGGCGCCGATCCGAAGACGTTCGACGAGCACCTGCTCGCGGCGCTCGACTTCGGTCCGGACCTGATCGTGGACGACGGCGCCGAGCTCGTCACGCGCCTCCACCAGCAGCGCCGCGACCTGCTCCCCCGCGTGCGCGGGGCCTCCGAGGAGACAACGTCCGGGGTACTGCGCCTGCGCGCCATGGAAGCGGAGGGCGCGCTCGAGATCCCGGTGATCGTCGCGAACGAGGCGCGGTGCAAGCACATGTTCGACAACCGCTACGGGACGGGGCAGTCGGCGCTCACCGCCATCCTCTCGACGACCAACCTGCTCCTCGCCGGCAAGACGGTCGTCGTCGGGGGATACGGCTGGGTCGGGCAGGGGCTGGCGCTCTACTGCCGCGGGTTCGGGGGTCGGGTCATCGTCGTCGAGGTCGACCCCATCCGCGGCCTCGAAGCCGCGGCGAACGGCTTCGAGGTGTCGACGATGGCCGACGCCGCTCCGATCGGCGACGTCTTCGTCACGGGCACCGGCTCGATCGGCGTCCTGCGCGGCGAGCACTTCGAGCGGATGAAGGATGGCGCGCTTCTCGCCAACGCCGGAAACTACGCCCACGAGATCGACGTCGCGGCGCTCGCGGCCACGGCCGTCGAGGAGCGGGAGGTGCGCCGCCACGTGACGGAGTACGTGCTCGCCGACGGGCGGCGCATTCACCTCCTCGCGCAGGGGGCGCTCGTCAACATCGCCGCGTCCGACGGGCACCCCATCGAGATCATGGACCTCTCGTTTTCGGTGCAGATGCTCTCGATCCACCACCTCGCGCGGCACGCGCAGGAGATGGCGCCCGGGGTTCACTCGCTGCCCGCCGACGTGGACGAAGCGATCGCCCGCCGGAGGCTGGAGCTTCTCGGGATGCGGCTGGAGGAGCCCACGAGAGATCAGCTCGAGTACGCGCGGAGCTGGCGATGAGCGCGACGATTCGGAGCAGGCGATGAGCGCCTCGACTTCGATCGTCGCCGACTTCTCGCTCGCGCCCGAAGGGGCGAAGAAGATCGCGTGGGTGGCGCAGCATGCGCCCGTCCTGAACGCTGCGTTCGAAAGGAAGCTCTGCGACGGCTCGCTTCGCGGCGTGAACGTCGCGGTCTGCGTGCCCCTCGAGGCGAAAACGGCGTACCTGACGCTGCTCCTGAAGCGCGCGGGCGCGAACGTGGCGCTCGCCGGGACGGCGCCCGGCTACGTCCAGGACGACGTCGCCGCGGCGATCGCGCAGGAGGGGGTGATCGTGTTCGCGAACGCGAGCGCGTCCGCCGAGGAATTCGAGGAACACCTGATCGGAACGATCCGGACCGACCCCGCGCTCCTCGTGGACGACCGCGGCGAGCTCACGCGGATCCTCCACACGAAGGAAACCGCGCGGCTCCCGAAGGTGTGGGGCGCCACCGAGCAGACGACGTCCGGCGTGACGAAGCTGAAGAACATGGAGCGCGAGGGAATCCTGCGGTACCCGATCATCGCGGGCAACGACGCCATGTGCAAACATCTCTTCGACAACCGTTACGGCACCGGGCAGTCCACCTTCACCGCGATCCTGGCTCTCACGAACATGTACCTCGGCGGAAGGACCGTCGTCGTCGCGGGGTACGGCTGGTGCGGCAAGGGCCTGGCCCGCCGCGCGGCGGGTCTGCAGTCGCGCGTGGTCGTGTGCGAGGTCGACCCCGTGCGGGCGCTCGAAGCGGTGGCGGACGGCTTCGCGGTCATGCCGCTCGCGGTCGCCGCGGAGCGGGGAGACTTCTTCGTCACGTCCACCGGAACGCACGCCGTCTTCCGCAGAGAGCACTTCGAGCGGATGAAGGACGGGGCGGTGCTCGCGAACGCCGGCGGCCTCGACACCGAGATCGACGTGCCGGCTCTCACCGCGATGGCGACCGACGTCCGCGAGGTGCGCCGCCAGATCACGGAGTACCGCCTCCCCGACGGGAGACGCCTTCACCTCCTCGCCGGGGGAAAGCTCGTCAACATCGCGGGAGGGGACGGGCACCCGGTCGAGATCATGGACCTGTCGTTCACGGTGCAGGCTCTGGCGATCCACTACCTCGCCCGTCACCGCGGAGAGCTTCCGCCGGGGGTGCACCCGCTGCCGCCCGACATAGACCGCGAGATCGCGGCGATCAAGCTCGAGACGCTGGGGGTCGCGATCGACTCGCTGACGGACGACCAGGTCGAGATGCGCCGTCGGTGGCAATGATTCGAGGCATCGTCCCGGCGGTTCTCCTGGCCGGGACGGTTGCGTGCGCGACGGTTCCGAAGGCTCCGAGTTTCTGCGCGGACCTGAAAGGAGCCGGGCCGGGCTCCGACGCGCTCGATCCGGCCGCCAGCGGCTCCGTGCGCCTCGAGCTCGGCGGCGCGTCGATCCGATTCCACGTCACGACGTCGGCGAACCTCGGAAAGGTCGTCGCGACCCACCTTCACCAGGGCGCGGCGGGCGTCAACGGTCCGATGGTCGTGGAGCTCAATCCCGGCTTCACGGGCACCGTCCTGGACGGCTCGATACCCGTCGACGGCGACCTGTCCGCCCGCGTTCTCGCGAACCCGTCGCAGTACTACGTGAAGCTCCACAGTCTGAAGTTCCCGGGCGGCGCGATCCGCGGGCAGCTCCATCCGTGCGGATCGGGGAATGGAATCCCGTGAGGGACCTGACGACAATATAGCTATAGTTATGGCCAGAACGGAGCAGGACGTGCGCTTCGCGACGGTCGCCGAACTGAAGAACCAGCTCTCCCGATACCTGCGACGAGCTCGGAGGGAGGGAGAGCCGATCGTGGTCACTCTGCACGGACGGCCCTACGCACTGATCCAGGCTCTGGGCGAGAAGGATCTCGAAGACCTCGGCTGGACGGAGCTCGCTCGAAGGCGCCTCGGTGAAGCATGGGAAGGCGAGGAGGATGAGCTCTACGACTACCTATAAACGGGGACAAGTCGTCGTCGTGGACGTGACGTTCTCCGATCTCTCGGCGACGAAGAGACGGCCGGCCCTGGTCGTCAGTACCGACGCCGTCCACCGGACTCTCTCGGACGTCGTCGTGTGCCCTATCAGCAGCCAGGCGCGGTTCTTCGGTCGACCGGGCCCCGGGGACCAACCCCTTCAAAACTGGAAATCGGCAGGCCTACGCCACCCGAGCACCGTACGGGCTTCTAAGATCCTCGCTGTCGACAAGAGAATCCTCGGGCGCACTGTCGGCCGGGTCTCCGACGCGGACCAGCGACGGATCGACGACGTTCTTCGTCGCACTCTGGACCTCTGAAGCCCGATCGCTCGATGCGCCGGGAAACCACCAGGCAGACCGGGCGTGTCGACCTCGTCGTCACCGGCGGGACCGTCCTCACGATGGATCCCGAGGAGACGGTCGTCGAGAACGGCGCCGTCGCGATCCGGGATGGCGCCATCGTGGCGGTCGGGGCTCGCCGCGCGGTCGAGTCCCGTTTCCGCGCGCGCCGTTCGATCGACGCCGGCGGCCGGCTCGTCCTCCCCGGTTTCGTCAACGGGCACACGCACGCTCCGATGACGCTCCTGCGCGGCGTGAAGGACGACGTCGACCTCATGACCTGGCTCACGAAGTACATGTTCCCGATCGAGAAGCGCTTCGTCTCGCGCGAGTTCGTGCGGTGGGGCGCGCTCCTCGCGTGCTGGGAAATGATCGCGTCCGGCACGACGACGTTCGCCGACGGCTACTTCTACGAGGAGGAGGTCGCGCGCGCCGCGGACGAGTCGGGGTTGCGCGCCCTGCCGGGGCAGGGGATCTTCGACGTTCCGACACCCGATTCGCAGACTTCCGCCGAGGGGCTCGCGCGCGCCGAGAAGCTCCTGTCGGACTGGAGCGGCCACCCTCGAATCACGCCGTCCCTCTGCCCGCACGCGTGCTACACGGTCGACCCGGACACGTTCGTCCGGACGATGCGGCTCGCCGAGCGGTACGACGCGCCCGTCCAGACGCATCTCGCCGAGTCGCCGGCGGAGATCGCGCTGGTCGGGGAGCGTTACGCAACGACTCCCGTCCGGCACCTGGCGACCGTGGGCGTGCTCAACGAGCGCCTCGTCGCGGCGCACTGCGTGTGCGTCGACGACGAGGAGATCGCGATGCTCGGGTCGAGCGGCACGGGCGTCGTCCACTGTCCCGAGAGCAACATGAAGCTCGCGAGCGGCGTGGCTCCCGTCCCGAGGATGCTCGCGGAGGAAGTACGGCTCGGGCTCGGCACGGACGGCGCGGCGAGCAACAACGACCTCGACATGATCAGCGAGATAGGCTCGGCCGCCCGCCTCCACAAGGTCGCCACACTCGACCCGACCGCCGCGCCGGCGCACGCCGTTCTGCGGATGGCGACGCTCGGCGGAGCGCGGGCGCTCCACATGGAAGACCGGATCGGGTCGCTCGAGCCCGGGAAGCGCGCGGACCTGATCGTCCTCGACCTCTCCGGTCCGGGCGCGCTGCCGCTCTACGACGCGGCGTCACACGTCGTGTACTCGGCGCGGGCGGACGCCGTGGAGACGGTGATCGTCGAGGGAAGAGTTCTGATGGATCGCCGGAAGATCCGGACGCTGGACGTCGAGGAGATCCGCGTGCGAGTCGAGCGATTTGGCCGGAAGATCCGGGCGGCGCTCCCGGAGTAGCCCACCCCTCATCCTAACCCTCTCCCCGCAGGCGGGAAGAGGGGATGTCTCCGAGGAGCCGGGCGGAAAGCACGAGCACTCCCACCGCCGCGTACGCGGCGGCGAACGTATACGGCGTCGTGTCCGGAACGCGCCACGGCAGGAAGAACGTCCCCTGCGCGGCGGGGGAGTGAATGACGCCGAAAAGGCACAGGACGGCGGCCGCGAAAAAATAGACCGCGCTTCGCACGAAGCGCCGGTCGATGAGCTCCGCCGCGGCCGCTCCCCAGAGGAGAGCGGCGACGATGAACCCGTTGCCGAGGAGCTTCGCGGCTCGGAGGGTCTCGGCGAGCTCGCCCGACAGGTTCGCGAGCGCGCCGCCCGCCGCGGTCACGAGCGATCCCATCTCGAGCGACAGGAGGAACCCGAGCGACGGCAGCACCGCGAGCGCCACGGCCGGAGCGTGGCGGGACGGGGTCGCGAGAAAGCCCTGCGCCAGGACCTCGAGACCGATGTAGATCAGGATCGGGGCGACCGCCGCGGCCGGGATCCAGTTCACGAGGAGCGGCAGGTATCCGAGCATCCCGCCGAGCCCCACGAAGAGCGCGGTCGCGATCGCGTATCCGGCGCCGGCGCCCATCTTCTTGAACGCGGGATGGCCGATGTAGGGAGTGCTCTCGACGACCCCGCCGCACAAGCCGGCCACGAAGGTGCAGAACCCTTCCGTCAGAAGGATCCCGCGCGTGTCGTATTCATCGCCGGCCGCGGCCGCGCTCTCCGTGTTTTCGATGCCGCCGATGATCGTCATGACCGCGAACGGCAGCGCGATCGGGAGAAACGCCCACGCGAGCGAAAGGCCCTCCAGGAACTGGAGGCTCGGCCAGGGGATCGCGAGCGCGAGAGCTCCCGCCGGGGCGGGCGCCGCCGCCGCCGAAGGAGTGCCGATCCCGAACGCCGCCAGGCCGTAGTGGATCGCGACGGCGAGGAGCGCCGAGACGAAAGCTCCGGGCAGTCCCCACGGGAGGCGGACTCCGGCCACGAGCGTCAGGAGGATGACGCCGAGCGCCACGAAACCGACGATCGGGTTGGCGACGACCTTGAGGAACGGGAGGAACGCGATGAGCGCGATGCCCGCGCCGGCGATGGATCCGAGGAGCCCCGCGCGCGGGACCGCGGATCGCACGGCGTTGCCGGCGAACGAGAGTCCCATCTTGAAGAGGCCGACGAGGACCGTGACCGCCATTCCGATCTTCCAGGCGAGCATCGCGTCGCCGGTGGCGATATACGCGGGTCCGAGAACGGCGAAGGAGATCCCGAACACGCTCGGCGCGTTCAGGCCGAGGGGCATCGCGGTGACGTCCGCGCGGCCGGTCTTCCGCGCGAGGCGCCGCGCCATCCACGCGTAGATGAGATCCCCGACGAGGACTCCGACCGCGGTCCCGGGGACGATGCGCTGCAGGACGAGGTCCTTCGGGAAGCCGAACGCGCCCACGAGGATGGCGACGAGGATCACGAGGTTCGCCACGTTGTCGAACATGAGCGCGAAAAACGCGTTCACGTCCCCGCCGCGGAACCACGGATTTCGCCTGCTCGTCGTCAAGGTGGGGCGCGGAAAAGCTACCACGCGCGGTGAAAGAATCCGCGCGTGAGCGAGGGGAGAAAACAGCTCGACCTCTTCGCGCCGGCTCCCGAACCGCCGCGCCCGCGCAGCGCGGAGTCCGAGCGGCTCGAGCGGGAGCACGCGGAGGCGGCCGCGATCGCCGCCCGTCTCCCGCGCGGACTGCGTTTCGGCACGAGCTCCTGGAGCTTCCCGGACTGGGCCGGGCTCGTCTACTCGCGCGCGGCGAAGGTCGGAGATCTTGCCCGCGAAGGGCTGCGCGAGTACGCGCGGCATCCGCTCCTGACGACGGTCGGCATCGACCGCAGCTACTACGCTCCGATCCCGGCGGCGGACCTCGTCCGGTACGCCGAGCAGCTCCCGCCCGCCTTCCCGTGCTGCGCCAAGGCGCCGGAAGCCGTGACGTCCACGTCGCTCCCGGCGCGCTCCGGCGGCCGCTCCAGCCAGCCCAACCCCGAGTTCCTGAACGCGCGCCTCTTCGAGGACGAGACGATCGCCCCGTTCCGCGAGGTGTTCCGGGAGCACACGGGGCCGTTCATCCTGCAGTTCCCGCCGGCGCCGAGGGCGCTGCGGATCGCCGGTCCCGAGTTCGCGGAACGGCTCGACCGATTCCTCGGCGACCTGCCGAAGGATTTCCGGTACGCCGTCGAGCTGCGCGATCCGGGGCTCCTGACGCGCGAATACCGGGACGCGCTCGCCGCGCACGGCGCCGCCCACGTGTACAACTACGTCACGGCGATGCCGATGCCGGCGGAACAGGCGAAGACGATTCCGGTCGGGTCCGCGCCGTTTACCCTGATCCGGCTCCTTCTGCGGCCGGGAACGACCTACGGCGAGCGGCGGGAGGAGATGATGCCGTTCAACCGGCTGACCGACCCGAATCCCGAGATGCGGGAGGAGGTGGTGTCGCTCGCGCGGACGGCGATCGAGTCGGGAATCCCCGTGTCGGTCCTCGTCAACAACAAGGCGGAGGGATGCTCGCCCCTGACCATCCGCGCGCTGGCGGAGATGCTGGGGTCAGGCGTGTAGTTTGGTGTTGTTCCCTGAAGTGCCAAATTGCATGCCCGACCCCGATCGCCCGATCGTCGGTAGAAGAGATGCTAGCGGTCGGGTAGCAGGAACACGCGCCGCGCGAGGTCCGAGCCGAGCGTTTCGCGCGTGTAGTACCGGTCGAGGACGCTCGGCTTCCACACCAGGAGGTCCGGGTTCGCCGACGCGAAGTCCTCCCACTCCGCGTCGCGCGGGCCCCGCTCCATCCGCTCCCGGATCAGGAGGAGGTAGGCCCACGTGATCGTCTCGTGGTACAGCCCGGCCTTGCCCCTCGCGGACGCGAAGCGCACGAGCGCCGTCGAGAAGCGATCGAGCGCCGCTGTGGGCCTCTCGTTACGCAGGAGGAGCCACGCGGCGCGGACGTGGTCCCGGTGGTGGAAGCAATCCTCGGGCAGCGTGCCGTCCTCGAAGGCGGCGAGGAAGTCGCGGTCGTTCATCGATCGCGCTCCTTCAGCTTGTGGCTGTCCTTCGCGGTGAGGTCGAGCCCGTAGATCCGCTTCAGGTCGGCGATCTGCTTCAACGACGCGGGAGAGAACGGAGGCGCTTTTCCCTCGAACGCGTGGAGGACGATGCCCTCCAGCAGGTCACCGAGCGTCAGGTCCTTCAGCTCGGCGAACGCCTTGAGAACTTTGAGGAGACGCTTCTCCATCCGGACCCCGGTCTGGACCCGCTCGACGATCCGTTCTATTACCATGGTACCAGTGTACCACTAGTGTGGCAGGTGGAGACCTGACCCCCGCAATGTGGCAAGTGGAGACCTGACCCCCGCTACAGCTCAATGTGGCAAGTGGAGACCTGACCCCCGCTACAGCTGGAAGGCGTACGACAGCTTCAGGAAGATCTGCCGGCCGGCGCGCTCCAGGTTCTCGTTTTCGTCGAGCGCCCGGTTGTCGCCGTAGCCCAGGAAGAGCACGGACTGCCAGTTGAGCTTGTACGCGAGAAGCACGGACCCGGAGAAGGCGCCGCTTCGGCGGTCGACCTCGAACGTGTAGAGATCCGGGTTGCGCTTCGTCTCGACCCACTGGCCGATCGCGCGCACGAAAGCGCGGGCGTTGAAGGTGTACTGCGCTCGCAGCCGCGCGACGGACGCCGTGAAGAGGCGCCCGCGCGCGGTTTCCTCGTCGACGTCGAGCCACTGCCAGCTTCCGTCGAAGCGCAGCTCCAGGTGGTCCGTCGGACGGACGGTGGCGAACCCGACCACGCTGCCGCCTTTTCCCGCCCGGGAGTTCGCGAAGTCGGCCTGCTCCCCGATGAAGCCGTTCAACCCGACCCGGTTGAACACGCGCGAGGGGCTGCCGTCGATCTGGTAGATCAGTCGGGTTCGGTCGAAGGTCTTCTCGCCCGCGCGAACCTTCCCGAAGTCCACCTCGAAACGCAGGAACGAGCTGAACAGTCCGTCCATCCCGGCGCCCGGACGGACCGAGCGGTAGATCAGTGCCCCGTCCTGCTGCGCCTGGTAGTCGGCGGTCAAGAAGGTCCGCAGCCGTCGAAGGAACCCCTTCGTCGGCCGCCAGGTGCGGCCGACTTCCCCGTACGTCTCCCGATATCCGACCTGCGGGATGAAGCCGTTGTCCGCGCGAAACTCGTCGCCGAAGTCCCAGTAGCCGGTGAACCAGTCCCACGTTCTCGTCGAGTGGGACCACCAGACCACCCCGGCGTGGCCGGAGAGCTTCCGGCCGTCCCACTCGTCCGCGAGGTCCGGGCGCTCGGGAGTGTGGCTCCACGAGTACAGGAACTGTCCTGTGATGGTGTCCTGGTCCGTCGGCGACCAGCGGAAGTCGGGACCGAAAACGCGGTTGTGGCCGCCGTCCTCGATTTCCCGGTCGGTCGCGAGGAGGCTCACGAAAGATGCGCCCAGCTCGTGCCGGACCCGGGCGACCGCGGCCACGGACTCGAAGTCCTGCTCGGCGAACTGCGAGAAGTTCGGTCCCGGGATGATCGCGAGGCCGCCTCCGCGATCGTCCGCGACGAGCGCGGTGTACGCGGTGTGCCCGAACTTGCCGGTCGCGCGCATGCCCCATCGCGGCGAAGTGATCGTGCGGGTGTACACGGCGCGAAGCTCCGTCGAGAGGAGCTCGATGCCCTCGAGGAAGAACGGCCGCTTCTCCGGGAAGAAGAGGGCAAACCTCTCGTTGGTTCCGATCTGCGCGACGTCGGACTCGATCTGCGAGAAGTCGGGGTTGATCGTGGCGTCGATCGCGGTGTTGACGCCGGGCGTCCACTTGACGTCGACGCCACCGTCCAGCTCGAAGTCTCCGTTCTCGAGCGGGGTGCCGAGATCGCCTTCGGGGAGGGCCTCCTGGCCCGCCGTCACGTACGGCGCGACGATCAGGTTCCCTCCGGGCGGAAGTCCGGCCAAGCCGGTCAGAGGATTCGATCGGCAGATGAAACAGTTGCCGCCCTTGGGGAGCTTCGTCGAGAAGTACTGGTACCGGAAATCGCGCGGGTGGTTCCGGTACAACATGATGTTCCAGACCTGCGGGTCCGCCTTCTTGTAGCGAAGCGAGGAGAAGGGAACGCGCAGCTCGAGAACCCACCCCGTCGACGTGATTCTCGCGGCCGAGTCCCAGTAGTAGTCCGGCGAGGAATCTTCGCCGGTCGCGTCGTCGGTGTTGGCGTCGTACTGGATTC
>DATIBN010000249.1:0-10455 GCA_035457525.1 Thermoanaerobaculia bacterium | reverse complement strand
GCTCGAGCGCGGCGACTCGGGCCTGCGCTCATTCGTCTCGGTCCAGTCCGCGCTCGTCATGTACCCGATCCACGCGTTCGGCTCCGCCGAGCAGAAGGATCGGTGGCTGCCGAAGCTCGCCGCCGCGGAGGCGATCGGCTGCTTCGGGCTCACCGAGCCGGACTTCGGATCGAACCCCGGCGGAATGCGAACGACCGCCCGCAAGGACGGCGACTCCTGGATCTTGAACGGCGCCAAGGCCTGGATCACGAACGGCTCGATCGCGGACGTCGCGGTCGTCTGGGCGAAGCTGGACGGAGTCATCCGGGGGTTCCTGGTCGAGAAGGGAACGCCCGGTTTCTCGACGTTCGAGCACAAGGGGAAGATGTCCCTGCGGGCGTCGGTGACCTCGCAGCTCGCCTTCGAGGACTGCCGGATCCCCGCGGCGAACGTGCTTCCGGGCGTCGAGGGGCTGCGCGGGCCGCTCTCCTGCCTCACCCAGGCGCGGTACGGCATCGCATGGGGCGCGCTCGGCAGCGCCATGGCGACCTACGGGGCGGCGCTCGACTACGCGAAGAGCCGCAAGCAGTGGCGGGATCGTCCCATCGCGTCGCACCAGCTCGTGCAGGAACGCCTGGCGTGGATGATCACCGAGATTACCAAGGGGCAGCTCCTGGCGTGGCGGCTCGGCAGGATGAAGGACGACAAGACCCTGCGCCCGCACCACGTCTCGATGGCCAAGCGCAACAACGTCTGGGTCGCCCGGGAGTGCGCGAAGCTCGCGCGCGAGACGCTCGGCGCGAACGGCGTCGTCAACGAGTACCCGGTCTTCCGCCACCTCGCCAACATCGAGAGCGTGTACACGTACGAGGGGACGCACGACATCCACACGCTCGTGATCGGAGAGGCGGTGACGGGAATCGCGGCGTACAACCCGCCTATGGAATAGCGTGCCTAGCCGAATCGCGGCGCGAGAAGTCTCCGCGAAGTCACCGAGCGGAGGAGGCTCGCGCCGCGGGAGCGCGAGCGCGGCGAGGGATCAGGCGAGCGGTCGAGCCGCGTTTGGCGAGCCGCTCGCCGGTGTGTGAACAGATCCCGAGCAAGCGAGCGCGACGGTCATACCCGCCAGAGATTCAGCCCCGTCTCCTCGTCCCGCGTCCTTTCGATCGGCCTCTCGCCCACGATCAGAACGAACTCGAGCGTCGCCGCGGTGACGGCGCGGAAGAGATGGCCCGCGCGGGGGATGCACCGGTTGTCCGACACGACGGCGTGGAGATGGACGAACGGCTTTCCGTCCAGAATGCCCAGCGAGCCGGTCGCCGGCGTGATCTCGACCTCTCCCTCGATCGCCGTCCGGTCGTAGTCCCGTCTCTCCAGGTCGTAGTAGCCGAGCTCCACGTCGCGCGCGGCGCCGATCCCGGTGAACCACCCGCCGCCGACGCCGTGCTCCACCGCAGCCGCAGCGAGCGATCCATGGACGTCGTCGCCCCTCTCGAGCCGGATGAAGATCCGGTCCCCCTCTCTTCTCGACTTCATTTCCGGGATGATCTCCGAGAGACCGCCGGCGAGTCGAGATCGAAGAACCGCAGCGGCCAGCCCGCGGCCGCGCCCGCGTAGTCGACGCCGATCCGCGGCGACTCGCCGATCCGCGGGAGCGGTTTTCGGGGCCGCGCGAACAGGGCGAGGCTTCGCCCCCCGACGAGGTCGCGCCCGCTGTCGGCGACCGTCAGCCCCAGGGCGGCGCCGAGCTTCCCGGGTCCGGAGAGGAGCCGCGGGGCCTCCGGCGGACCTTCCGCGGCGCGCAGGAGGACCGCCTCCGGCCGTCCGGCGCGCGCCGTCACGACGTTCGCACAGTGGTGCATGCCGTACACGAGGAAGACGTAGAGGTGTCCCCCCTCGGCGTACATCGGCTCGACGCGCGAGGTCCGACGTCCCCGGAAGGAGTGCGCGGCCGCGTCGCCGGCCCCGAGGTATGCCTCCGTCTCGACGATCCGCGCCCCGTACCAGCGGCCGCGCCAGCGCCGGGCAATGTACGCGCCGATCAGGTCTCGAGCGATGTCGACCGTGTCCCGGAGGTAGAACGCCCTCCGGGCCTCCACGAGCCCGAGCGCGCCCGGCTCGATCGCGAGACGGGGATCCGGGCGGGGCTTCGCTATCATGCGCCGCGAGTTTATGAACATCCTCGTGACGGGCGGAGCGGGATTCATCGGGTCGCACATGGCGACCCGGCACCTCGCCGACGGGCACCGGGTCGTGGTCGTGGACAACCTCTCGACCGGCCGGCGCGAAAAGGTGCCGGCCGGCGCACGGCTCGTGGAAGCCGACGTCGCGGATGCCGATCTGGAGCCCCTCCTCCGCGACGAGAAGATCGACACGGTCTCCCACCACGCCGCGCAGATCGACGTGCGCCACAGCGTTTCCGACCCGCTCGACGACGCGCGGTCGAACGTCCTGGGCTCGCTCCGGCTTTTCGAGGCGTGCCGGCGTGCCGGCGCGCTGCGCGTGCTCTTCGCGTCCACCGGCGGCGCCCTCTACGGCGAGCCGGAGGGGGGCCGCCCGGCGCGTGAGGACCATCCGACGAACCCGGTGTCGCCCTACGGCTGCGCGAAGCTCTCGATCGAGAAGTACCTTCACTACTACCGGGTGATCCACGGCTTCCGGGTGACCGTCCTCCGTTACGCCAACGTGTACGGCCCGGGCCAGAACGGGCTCGGAGAGGCCGGGGTCGTCGCGATCTTCAGCGAGGCGATCCTCGGCGGCCGCACCCCGAAGATCCGCGGCGACGGCGAGCAGACGCGCGACTACGTCTTCGTGGGGGACGTCGTCGAGACGGCCGCGCGGGCGCTCGCGACCGGCCGGGACGGGACATGGAACGTGGGTACGGGGGTCGAGTCCTCGGTCAACCGGCTGTTCGAACTCCTCGCGAAATCGTTCGACTATCGGAAGGCGCCGGAGTCCGTCCCCGCCGTGCCGGGCGAGCAGCGCCGCAGCGTGCTCGACGGGAGCGCCGCTCGTGCCGACTTCGGGCTCCCCGGCTGGACCCCGCTCGAAGAAGGGATCCCGATCACCGCCGAGTCGTTCCGGAAAGCGCGAGCCGCCGGCTAGGGCAGCCGGCCGCGGGTCTCAGCCGGTCGGTCGGGCGGGCGCCGGGACAGTGGGGATCGGGACCGTCGACTGCTCCGAGGTCACGCGCTTCACGACCACGACTGTCCGGTCGTCTTCGGCGGCGCGGAGGCCGGCGTGCTCGCCGACCTTGTCGATCAACGCCCGCACGATCTCGTCGGAGGGCCTGTCCTTGAGGGCGAGAAACGCGCGTTTCAGCCTCTCGACGCCGAACTCGCGCCCCTTTGCGTCCGTCGCCTCGAGCATCCCGTCGGTGTAGAGGAGGAGCGCGTCACCCGGCTCCATCGCCAGGAAGCCGCGGCTGTAGGTGGCCGTCGCCGACGGGCCGAGCACGAGCCCGGTCTGCTTCAGCGTCGTGACGCCCTTCGCGTGGAAGTGGAGGGGCGGCGGATGGCCGGCGTTGACGTAGATGAAGTTTCCCTCCTCTTCGATCTCTCCATAGAAGAGCGAGACGAACTTCGTCGTCATCCGGGACTGGTGGATGATCCGATTCAGGCGCTCGACCGTTCTCACGATCTTGAAGTCGCGCGCGACGCCCATGCGGAGCCCGGTGTAGACGTCCCGGACCTGCAGCGCCGCGGGCAGTCCGTGACCCGACGCGTCGGCGATTGCGATCCCCTGGATCCGGTCGGTGACCGGGATGAAGTCGAAGAAGTCGCCGCCGACGATCTCCGCCGGCACGGTGTAGCCGGCGATCTCGAACTCCCCGCGGCGGGGCGCCCGCTTCGGCAGAATCGACATCTGGATCTGCCGCGCCTCGTTCATGACCGAGACGAACCGCTCCTCGCGCAGCTTCTGGTCGACGGCGTGCCGCAGGATGCCGAGGGAGGCCATCAGGTCTTCCTCGTGGGCGCCGGGGTCGACCGAGAACGACAGGATGTACTGGTCGTCTCCGACCGCGATCGACGCGAAACGCTCGACGCCGAGCCTCCTCTCGAATTCCGGATCGACGCCCGGAGCGGTCAGGTCCATGACCACCACTCCCTCGTCGACGACCTGCTGGACCGGCGGATAGGCGTCGGGCACGAAGATGCCGGGCGCCGCCACGGCCCCCCCGAACACGCGGGTCAGCTCGTAGCCGCCGTCCCGGCGCTCGTAGAGGCGTCCGCCCCGGACACCCAGCTCGTCCTTTAGGTTATCGATGATCGCGCTCGCGGTCTCGGCGACGGTGGATGACGGGTCGGAAGATCTCTCGATTCTCTGGAGAGTCTTCTCGACCTTGCGGAAGAGCGTCTTGTGCGGGTCCATGGGGAACGCGCGATTCTATCTCGTCGCTGCCGTCGCTCTCGTTCGTTCGGGACCTGCTTCGCAGGCCGTTCGCAAGGGAGCGCGACGGTCTTAAGCGGAAGGCGAGGACGCCGGAACGCGTCCGTATCGGGCGAGGGCGGCCGCGCGGTCGTTCGGGCCGTCGTCCCGGATCCGCCCGTCCAGCAGCCGGACGATCCGCCGCGCGTGCGCGGCGATGTCTTCCTCGTGCGTGACCAGGACGATCGTGTTGCCCTTCGAATTGAGCTCGTCGAAGAGCGCCATGATTTCGGCGCCCGTCGCCGAGTCGAGGTTCCCCGTCGGCTCGTCGGCGAGCAGGATGGACGGATCGTTGATCAGCGCGCGCGCCACCGCGACGCGCTGGCGCTGGCCGCCGGAGAGCTCGCTCGGATGGTGCGTCATCCGGTCCGACAGCCCGACGGACTCGAGGGCCTTGACGGCGCGGTCCCGGCGGTCCTTTCGCGGAAGCCCGGAATACACGAGCGGCAGCTCGACCTGGTGGAGAGCCGTCG
Source organism: Thermoanaerobaculia bacterium (assembly GCA_035457525.1). GTDB lineage: Bacteria > Acidobacteriota > Thermoanaerobaculia > UBA5066 > Gp7-AA6 > Gp7-AA6. Next base: position 5,575 of record DATIBN010000249.1, on the reverse strand, counting down.
TTCGCGGAAGGAGGTTGAACGTCTGGAACACGAACCCGATCTCCTGGTTGCGGATCGCCGCGAGCTCGTCGTCGGTCATCCGGGCGACCTCGCGGCCGTTCAGGATGTAGGAGCCGGAGGTCGGGGTGTCGAGGCATCCGATCAGGTTCATCAGGGTCGATTTCCCGGACCCTGACGGCCCCATGATGGCCACGTACTCGCCGCGGTCGACCTGCAGAGAGACGCCGTCGAGAGCGCGCACTTTCTGCGCCCCCATCTCGTACACCTTCGTGATGTCTCGAATGTCGATCAGCATGTCGTGTATTGGCCCGCGGTGGTCCCTCCCGCTTATACGACTTTCCGTCCCGCGGGTTGCCGGCCGGCGACGGCGAATGTTCTCAGTGGAAGACCGCCGCCCATCCGGCCTTCCCGAGAACGAAGATGCCCCACAGGCTCAGGATCAGGATGGCCGCCTTCTTCCGCGTGACTTTCGCGGCGTAGCCGAACCCGATGACGAGCAGGGCGAGCACCCAGAAGGTAAAGACGTCGATCGACGCCGCGATCGAGTGCAGGGCCGGGTTCGCCGTCCGATCCACCAGGAACCCCAGGTTCGTGTGGGCCACGTCCCCGATGTCGGCCGGATTCACCAGGTCGAGGCGCGTCACGAACAGGATGAGGAGCATCGTGCTCCCGATGTAAGGGAGCAGCGCGTGAGTCGTCACCCCGAACGACTGGCGGAAGACGACTTCCGAGCCGAACGCCCGGAAGGAGAGCCAGAACACCGTGGCGAGCACGAGTGCGACGGCGGCGGCGGCGAAGAACGCCCACACGTAGGCGAAGAACCCCGCGAACTTCTTCTGCGCCTGGATCGTCTGGTCGATGCGCTCTTCGCTCGCGGTAATGCCCCGCTTGGCGAACGCTTCGCGCACGGCGGAGTCGAGGTCGAGGCGGGGGACGATGGCCGCGGTGGCGGCGATCGCGAGAACCGTCGATATGACGACGGGCAGAAGCCAGGTCGGACGCCGCGCGATCGCCGCGAACGTCGGGCCCGGCGAGCCGAACACGCCGGCGACGCGAGCGAGCGGAGAATCCGCGGGATCGGCGGCCGCGACCGTCTCCGACGACTCGTTCACTGGGCCGCGGGCGGAGGCGCCGGCGCGATCACGCGCGGAGTTCGACTCTCCGGACGAGGCGGCGTCGACTCCGGCAGGTCTTCGATCCGAATCCCCTTCCACTCGAGGATGTCGGCGACCGCGTAGTGGTACGAGGAGAGGGCCTTGCGGTAGACGGCGAGGGCCTGCAGCTCGTTCGTACGCGCCGCCGAGAGGTCGTTCTGGATCTGGTTCACCTGGAACGACGTCGTCATTCCGTTCTCGAACTTCTTGCGCTCGGCGTCCAGGTTCCGTTCGGCGAGCTCCCGCGACTTCTGCGCCGCGGCGATCGACCGCCTCGCGGTATCGATGTTGCGCGCCGCCGTCCGGACCTCGAGGAGCACGTTCTGCTCGAGCGAGTTCAGGGCCGCCTTCGAGGACTCCCACGAGTAGAGCGCGGCTCCGCGCTCACCGCGGGCCCGCCGGTTCAGGATCGGGTACGAGAAGTTCAGGCCGATCGACCAGCTCTTGAAGTCGCGGTCCAGGATCTGTTGAAAGGAGTCGCTGAAACCGCCGCGGTCCACCGAGATGATGTTCCCGTCGTTGTCGCGCAGCGTCGTCGTCCCGCCCAGGCCCCGGTTCCCGTAACTGCCCACGAGGTCGAGCTGGGGGCGGGTCTGGTTGCGCCAGAAGTCGTATCGGATCCTGTCGGAGTCCACGTTGTACGCCGCCGCGATGATCTCGGGCCGGCGTTCCAGCGCCGCCTTGATTCCCTGGTCGACGTCGACCGTGGGCTGCTCGGCGCGCACCTCGTCGGTCGGCACGATCGGCGTCACCCACTGCTCGACGCTGAACGAGAGCAGGCGCTTCAGACGGTCCTGAGCGTCGCCGATCAGGCTCTCGGCGATGATGATGTCCTGCTCGGCGGTCGCGATGCCCACCTCGGTCTGGGTGATGTCGATCGGAGCGAGGGATCCGACGTCGATCTTGATGCGCGTGATGCGGTTGAGGTCCCGCGCCACCACGAGCGCCTCTCTCTTCACCTCGAGGTTGCGGATTGCGTAGACGAGGTCCCAGTAGGCCTGCTCGACCAGGTTGACGACGGTCTGGACGCTCCGGACGAAGTTCTCGTAGGAGGCGTCCCGGCTGTTGCGGGAGATGCGGATCAGCCACGTCGTCGCGTCGCGACCGAAGTTGCGCAGCAGAGGCTGGTTGAAGGAAAGCGTGAGGCCCGTCGTCCACGAGGGGTTCACGAAAAAGAAGGTCGAGTTCGTCTCCGAACGGCGTCCCGCGAAACCGAGCGAGAACGTTCCGCCGGTCGGGGCGAGCTGCGTCACCCGGGCGGAAATGTCCGTCGTGTCCGACTGGCTCACGTTCGCGCCCACGAGCTGAGACGTCGCGGGCTCCTCGTCGTGCGAGCGCAGCACGGAAGCCTCGGCCAGAGGATCGAAAATGCCCATGTTCGAGAACAGGACGTAACGCGACGCCTCGGCCGAATTCACGGAAACATTCAGATCCTGGTTGTTCGCGACGGCGAGCGCGACCGCCTCGTCGAGCGACAGGCGGATCCCTTCGGCGCCCGCGGCCGGGGGCAGGGGTCGCGGCGCGCGCTCTCCCGGCCGCGACGAGATGGCCGGGCCCTCCTGGGCAATCGTGCCGAAGGCGAGGCCGAACAGGGCCGCCGCCGCGAGGGCGGAGCGGACCGCCCGGGATTTCGGGAACCTCTTCATTCCGTTACTCCTTCGTCACCCTAACTACGCACTTCGGGGTCGAATGTTTCCCGTACGGCCCGCGAAGCGGCCCACCGGAAAGTGCTGCGAATGATAGCCGAGAACGGGGGCTCGAGAGCCTAACCGGGCGAGAGCTCGCCCGGGAAAAAGCACGCGACCGGCCGCCCGTCCGCGGCGGGCTCGAGCGGCGGCGATTCCTCCGCGCACCGCGGCCGGGCGATCGGGCAGCGCGGGTGGAAGGCGCAGCCGCGGGGCGGCTCCGCCGGAGAGGGCGGCTCCCCGCGAAGCGCGATTCGGGGAGGAATTACCGAAGGTTCCCCCTCGCGCGCGGCCGAGACGAGCGCCGCCGTGTACGGGTGGAGGGGACGGGCGAGGATCTCCGAGGGCGCTCCGAGCTCGACGATACGGCCCAGGTACATCACCGCGATGCGGTCGGAGAGATTCGAGACGACAGCGAGGTCGTGCGAGATGAAGAGATAGGAGAGACCGCTCTTCTCCTTGAGCTCCGTCAGGAGGTTCAGAACCTGCGCCGCCACGGAAACGTCGAGAGCCGACACCGGCTCGTCGCAGACGACGAACTTCGGGCGCGTCGCGAGGGCGCGCGCGATCGCCACGCGCTGGCGTTGACCGCCCGAAAGCTCGGAGGGGAAGCGGCGGCCGAGGTCGGGCGTCAGTCCGACCTCGGTGAGGAGCGCCGCGACCCTCCCGGCGAGCTCGCGGCCGCGCGCGATTCCCTGCACCCGGAGCGGCTCTTCGATCTGCGCTCCGCACCGCAGCCGCGGGTTGAGAGAGGTCTGCGGGTCCTGGAACACGATCTGAAGATCCCGCCGCTTCCGACGCAGCGCGGCGCCCTCGAGCGCGAGCCAGTCCTCGCCGTCGAACCGGATGCTCCCGGCGCTCGGCTCCTCCAGCCTCAGGAGCAGCCGGCCCGTCGTGCTCTTGCCGCTCCCCGACTCTCCGACGAGCCCGAGCGTTTCGCCGTTGCCGACGTCGAGCGACACACCGTCGACGGCGGCGAAAGTGCGGTCGCCTCCAAAGGGTCCGGACCGGACCGGGTATCTCTTGACGAGATTCCGTGCCGAGAGGAGCGGCTCCGCTCGGCTCATCGGGTCGTTTCCCGTTTTCCGTTTCCCGTTTCCCGACCCGGCTCGTAGAGAAAACACCGCGCGACCCCGACGTCCGTCGGGTAAAGCGCCGGCTCCCGGACGTCGCACGGTTCGAATCGCGCCGGACAGCGGGGAGCGAACGCGCAGCACCCGCGCGGCCGCAAGGCGAGGTCGGGCACCGCGCCCGGGATCGCGGGGAACCGGCGCGGCGAACCGCCGCCGGCGATCGCGAGCCGCGGCCGGGACGCCACCAGGCCGACGCTGTACGGATGCTGCGCGTCGGCGAGGAGCGCGGCCGTCGGCGCTTCTTCCGCCACGCGACCCGCGTACATGACGAGGACGCGACCGGCGTGCCGCGCGACGGCACCGAGATCGTGACTGATGAGCAGAAGCGCGAGGCCGCGCTCCTCGCGGAGCCGGTCGAGCAGCTCGAGAACCTGCGCCGCGACCGTCGCATCGAGCGCCGTCGTCGGCTCGTCCGCCACCAGAATCGCAGGGTCCGACGCCAGAGCCGCGGCGAGGAAGGCCCTCTGCTTCATTCCACCCGAAAGGCGATGGGCGTACTCGCGCATCCCTCGGCCGGGATCGGGATACCCGACCTCCCGCAGCCGCTCGCGCGCGATGTCTTCCGCCTCGCGACGGGGTACCGGCCGGTGCGCGCGCACCGCCTCGACGATCTGCGAGCCGATCGTCGCCACCGGATCGAACGCCGCGCCCGGTTCCTGGAAGACGAGCGCGATCTCGCTCCCCCGGACGTGGCGCCACACTTCTTCGGCGGCGCCGGAGAGCTCGCGGCCCCGGATCCGCACCGAGCCGCGCACCCGGGCTCCCTCCGGAGCGAGACCGAGGAGCGCGCGACCCGTCAACGTCTTGCCGCAGCCGCTCTCCCCGACCACCGCGAGTGCCTCGCCGGCCGCGAGATCGAAGGAGACGCCGTCGACGGCCGGGACGAGGCTGCCGCCGATCGGAACTTCGACGACGAGATCGCGAACCTCGAGCAACGGCGAAGGCGGGGCGACCCCGGCCACTGAGGACTCTGGACTCTGGACTTTGGACTCCGCTAGTGCACCGATTCGCGCGAGTTCTTCCGCGCTTCCTCGAGGTGCCGGACGCGTTCGACGACGTCCCGGTAGTTGGTGTTGATGCCGTAGACCTCGAGGAAGTGCTTGTAGGCCTGCTGCATGTCGCCCGTGTCCTGGTAGACGCGCGCGAGGTCATAAAGGAGGCCGGCCGTCTCGGACTCGCGGATGCCGGGCGTCGCGAGCCCCTTTCCGTACCACTTGATCGCGAGTTGCGGCATCCCCTTCTCGAGGAAGCAGAGACCGAGCAGGCTGCAGCACTCGACCGTCAGCGCCGGCGCCTTGCTCGCGAGCTGAAACTCGCCGATCGCCTCGTCCAGGAGTCCCATCTCCTTGTAGGCGATCCCGAGGTTGTAGTGCGTCTCGTAGTCCTCCGCCGAGAGCTGCTGCTCGACGCCCTTGCGGAACTCGCGGAAGATCTCCTGAAGCGACGCCTCGTCCTGCGTGTCTCCGAGCGCCGGAGCGGGAGGCGGCGCGGCCTCGTCGGTGAGCTCGTTCTCGAGCTCCTCGGCCAGGTTGAAGAACTGCTGCTCGTCCGCGAAGAGGTTCTCGTCGTCGACGGCCCGCGGGCGGTGAGTCGCGCGCTCGCG
>DATIBN010000248.1:0-18273 GCA_035457525.1 Thermoanaerobaculia bacterium | reverse complement strand
GAGGACGTTCCGGACGTCTTCGCCGATGACCGCGACGTTCGCGGTGTGCCGGAAGTCGCTCTCGGTGACGAACCGGCCGTAGGCGACGAAGTGGTTGTTCGCCACCGAATAATCGGGGGCCACGCCGGCGACCACCGGAGTCGTCGTCTCGTTGTCGCGGTATTTCACGCTCACGTCAGTATTCCAGAGGTAGCGCTCGGGTGAGACGGCGCGCATTTCCGGGATCGATTCCTTGAGCGCGACGGCATCCTCGTAGGTCAGGTCCTTTCGACGCCGCTCCGACTCGTCCCGGTGCCCGGGCCCGAACCGCGCCTCGTACTTCTGGAACTGGACGAGCGTTGCTCCGAAGCTCTGGAAGTTGCGGACCATGTTGTTGTTGAAACCGGTGACGATCGAGACCATCGCGATGACCGTCGCGACGCCGACGACGATCCCCAGGACGGTCAGGATCGCGCGGAGCTTGTGGGTGCGGACCGCGAGCAGCGCGAAGCGGACGTTTTCGCCCAACCCGCGGCGGAGATACCGGAAGATCGACGACATCGCGCTATCTGAGCTCGGAGCTCACTCGTATCGCAGCGCCTCGACGGGCGCGAGCTTGCTCGCCTGGTTCGAGGGAATCCACCCGGCGATGAGACCCGTCACCGTCGCCACGCCGATGCCGATGATGATGAACGAGAGCTTGACCTGCGCCGGGAAGACCTGCTTGACCGCCATGGCGATCAACGAGCCGAGCGCCACGCCGATGACCCCGCCGACCGCGGAAAGAAGGGCCGCCTCGAGCAGGAACTGGAGGCGGATGTCGCGCCGCCGAGCACCGAGCGCCCGCCGCACGCCGATCTCCTTCGTTCGCTCGACGACCGACACGAACATGATGTTCGCGATCACGATCGCGCCGACGACCAGCGAGATCCCGGAGATCAGGATCATCAGCAGGAAGGCGCCGGCCGAGATGTTCTTCCAGAGGTCCTGGAGCATCTCGGCGGTGACGAGTCCGAACGGGTCGTCCTTGTCGAACTTCGTCTTCCGGAGGGAGCGCAGGATCGAGCGGACCTCGTCGGTCGTCTGGCCGACCATCGCTACCCCGCCGATCGGCTTGATGAAGACGCCGATGTCCTCCGACGGCGCGATGTGCTTCTTGAAGAGAGTGAGCGGCAGGTACACGACGCTGTCCTGGCTCTGGCCCATCACGTTGCCCTGCTTGGCGAGGGTCCCGATGATCTTCACCGGGAAGCCGTCGATCTTCATTACCCGGCCGATGGGATCCATGTGGGGGAAGAGCTGGTCCTGTACGTCCCACCCGATCACGGCGACCGCCGCCGCGTGCTCGTACTCGGAAGGCGTGAAGTAGCGCCCGGTCGCCACGTCGAAATTCATCGCCTCGCCCATGTTGGACGTGTGCCCCTGGATCTCGACGTCCGCGAGCTTGTTGTCGGCGTACTTGACGGGACGCCGCCGGTCGCCGCGTCCGCCGACGTGCGCGCAGAGCTTGCACTCGCGCTGGATGATCGCCATGTCGGTCAGCGTGATGTCCCGCCGCTTGCGCGCGATCAGCCATTCTTCGCGGCTCGTGATGATCCCGTACTTGGTGAAGATGACGACGTCGGGGTTCAACCCGATGACCTTGTCCGTGACGTACGCGTTCAGCCCCGACAGGACCGACACGACTCCGACCACCGTGGCGACGCCGATGATGACTCCGAGCAGCGTCAGGAACGCCCGCATCTTGTGGCGCGTGAGCGCCGACGCGGAGACGCGGAGGAGCTCGGCCGACTTCATGCCGCCTTCGGACTCGGCTTCTTCCCGCCCTTGCCGCCCTCTTTCTCGACGAGAACCTTGTCGCCCTCCTTCACCTGGCGGAGGACCTTGAAGGGCCCGGTGACGATTTCCTCACCCACCTTGGGCCCGCTCTTGACCTCGATCATGAGCTCGCCCGCGAGTCCCGTCTCGACCTTCTCGAAAGCGAGCTTGCCCGCCTTGATCACGTAGACGCCCTCTTCGGTCTGCGGCCGTCCGGCGCCGCCGGTGGCGGGCTTGCCGTCCTTCTTCGGGACGTCGCGGACGACGAGCGCCTGGATCGGGATCGCGGTCGCGCCCTCCTTGCGGCCCGTGAGGATGTCCGCGGTGACCGAGAAGCCGGGACGGATGGTCTCGGGCGGGTTGACGACGCGGATCTTGACCTTGAAGTTGATGGCCTCCGACCCCTGCGTCAGCGAGAGCAGGTCCGGATCGTTCTTCGAGATGGGCGACGAGCCGACCTCGGTCACGACCCCCTCGAAGGGCCGGTTCGGGTACGCGTCGATGTTCAGGTTCGCCTTCTGCCCGACCTTCACTTCGGGCACGGAGGTCTCGTCGACCATCATCACGGCCTCGACCTCGGACATGTCGGAGATCGTCAGGAGCTGTGTACCCGGGTTGTTCATCGTGCCGATGACGGTGACCTCACCCTCCTTGACGGGAAGGTAGGTCACGACTCCGGCGATCGGCGCGGCCACCGTCGTTTTGGAGAGCGAGTCGCGGCTCGCCGCAAGGTTCGCGCCCGACTCCTGGAGGCGCTGCTGCGTCGCGGACAGGTTCGCCTGCGCCGTGTCGTACACGGACTTCGCCTTCTGGTACTCGGCCTCGGAGAGGATCTTCGCCTCCCAGTTGCGCCGGGCGCGCTCGTAGTCGAGCCGCGCCTGCTCGGAGTTCGCCCTCGCCGCCTGGAGGTCCGAGCGCATCGCGGCGACCGCGGACTCCCGTCCCGCGTTCTGCGCGGCGAGCTGAGCGCGGTCGATCTGGAGGAGGAGCTGGCCGCGGTTGACCTTGTCCCCCTCCTTGACGGCCAGGTTGACGATCTGTCCCATGACGAGCGCGGAGAGGTCGACTTTCCGGCGCGCCTGGATCTTGCCGTTGGCGGTGACCTTGGAGACGATGTCGATGCTCTCGACCTTCGCGGTCGTCACGCGAGCGACGTCCTTGTCCTTCCTCTTGATGAAGCCCATGGCCACGAAGAGGAGCACCAGGGCTCCCACGACGGCCAGAATGATCTTGGTTCTCTTCCTCATCTCCCCCTCCAGAGATACGGTCCTGAAGCGTGTATCTTCTTACGACGAGCGGGGTTGAAAGTTCGGTGGGCCTACCGCCAGCCCCGCAGTCTCGGCGTTCCATGCCCGGCTCCCGTCGGGATCGGGGAAACAGGCCGCTGGAAAACGACTTAGTGGTGCGCCCAGGAGGATTTGAACCCCCAACCTCCTGATCCGTAGTCAGACGCTCTATCCAATTGAGCTATGGGCGCAGAGCCGGGAACCCTACTGAAAACAGGCTATCTTTTCAACCAGTTCGCCCTGTCGAGAGGAAAACAAGCCGGTCCGCCGCGACAATCCCGACGGGCTCCCCGTCCGGCTGGACGGGCCGGCTCCCCGCGCGGCCGGGCCGGCCCGTAATACCCTCTCGCGCGCGATGCCCTTTGGCCCGGACGACGAGAAGTTCCTGCGCGAGGCGATCGCCTTCGCGAAGATCGCGTTCTCCGAGAAGGAGGTGCCGGTCGGCGCCGTGGTCGTACGCGACGGCCAGATGATCGGGCGCGGCCGCAACCGTCGCGAGGCCCTGGGGGACCCGACCCACCACGCCGAGATCGAGGCGATCCGGGAGGCGGCGCAGGCTGTGGAAACCTGGCGTCTCGAAGGTGCGACCCTCTACGTCACCGTCGAGCCCTGCCCGATGTGCGCGGGCGCCGCGGTCAACGCGCGGATCGCGCGGATCGTGTACGGGTGCGCCGACCCGAAGGCCGGCTACTGCGGCACGCTCGGGAACATCCCGCAGGATCCCCGATTGAACCACCGGTGCGCCGTCGACGGAGGCCTTCTCGCCGAGGAATGCGCCGATCTCATGAGGCTGTTCTTCCAGGCCCGGCGATAGCCCCGAATGCTACGATTCCGCGGTTTCGGCCACCGGAGAGGTGCTGGAGTGGTTGATCAGGCCGGTCTCGAAAACCGGTAAGCCCTAACGGGCTTCGGGGGTTCGAATCCCCCCCTCTCCGCCATGACGCCCTTGTGTCGGAGATCTTGATGAGGAGAGAGAGCTCACTGGTGACGATCGCCAACGCCGGGCAGAGCAGCGCGGGGGTTCGTACCGAGCCCGGTCGGACGCGAAGCGACCGAGCGGGCGACAAGCACCGGCTTTGCCGGTGCTAATCCCCCCCTCTCCGCCATAGAGCCATCGAAACTTGGGACGGTTTCGTCCCGTAAAGCAAGGGACACATGACCCCTGCAATCGAGCTCCAGAACGTCTCGAAGATCTTCGGGAAGTTCCCGGCCGTCGACGATCTCTCGTTCACGGTGCCGCGGGGCGTCGTGTTCGGCCTCCTGGGACCGAACGGGGCCGGCAAGACGACGACGATCCGCATGGCAATGAACATCACCGCGGCCGATTCGGGCGAAATCCGGATCCTCGGCAGCCCGATGACGCGAGAGACGCAGAACCGCATCGGCTATCTGCCCGAGGAGCGGGGCCTCTACCGGAAGATGAAGGTCCTCGATCACCTGATGTTCCTGGCGGCGATCAAGGACGTTTCCCGCGAGAACGCGCGCCGGCGAATCGAGGAGTGGTCCGAGAAGCTCGAGCTGAAGCCCTGGCTGAAGAAGAAGGTGGACGAGCTCTCGAAGGGCATGCAACAGAAGGTTCAGTTCATCGCCACCGTCATCCACGATCCCGAGATCCTCATCCTGGACGAGCCGTTCTCCGGCCTCGATCCCATCAACACGGCGATCATCAAGGACTACCTGGGGGAGTTCCGGAGCAGGGGCAAGACGATCGTCTTTTCGACGCACGTACTGGAGCAGGCGGAAAAGCTCTGCGACGAGATCTGCCTGCTCGCGCGGTCCAAGAAGATCCTGGAGGGAAACCTGCGGGATCTGAAGCGCCGCTTCTCGAAGAATCTGCTCCACCTGCTCGTCGAATGCGACCCGAAGGAAATCCGGGCCCTTCCCGGCGTCGCCTCTTCGCAGGCGGTCAACGGGGGATACGTCGTCACGCTCGAGCCGGGGACCGACCAGCGCGAGTTCCTGCGGCGCACCATGGAGCGCCATCCGCTGCAAGGGTTCTCCGCGAAGGACCCGGAGCTCGAGGAGATCTATCTCGACGCCGTTCGCGCGGCTGGCATCGAAGAAACCCGGACGATCGAGTGAGGAAGAAATGAGCTGGAGAAAAATCTTCGCGGTCATCCGGCGGGAGTACCTGGAACGCGTTCGCACCAAGGCGTTCTGGATCGCGACGTTTCTCGTCCCGATCTTCTTTCTCGGTTATATGGCCGTGCAGTTCCAGGCGATCAAGAAAACGAGCGGCGAGCGCAAGATCGCGGTCGTCGACGTCACCGGCCGCCTCGCGCCGGCTCTCGCGGCGGAGCTCGCGGCCCGCGAAACCGCGCGCACGCAGGCGAAGCCGGGCTCGCGCGGAATTCACTGGATCGTGGAGACGCGCCCGATCACGGGAGACCTCGAGCAGACGAAGGAGACCCTTCGCAAAGAGGTCCTCGACAAGAAGATCTACGGGTACCTCGTGCTCGACCCGACGCTCCTCGACAAGGACCGCGCCGAGTACTACTCGATCTCCGTTTCCGAGTTCGTCGCGCTGACGCAGCTCGAGCAGGCGATCAACAAGGTCCTGCTGCGCCGGAAGATCGAGGACCGCGGCCTGCCGGCCTCGCTCGGCAAGGAGCTCGAGCGACGGGTGGACCTGAGGACGCTCAAGGTCACGACCAAGGGAACGACCGAGGAAAAAGGAGCGGGCATCCTCGCGGCGATCATCTTCATGGTGATCATGTACATGACGTTCTTCATGTACGGCTTCCAGAACCTGCGCGGGGTCATCGAGGAGAAGACCAATCGCATCGTGGAGCTCGTGATCGCTTCGGTGCGACCGACCGAGCTGATGCTGGGGAAGATCATCGGCATCGGCCTCGTCGGGCTGACGCAATACCTGATCTGGTCTCTCGTCGCGATGAACCTCTCGCTTCCGGGGATCGCGAGCATCATGGCCATGGGAGAGTCGGGGGCGCCGGCCATCCCCCTCTCGATGATCGGGTACTTCCTGCTCTTCTTCCTGCTCGGGTATTTCCTGTACGCCAGCGTCTACACCGCGATCGGAGCGCCGTTCAACACGGACCAGGAGGCGCAGCAGCTCTCCATGATCCCTTCGATGTTGATCATCGGCGGGATGGCGGTCTATCCGTCCGTGATGAACAACCCGAACGGGCCGGTCGCGGTCTTCGCTTCGCTCTTCCCGTTCACCGCGCCGCTCATCATGTATCTGCGCACCGCGATCGCGGAGCCTCCCGGCTGGCAGATCGTCCTCTGCATCGTGATCCTGATTCTGTCGACGATCGGCATGGCCTGGCTGGCGGGACGGATCTACCGCGTCGGCATCCTCATGTACGGCAAGAAGCCGACGCTGCCCGAGATCATGCGGTGGGTGCGGTACCGACCCGGGAAGGCGCTCCAGCCGGCAACACCGCCGGCGAACTAACCCCGCGGACTCCCTCTCCCCGCGCCGCGGGGAGTAGGGTCGGGGTGAGGGGTGCTCTCTACAGCATCTCCGTGCGGGCCTGCTTCGCGCGGGCCGCGCCGATCGCCGTCTTGACGTCCTTCTCTTCTTCCGGGGGCGGCATCACGGCGGGCATGCCGAGGGCCTCGATCCACAACTCGCGGCACCAGCCGGCGGTGTGGTACAGGTGCTCGTCCTCTTCCTCTTCGACTTTCTCCTGCGCCGCCTCGAGCATCTTCTTCTCTTCGCCCTTCGACTTCTTGGCAACCTGACCGAGCAGCTCCCAGTTCAGGTGGTCCTTGGTTTCGGCGAGGACCACGCACTCCGCGGCGACGATCTGCGCGGCGTCTTTTTCCCCCTCGTCGAGCGCCATCTCCATCGCCTTGACGAGCGACTCGCCCGTGTGGCGAACTACCCGCCGGCCCGGGGTGTCGGCTTCGGGGTCCAGGCCGAGCTCCCCCATCAGGTCGCGGACGACCTCGACGTGGCCTTCGGTCTGCCCGAGGTACTTCTTCCACTCCTTTTTCAGGTCTTCGTTGACCGCGCAGCGGATCGCGGTGCGGTAAATCTCGACGCCACCCATCTCCGTCTCGAGCATCTGATAGACGAGCTCGTTCAATTGATCCTTTTTCATGATTCCTCCTCGCGGCGGAGCCATGATGCAAGGCTCGGGCCGGGACACGGGACCGCAGGCTTGCCGGGAAAAGCGGCCCTGTGCTACTTTGCCCGCCCCGTCGGCCCATTCGTCTAACGGTTAGGACGCGGCCCTCTCAAGGCCGAAATACGGGTTCGATTCCCGTATGGGCTACCAAGCACGTCGCGGTCCCTTCGCTCGGGATCTGGCTCCGCCACCGGCGCTCGGCTCGGCAGGCCGGCCTCGACCGAGCGCCTGATCCCTCGCTCCGGTCCCGCTCCCGCAGCGCGAGCCTCCTCCCTTCGGGAGACTACTCGCGCTGCGACCCAGAGCCCTCGATGACCTCGCGAGACTCCTCACGCTGCGATCCAGGGCCCTCGATGGCCTCGGGAGACTCCAAGCACCGCGAGGAGAAAGTGTGCGTGCGGGCAGATAATTCGTCCGTGGGACTCTTCGGCTCGCGTCCGCGCTGGCGCGACAAGGATCCTGCCGTCCGCGGCGCGGCGGTTTCCGAGCTCTCGGATCCCGACACGCTGCTCGAGGTCCTGCGCGCGGAAGAGGATCCCGACGTCGCCCGGCTTGCCGCCGATCGGGTGGTCCGTCTCGGCCGAACGGATCTTCTCGTCTCGAAGCTGAAGGGGGGGCAGATCGAGACGTTCGCGGCGGTTCAGGCGACGGTCGCGCGACTGGAAGCATTCCAGGGCGAGATGGCGGAAGCTGAGCAGCGACGCCGTGCCGCGACGACGTCCGATCCCGCGGCGCTCCTGCGGGTGATCTCCGAAACTCGCGACCTCGAGGTCGCACTGGAAGCGCTCTCACGCATCCACGACCAGAGGGCTCTGGCGAAGCTCGTGCGGGGGACGGGTTTCACCCGGGTGATCGACGCGGCGCGTGAACGCATCACGGACCCCGCCGTTCTCAAAGAGATCGTGGCCGACGCATCCTTCGGGGTGCACGAGCGAGCCGCTGCCCTCGAACGGCTCGGAGATTCGGCTTTTGCGGCGACGGTCGCAACGACGGAGGGTTACCCCACCAACCTGAGAATCGCGGCGCTCGACCTCGTCCGGGAGCCGGCGGCCGTCGCGCGGATCGCGAAGGCCGCGCGGGACGGGTCGGTCCGATCGAAGGCGCTCGAGCGCGTCGAAGACGACGAGGTTTGTCTCGAGATCGCAACCTCCGATCCCGACCGCTGGAGGCGTCGCGCCGCGGTCTCGCGTATCCGGAATCCTGAAGTTCTCGAGAGGCTCGTCCTCTCGACGGAAGACGACGACGTCCGCCACGTCGCCGTGGGTGAGTTGAAGGACGTTGCCGGCCTCGAACGGCTCGCGCGGGCTTCCGATCCGCGAGTCCGCGAGGCGGTGGCAGTCAGCCTTTCGGATCCCGCACTGCTGCGTCTCCTCTTCGCAGCCGAAAAGAATCACCGCGTCCAGGGCGCCGTCGCCGCGCGCCTCGCCGCGCAGGACGTTCTTCTGAAGGACGCACAGGGCGGTTCGCCCGAGCGCCGCAAAGAGGCGATCGCGAGACTCCGGGACAGGGCCGCGCTGGAGTCGATCGTCCGCTCCGACCCCGATCTCGCCGTCGTGGCGCGCGCCCGCCTCGAGGCCGTCGTGACTGTTGAGGAGAAGGTCCGCGACCTCGAGAGACGGATCGCGAGCCTGAAGAGCACGACCGATTACCGGAGCGACCTGGAGTTGAAGGTGTCGGGAGACTCGCAGGTTTTCGAGAGCTACATGATGACGCCGGCCGGCCGCAGGTCGCCGCTCGTCGAAGTCGAGCGCCTCGAGGCCGAGATCGCGGCTCTTCGTCGTTCCCTGGACTGAGCGACCGGCATCCCCGGATGCCGGGGCACGCCGATCAGCGCTTCGCCATCAATTGCGGCCAGCTCGTGATCAGGGTCAGGGGTTTGTCCGGGTCACCCTCGCCCAGGGTCGCGACGACGAAACGCTGCCCGTCGGGCGCGACCTCGTACCCGTCGGCCGGGAAACGGAAGATCTCGCGCGGTGCCGAAAATCGCGGCACAGCGCCCGGCTCGACCTCGACGGACATCAGCCGGTCGGGGACCGACAGAAAGAAGAGCTCGCGACCGTCGGCGCGCCAGCGGGGGCGCCGACCGCTCTCGGTGGAGACCTGCCACCTGCCGCGGTCTCCCTCGAGCGACTGGACGTGGATTTCCGACCGTCCCGACTCTTCCGAGGCGTAGGCGAGCAGGCGGTCATCGGGCGACAGCGCCGGATCCTGGTCGGCGAACGGGGTCGCCACGAGCGGCGTGATCTTCCGCGTCGCGATGTCGAAGCGGAGCAGGTCGAACCCCGTCGCGGCAGCCACGGTGCCCGCCACCATCCACCGGCCGTCGCCGGCGACCGCTCCCGGCCAGATCCCGGACGGCGTGGTTCCGACTTCCTCGGCTGCGCCCGTGCCGTCCGACCGTCTCCGGAAGATCACGCCGTCGTTCTTCCGGTCGTTGCTGTAATAGATGAAGCTGTCATCGCGCGACCAGGCGGGATAGGACTCACCGCCCTCCTCGAAGGTCAGACGGCTCGCCGCGCCGCGGGCGAGATCCTGCACCCAGAGGTCCGTCGAGCCCTGTCCGACGGCGTTGGAGGCGAAGACGAGCCGATTGCCGTCATGGGAGAGGGCGAAGCCCTGGAGCAGCTCCCGGTCTCGGATCTCGGCCACGCCCAGTCCCTTCCGGTCGAGCCACACCAGCCGGGACATCGAGCCGCGAGTGCCTTCCCGGAAAACCAGGGTGCCCTCGTTGGACACCGAGGCGAGCACCTGTTCGTTCTGGGTGTAGCTGACCGGGTTGGCGACGGGCACGGGTTCCCCACCGAGCGAAAGGCGACCCGCATCGAAGCGTTGCGCCAGCAGCGTGCCGTCGCGCCAGTACAGGATCTGCCCGCCGGCGGAGTAGAGCGGAGAGGAGTTCGCCGTGAGGACGCGCGTCCGTTTGCCGGTCGCCAGGTCGAGCACCTCGATTCCGCTCTGATCGTTGCGGGCGCCGCCCTCCGCGGTCTGCGCCAGGAAGAGAATGGTCTTGCCTCCCGGGAGGAAGACCGGAAAGCGGTGGCTCTTCTCGTTTCGCGAGGCGTCGAGCTTCGTGAGCTCCTTCGGAGCGCCACCGGTCGCACCGACGATCGAGAGACCTACCCGGAACGAGCCGGTGAAAACGATCCGCCCGTCGGGGCCCCAGGCGCCGCCGCGCGGTGTCGGCGCCTCGCAGAGCTCCTGGGCCGGTCCCCCCGCGGGATCGATCCGCTTCAGCATCCCCTTCGCGAAGAAGCCGATGTTCTTGCCGTCGGGAGACCAGAACGGCATCTCGCCACCCTCGGTCTGATCGAGGCGCTCGGCTTTGCCGCGCGCGAGGTCGCGCAGCCACAGAGCCCGCGTGCCGCTTTTCCGGTCCCACCCCTCGAAGACGACCCGGCTTCCGTCCGGCGACAGCGCGAGCGTGTCGCCCAGAACCGCGCCCGGGGGCGGCGCGAGAGTCGCGTGAATACTGCGCGGCCCGACCCCGCTGCGCGACGAGCCGAGCCAGAGCACCGCGAAGAGTCCCGCGGCGGCGAGGCCGGCCGCGGCGATGAGCCACGCGATCTTCGGGGAGCGCGACTTCGTCGGAGGACCGACCACCGGTGCAGCGTCGACGCGAGCGGGATCCTCCGCGTGCGGATCGGCCAGGACCTCGTCGATCAACATGCGCGCGTCGCCGATCGACTGCAATCTCTCGCGCGGTTTCCGGCGCAGGCAGCGCCGGATCAGGCTCACGATGCGTTCGGGCGTGCCCGCCGGCAGCGCCGTCATGTCCGGAGTGTCCTTGAGCACGCCCGCGAGGACGTGAGACACGGTCTCCCCCTCGAACAATCGCCGGCCGGTCAGCATCTCCCAGAGCACGACCCCGAACGACCAGATGTCGGCGCGCCGGTCCACCGTGCCTCCAGCCGCCTGCTCCGGCGCCATGTACGCCGCGGTCCCGAGGATGACGCCGACCTGCGTCGTCCCCGGAGTGATCGTCGGCGATTGGGTGAGCTGAGGAGAGGACCCCGGATCGGACGAGGTCGGCGCCATCGCCTTGGCGAGGCCGAAGTCGAGGACTTTCACCTTCCCGTCGACCGGAGCCTTGATGTTCTGCGGCTTCAGGTCGCGATGCACGATCCCCTTCTCGTGCGCCTCCTCGAGCGCCTCGGCGACCTGTCGCGCGATCGAGAGACTCTCCGCGAGAGAGAGCGGTCCGACGGTCAGACGTTCGGCCAGGGTCGGGCCGTCGACGAGCTCCATGACGAGCGCGCGGACGCCGTCCGCCTCTTCGAGCCCGAAAACCGACGCGATGTTGGGGTGGTGGAGCTGCGCGAGCAACTTCGCCTCGCGATCGAATCTCGCCAGGCGCTCGGGGTCCGCGGTGAGCGTTGCCGGAAGCACTTTGATCGCCACTTCCCGGTCGAGCCGGGAGTCGGTCCCTCGATAGACGACTCCCATCCCGCCTTCACCCAGCCTGGCGGTGATCGCGTAGGGACCCAGTCTGGCGCCGATCAAATTCGCAAGAGACTATCCGATCGTCGCCGTTCGATGAGGCGCAGAAGGGTCGCTTTGCTCCGCCCGAGGCTCCGCCAGAGCGGAGAGTTGGTGGGCTTCTTTTGGCGGGAACTTCGAGTCTGCTCATACATACGCAAGAGCCGGGCCCATCGTTTCCTTCCGAACGGATCGTCTCGGGCCGACTGACCCGGTGGACGAGGGCATGGCGGTTGCACCGGTCCGCCCGGAGGCTCCAATGGCCCAGCGAGGCGAGCCCCCGCGAGCCGGGCTACCCCGACCCCGCTGAGATCGTTCCGCCGGCGGAATTGCTCGCGGCGGGTTGCGGCGTTCGCTTAGTGTTAACCACCGTGAGTGCGACCGCCGACGTCCCCGGGCATCCCAAGTCGCGCGTTCGGCGCAACAAGCTCTGGAACCTGGTGCTCGCGGTCTTCTTCTTCACCCTCGGCTTCATCGGTCTCCTGATCCCGATCATGCCGCAGGTCGTTTTCTTCGCCCTGGGGATCCTGTTCCTTTCGCTCGTGTCACCCACGGTCCGCCGGCGCGTGCGGAAGTTCCTGCACCGGCACCCGAAGATCGCTCACATGTACAAGCGCTGGCGCGACAAGGGGCGTCAGAGGCGGCTCACGATCATCCGGCGGCGCAAGGCGCTCGCGGAGAGGTTGCACCTCCACCGACACGGTGCTCCGCAGGAGACCCGGGAGATCGTCGAGCGCGAGCGCTGACCTGCCGGGCCGGTTTCAGGCCCGAGGTTCGGAGGGAACCGGAGTTCGCAGGCAGCCTTGATCGCATCCCCCTCGCCCCGGCCAGAGCGAGCACGTCTCGACTTTCAACCAGAGGCGCCCGAATGCGGCTCCGCGGGCCGCTTTGCCGGCGTCCACGCCGACTTCGGCGGCGCAATGGGCTTCGGGGCAGACGACGGACTTCTTGCGGCGGTAGTCGTAGAAGGTCGTCAGCATCACCGGAAGCAGAACGAAAAACGCCCCCGCGGCGAAGATCGCCAGAATCAGGAGTCCAGGGGATTGCGTCATCTTCCCCCTCCTTTCCGGATGTGTCTCGAGGCTAGGCCTCGGAGGGGGTCCTGCCGTGATGCCGATGCATCAGCGGAGGCTCAGAAGCGACTTAATCCATCTGGCGGCGCAGGACCGTCGGGATATCGAAGTCGTCGCGGGAGGCCGATGCGTTCGGGCCGAACCCGCCGGTGTCGTCGCCGCGGAGGAACGGGGTCCGGCCTCCGCGCTGCGCGACGTAGCGCGACTCCTCTTCTTCTTTCTCCTCCATGGCCGCGTCGGCGCGGTCGAACCCGGTCGCGATGACCGTGACCTTCACCGCGCCGGCCATCCGGTCGTCGTTGACGTAGCCGAAGAGGATGATCGCCTCGGGGTCCGCGGCCTGGCGGATGATCTCGGCGGCCTCGTTCACTTCGAACAGGGTGAGGTCGGCGCTGCCCGTCACGTTGATCAGCACCCCCCGCGCCCCCTCGATCGAGGCGTCCTCGAGGAGCGGCGACGAGATCGCCGCCTGCGCCGCGTGCACAGCCCGGTTCTCCCCCTCGGCGACGGCCGTGCCCATCATCGCCCGTCCCATGTCCGACATGATCTTTTTGACGTCGGCGAAGTCACGGTTGATCTCGCCCGGGCAGTTGATGAGGTCGGCGATTCCCTGGATCGCCTGCCGCAGGACGTCGTCGGCGATCTTGAACGACTCGTTGAACGGCGTGTTGCGCTCGACGAACGAGAGGAGCCGCTGATTGGGAATCGTGATGAGCGTGTCGACATGCTCGCGGAGCTCGCGCGCGGCGCGCTCCGCCTGGCGCATGCGCTTCTTGCCCTCGAAGTCGAACGGCTTCGTCACGACCGCCACGGTCAGCGCGCCCGACTCCGCCGCCAGCTTCGCGATCACGGGCCCGGCGCCCGAACCGGTGCCGCCGCCCAGGCCGGCCGCCAGGAACACCATGTCGGCGCCCTGGACGATCTGCGAGAGCTTCTCCTGGTCCTCGATCGCCGCGTTGCGCCCGACGTCGGGGTCCGCGCCCGCGCCGAGGCCTTTCGTCAGCCGCGCCCCCAGCTGCATCTTGGTGGTCGCGCCGGACTTCCGCAGGGCCTGCAGGTCCGTGTTGCACGCGATGTAGTCGACGCCCCGAACCCCCGCCGCGATCATCCGGTTGATGGCGTTGCATCCGCCGCCACCGATGCCGATGACCTTGATGACCGCCGGAGACGCGTCTCCCCGTTCCAGTTCGACCGCGAGACGCGATCTTCCGTCGTCGACCAGCTCGATCATGGACCTCTCCCTTCTACCCCTTTTTGGATCTCGCCTCTCCCGGCTCCTGCCTGCGGGCCCCGCCCTCAGAACAACTCCCGGAAGAACCGGGAGACCGACCCGGCAGCGCGCGTGAACCGACGCGTCCGCCGGCGCCCGGTCTTGTTGCGATGCCCGTAAAGGAGAAGCCCCGTCGCCGTCGCCCACTCCGGTCGGGATACGACGTCGACGAGACCTCCGACCCCGGCCGGCACGCCGCGCCGGACGGGACCTTCGAAAATGCCCTCCGCCACCTCGACGATCCCCTCGAGCTCCGCGCCGCCGCCGGTCAGGACGACGCCCGACCGCATTTCCCGATCGACGCCGAGCCTCTGGAGGTCCTCCTGGATCAGGCCGAGGAGCTCTTCGGCCCTCGGCTGCAGGATGTCGGCGAGAGTCGATCGCGGGCAGAGCTTCGGTTCCCGTCCGCCGACCATCGGAACCTCGACCATCTCGTCCTCGCCCACCGCCGACCGCAGCGCCGAGCCGTACTTCTTCTTGATGCGCTCGGCGTCCCCGATCGGCGCGCGCAGCACGACCGCGAGGTCGTTGGTGAAATGGTCGCCGCCGACCGGGATGACGGCGGTGTGCGCGATCGAGCCGCGCTGGTACACGGCCACCTCGGTCGTCCCGCCGCCGATGTCGATCAGGACGATCCCGAGCTCCTTCTCGTCCTCGGTCAGCACCGCCTCGGCCGCAGCGAACTGCTCCAGGACGAGCTCGACGACCTCGATGCCCGCCTTGTTCATGCACGTGACGATGTTCTGCGTCACGGCGACCGGCGCCGTGACGACGTGGACGTCGGCCTCGAGTCGGGATCCCACCATCCCGGTCGGGTCGCCGACGCCGTCCTGGCCGTCGACCGCGAACTCCCGCGGGACGACGTGGACGACCTCGTGATCCTGGGGTATCTGGACCCCGCGCGCCGCGTCGATCACGCGGGTGACGTCCTCGCGCGAGATCTCCCGCTCCTTGCCGGCGACCGCGACGACCCCGCGGCTGTTGAACGACCGCACGTTCGAGCCCGAAATGCCCACCCAGGCCCGGGCGATCTGCACCCCGGCCATGATCTCGGCCTCCTCGGCGGCCCGTTTGATCGCCTCGATCGTCGCGTCGACGTTGATGATGTTCCCCTTGCGCGTCCCCCGGTTGGGGGCGGCGCCCTTGCCGATCACGTCGAGGCCGCCGTGCGAGTTCTGCTCGCCGATCAGCACGCAGATCTTCGAGCTGCCGATGTCGCAGGACGTGAGGAAGTTCTCGGGCTTCGCCATCAGAGCACCCGGGAATCGGTGATCGGAAATGGGAAATCGCACGGAGAGCGGACGATCTCCGATTCCCGATTACCGATTTTCGTGTTCCGTTTCATAGGGAGTTCCCGGCCCCATAGGCGCCGACCAGCACGATTCGATCCGCAAAACGGAGATCGATTGCCCGCGCCTCCCACCCACGTGACTCGATGAAACCGCGCGCTTCCAGAAGCGCGCGAATCTTCGCGGGTGCGTCCCGTCGAAGAACACGAACCGGCCTTCTGAAGATCGTGTCCATGATACCGAAACCGCCGTCGGGCAGCGCCGAAATTTCCGAGAGCGCGGAAAAATATTCGGCAGGCGCGGAGCGAAGCTCGTCGAGTAGAGAGACCGCTTCCGGGAGAAAGCGGCGGTCGCCGGAGACGAGTACGTACTCGGTCGGGTCGGCGCGCGGATCGTAAGGTGCGATCGGGTAGCCGCTGGAGGACAGCCACCACAGCTTCGGGCCCTCGCGGAAAAGGGCGACTGCCTTCCTCTCGGTGATCCGGATCGCGAGACCATCGGGGAGACGCTTCGAGAGAGTCACGCGCTCGACCCACGGGTGAACGCGGACCGCCCGGGCGATCGGGGCGAGATCGAGCGCGACGAGGTTCGCCAGGCGCCAGGGTTCGACGGCGCGCAGGATCTCCTCCGTCCGCGCCCGCCGGTTGCCGGAGACCTCCATCCGCCGGAGCGCGAAGAGCGATCCGCCGAAGAAGCGCGTGAGCCCGACGACCGCCGCCGCGAGGACGATCGCCGCGAGCACGACCCGGATCACGCGTCTCCCCCGCCGGCGGCGCGGGACGACCGCTCCGCGCCGGAGGAAGGCCTTGCTCTCGCCGGAGCCGACGGCGACGAACGCGGAGTCGGATCTACTTTCCGGCATCGGCCGCTCTCTTCGCGCCCTCGCCCGCGAGGTACCCCTCGCCCAGGCGGACGACGTCCCCCGCGCCCATCGTCAGGAGCAGGTCGCCCGGCTTCAGCAGGCGTTCGAGACGCTCTGCAACTCTTTTCTTGTCAGAGAGATAGATGAGATTTCGATGCCCCGCCTCGCGCGCCGCGCCGACCACGAGCTGGCCGGTCACGCCCGGGAGGGGCTTCTCGCGCGAGGGGTAGACGTCGGTCACGACGGCGACGTCCGCTCCGAGAAGCGCCCGGCCGAACTCGACGGCGAAGTCGCGGGTCCTCGAGTAGAGGTGGGGCTGGAAGAGAGCGACGAGCCGCCGGTCCGGATAGACCTGCCGCGCCGCGGCCAGGGTCGCGGCGATCTCCGTCGGATGGTGCGCGTAGTCGTCGACCACGAGCACGCCCCCGCGCTCCCCCTTCTTCTCGAACCGCCGGATCACTCCGGTGAAAGCGGCGAGCGCCCGGGCGATGACGTCGAACGGGATCAAGAGCTCCCGGCCGACGGCGACGGCGGCGAGGGCGTTGGCGACGTTGTGGCGGCCGGGCAAAGGCAGGGTCACCTCCCCGAGCCTTCCCTGCTCCGAGTCCCAGACGTCGAAGCGGGTTCCCGATGCGTCGAGCTGGACGTCCCGGGCGCGGACGTGCGCCTGGGGCGACTCCCCGTAGGTCACGACCCGCTTCTCGACGCGCGGCAACACCGCCCCGACGCCCGGATCGTCGAGGCACGCGACGACGGCGCCGTAGAAGGGCACCTGGTTTGCGAACTGGACGAACGCGTCGACGATCTCGTCTAAGTCGCGGTAGCAGTCGAGGTGGTCCGCCTCGACGTTCGTGATCACGGCAACGTCCGGGGTGAGCTCCAGGAACGAGCGATCGTACTCGTCCGCCTCGGCCACGAGGAAATCGCCCCGCCCGAGGCGGGCGTTCGTCCCGAGAATGCGGACGCGGCCTCCGACGACGATGGTCGGGTCGAAGCCCGCTTCCGTCAGGACCATCCCGGTGAGCGACGTGGTCGTCGTCTTGCCGTGGGTTCCGGCGACGGCGATCCCCTGCTTCAGGCGCATGATCTGGCCGAGCATCTGGGCGCGTCGGATGACCGGGATCCCGCGCTCCCGGGCCGCGGAGACCTCCGGGTTCGACTCGTCCACGGCCGAGGAGATGACGAGGACGTCCACGTCCGCGAGGTGAGCGGGGTCGTGGCCGAGCGAGATCTTCGCGCCCAGCGCCGCGAGCCGGTCCGTGTTTTCCCCCGCCTCCCGGTCGCATCCGGAGATCTCGAGCGGCGTGGACAGGAGCAGGATTTCGGCGAGGCCGCTCATCCCGACGCCCCCGGCGCCGACGAAGTGGATGCGGCGGAGCTTCAAGAACCTCATGGCTCGACCCCCTCCGCCTCGAACAGCAGGTCCACGATCTTCCTCGCCGCGTCGGGGCGCGCGAAGGTCCGGGCGCGCTCCCCCATTTCCGAGAGGCGCGTCCGCTCCCCGAGGAGGCCCCGCACCGCGGCAGCCAGCGTCTCGCCCGAAAGCGCGGATTCCTCGATCGCGACCGCCGCCCCGGCGCTCTCGAACGCCCGGGCGTTCTCGGCCTGATGTCCGTGGGTCGCCAGGCCGAACGGGACGAGCACGCTCGCCCGACCAGCGGCGGCCAGCTCCGCGAGCGTCTGCGACCCGGCCCGGGAGAGGACGAGGTCCGCCCACGCGAGTTCCTCGTGGATTCGGGGCAGAAAGGGCTCGAGCCGCCAGCCGCGAGGCAGTTCTCCGTATCCCTGACGGACCGAATCGAATTCCTTTTCGCCCGCCTGGTGGACGACCTCGATCGAGTCGCCGGCGAGGAGCGGCGCCGCCGCCACCATCGCGCGGTTCAGCACGCGCGAGCCCTGGCTGCCGCCGAAGACGAGCAGCCGGCGGGTGGACGCGGACGCGTCCACGGGCGGGACGCCGAAGAACTCGGGACGAACGGGCGTGCCCGTGACGACGCCGGGACGCGCGAGGTGCGCGTTCGCGGAGGCGACGCCGACGGCGGTGCGCGTGGCGAAGCGGTTCAGGAGGCGGTTGGCGACGCCCGGGAAGGCGTTGGATTCGTGGATCAGCGTGGGGACCTGGA
>DATIBN010000247.1:0-3392 GCA_035457525.1 Thermoanaerobaculia bacterium | reverse complement strand
CGGAGGCGACGTGGAGCTTCGCGCCGGCGCCGGAGAGCAGGGCGAGGCTCGCGGGCTTCGCCGTGAAACCCGGGCCCGCGAGCAGCCGCTCGATCGCGAGGGATCCCGAAGCGCCCACCCCCCGGACGTTAAGGCGTAAATCAAGCGTAAGTCAAGTTGCAAAACTTTCCTCGACCGGGCCGCGTAGATATGGAAAGCGTGCTTGACATTCTGACAATGGTGCATTACAAAAGCTCTCGCACGGAGGGAAATTCGATGACGACCGGCGACATCGCGGCGGAAACGCCTCCCCGGAAGCGGTTCGAGTTCACGGCGTGCGGCCCGTCCGCGAAGCTCTCGCGCGAAGCGATCCAGGAGATCGCGATCGTCTACGCCGCTGCGCTCGGGCTGCGCATCGCGGCCAAGGTCTGGTCCCGGCTCGAGACGACCGGACGGCTCACTCCAACCGCCACTCTGCTCTTCGCCGTCGGCGGCGTGCTTCTGATCTTGGTCGCGGTCCTTTTCTTGCGCCGGATGATCCGGCGCCGCGACTACTGGCCCGTCTTCCTGGCCGGCGCGCTCGCGTTCGCCGCGTTCTTCCGATTCGACAAGGGGCCCATTGCCGCCGGCACCGTGCTCGAGAAGCCGCTCGTGCTGCTGCCGATCCTGCCCGCCGCCGTCGCGACCTGGGCGTTCCTCGCGATGGTCCGCCAGGCGGACGAGCTCGAGCGTCGCATCAACTACCAGGCGCTGTCATTTGCATTCGTGGTGACGTTCGCGGCCACGCTCGCGTACGCGCTGCTCGAGGACCTCGGGCTCCCCCGCGTCTCTTCCTTCTGGTGGTGGCTGGTGCTCGCCATCTCGTGGGGCGTCGGCCTCACGATCTACTCGCGGAAGTACCGGTGAGCGCCGTGGCCTCGGAGAACACGCTGTCCCGGAATCGGAAGGGCTGGTTCCAGTTCCTGGGCGTCGCCGGAGCGCTGCTCGCGATCTCGATCGCCGCGGGATTGCCGGCCATCACCCGCACGATCTCCCCTGCGTTGCTCATCGCCGCCGTCCTTGCCGCGGCCGGACCTCTGGTCGCGGTCTTCGGCGGGATGCTGCGGGACCTGGGAGAGCTCGAACGCCGGATCGTCTCCGAGGCGCTCGCGCTCTCTTTCATCGCGACGATCTCGGCGATGTTCGCCTATCCGTTCCTCGAGGGACTCGGTCTGCCGCCGCTGCGCCCCCAAACCGTCGCGTTCGTGCTCGTCGCCTCCTTCGCCGTCGGCATCGGGCGCTTCTCCCGGCGCTACCAGTGAAGAACTCACTTCGGGTGCTGCGCGCCGAGCGCAACTGGTCGCAGGCCGACCTCGCCGATCAGCTCGGCGTCTCGCGCCAGACGGTCAACGCTCTCGAGACCGGGAAGTACGACCCCAGCTTGCCGCTCGCATTCAAGATCGCGCGCCTCTTCGACCGGTTGATCGAGGACATCTTCGATCCGGAGGAGCCGGAGATCGCGCACCGCCGGCCGGCGTAAAGACAGACGAAACGAGGACCACTCATGACCGCGAAAGCCGCCGTGTTCGGAACCCTCGCATGGGCAGTCGGGTTCCTGGTGTCCGCCGTCGCCCTGAAGGGAAATCCCATCGGCGACTGGATCGAGGGCGCGCTCCTGGCCGGGTGGATCGTGTTCGTCTCTCTGGCGAGCCGGTCCGCCACGAGGAGGTCGACGAGATGAAACTCGCGCCGGGTAATCCCGCCGTACCTTTTGCCACCGTCGACGTCGAGGGTCACCCGGTCTCGCTCGAGCAGTTCCGTGGCCGTCCTCTGCTGCTGATGTTCTTTCGCTACGCCTCCTGCCCGATGTGCAACCTGCGCCTGCACGACTTTTCAGAGGTGTATCCGCGCCTGCAGGCCCGGGGCCTGTCGGCTGTCGCGTTCTTCCATTCCTCTGCTCGCGCGATCAAGCGGAATGCGGGTCGGCGCAGCGATGCGTTTCCGCTCGTCGCGGATCCGAATCAGGAGATCTACCGCGCCTTCGGAGTCGAGAGCTCTTGGGCCGGGCTCCTCAAGTCGATGCTCCTTCCGAGCTTCTACCGCGACTGGATCCGCTCGATGCGTCGCGGTTTCTGGGGAGGGGCCGATCTGGAGATGGCGAAGATGCCGGCCGACTTCCTCGTCGGCCCGGACGGTCGTCTCCTGCTCGTCCATTACGGCAGAGACATCGGAGATCATCTCTCTCTCGCGGAGATCGAGATGGCGCTGGCAGAGCTGTCGACTCCCAGCGCCGCGATCCCGTCTGCCTGACGAGGTCCCGCGCCAGCGTCTCCTGAGCACGAAAAGGCCGGAAAGACTCCTCATTGGGGTGTTGACACGAACGAACGTTCGTGCTCTTATCTTGGGATGCGAAAGGGCGAGGCGACCCGCGCGGCCATTCTCGAGCGCGGCGTCCGGCTCGCGACTCAGACCGGGCTCGAGGGCCTCTCGATCGGACGGCTCGCCACCGAGCTCGGGCTCTCCAAGAGCGGCCTCTTCGCGCACTTCCGCTCGAAGGAGGCGCTCCAGATCCAGGTGCTCGATGCCTCCGCGGAGCGCTTCGTCCAGGAGGTCGTCCGCCCGGCTCTTCGCGAGCCCCGCGGCGAGCCGCGTCTGCGAGCGATCTTCGAGCGCTGGCTGGCGTGGACTCAGACGAACTCCGGTCCGGGAGGCTGCCTGTTCGTCGCCGCCGCCGCCGAGCTCGACGACCGTCCGGGCGCGGTCCGCGAACGCCTGGTCGCATTGCAGAAGGGGTGGCTCGAGATCCTGGCCACCGTGTATCGCACGGGTGTCGAGGAGCGGCAGTTCCGGCGCGACGTCGAGCCGGACCAATTCGCTTACGACCTCTACTCCGTGATGCTCGGTTTCCACCACGCCGCGCGTCTGCTCCGCGACCCGAAGGCCGACGCGCGCGCCAACGCGGCATTCGAGCGGCTCATCGCCTCGGTCCGGCGAGAGCGCCGCAGCGCTTGAGGAGAGGGACTTCAATGGCCGATTCCCGCCCGACGAGGAAAAGCACGAACGTTCGGTTGCGCGCCTTGCGGACCGTCTTTTCGTTTCTCTCTCGTTTATCCCCGGCAGCGGCGGCGGGCCTGGCGATGGCCCTGTTCCGCCGCCCACCCCGCCACCGGAGCTCGGAGATCGACGAGTCCGTCTTCGCTTCGGCGGAGCGGGCCGATCTCACCGTGGACGGCGGGCGGCTGGCGGTATGGCGACTGGGTCGCGGCCCGATGGTCCTTCTCGTCCACGGCTGGGGAAGCCGCGGCGCGCGGCTCGGGTCCTTCGTCGCTCCGCTGACCGCCGCCGGTTTCTCGGTGGTGACGTTCGATGCGCCGGGCCACGGCGCGTCGGCGGGACGCCTCTCCTCGCTGCCCCAGTTCATCGCCGCGATCCGG
>DATIBN010000246.1:0-3163 GCA_035457525.1 Thermoanaerobaculia bacterium | reverse complement strand
TGGACGCACATGTACCTGCTGCTCATGAGCGCGCAGGTCGGGTTCGCGATCGCGTATCTCCTCTAGCGAACCCATGTGGCAAGTGGAGACCTGACCCCCGATGTGGCAAGTGGAGACCTGACCCCATTTACAATGAGGCGTGGATTCGAAAAGCGTCGCCGAGACGATCCGGCCCGAACCGCCCGAGGGGCTGCGCGTACGCTGGCACGCGCTCTCACTGACGTTCGACGAGACGACGCTGAACCGCCTCGTCGCCCGTCTCGTCGAGACCATCCCGGACCTCCAGGATCTCAAGATCCACGTGCGTCCGGGTGAGCTCGCGGCGTCCCTCGTCGTGCACCGATTCGGCGTGCCGCTCTCGGCGAAGGCCACGCTCTCCCAGCTCCGGTTCAAGGACGGCTTTCTCGCGTTCGTCCTCGACAAGGTGCAGGCGCTGTCCTTCATCCCCATCCCGGGAGAGCTCCTGTCGTACCTGGTGCAGAAGGCGCCGCGCGGCCTCCTGACGTACTACTCCGACGACCGGATCATGGTCGTCAACCTTTCTTCCTGGATGCCTCCGGGCATCGACCTCTCGCTCGAGCGGACCGTCTTCGAGGAGGGAGCGCTCACGCTCGAGTTCGGCGACGGCTCCTACGACCTGACGCAGGTTCTCGGAGAAGCGAACCCGACGGACGACTGAGGCGCGGAGCCGGGTGTTACCCGACCCCGCGCCGGGGACCTCAGGGGCAGGTGGCGAAGGCGCTGGTGTCCTGGACCGGCGCGGCCGCCGTGTTCAGGGGATTGGAATAGGTCTTCGTCGCGCCCGTCTGCGTGTCCGTCACGGTCACCGTGAACTCCACGTTCGTGCCCGCCGAGAAGAAGACCCAGTACCGGCTGTTCAGCCCGCATCCGTTCAGGACCTTGATCAGCATCTCGAGATTGCTCGGGGCGAAGAACCAGAAAAGGCCCGAGTCCGGCGCGGTGGCAACCGGGACCGCCATGAAAGAACCCGTCTGGCCGGCGGCGGTCCGAAACGTCCCGCGGGCGCTGAACCGGCCGTTGTTCATGCAGAGAGTCGTCGCGTCCGGAACGCAGGCGGCGCTGGTGCCGGTGCCGTAGTAGTACTGAATCGCCTGGATGTCGTCGGTCTGGGGGATCAGGGTCGTCGTCGCCGCCGAGGACTTCATGAGAGCCGCGTTCCACTCGGCCGAGCCCGTGGTGCTGTGCGTGCTCTGCGCTGCGTCGGGATGGCCGAGACCGAGGACGTGGCCCAGCTCGTGTGCGAGGCCGGTGCGAAAAGTGTTGCTCGAGAGGCCCGTGGCGCAGATGTTCTTCCGCATCTGGACGGACCCGGACTGAACGGGGAAGTAGCTGTCGTTCCTGTAGGTGATTGGCGAGATCGTGAACGACGGCCCTCCGATTCCGACCACGCCTCCTCCGCAAGCGGCCGGCGTCGACCAGGCACCGTTGGACGCGGCTTCGACGTCGTACCGGACTTCGACGGTGCCGCTCGCGCCCGGTCCGGAGATTCGGACGTCGCTTGCCGGTATCCCTGCCCAACTGGAGACCGCCGCCGTTGTCAGCGCGATGCCGTTGGAGCCGTCGGAGAGGTTCGTCTGTGCCCCGGTCGTCCTCGTGGTCGCGTTGGGTGAGGCCCCCGTGTCGAAGAACCAGCGAACGAGACAAGGCGTTCGCGAGCCGCAGGTCCCGGGCTCTCGACCGCCGAAGTTGACCCACATCGGCACGTAGCCGCGCCGCGGAATGCGCAGCGACCCGGTCGGGACCCGGTAGCGCGTTTGCGCGAGCGGCGCCGGCCGCGCCGAGTCGCGAAGCGAGTCGAGGAAGGGCTCCAGCTCGCGGACGGCGCCTTCGGGAGTCGACCCGGGCGCCAGGCGCGACAGGCGGTGGTCCTCTTCCACGGTGAAAACGGATCGCACCGCGTAGAGGTTCCGCTCGGCGTCTTCCATCACGTCGAACTGAGAAAGCGCGAACTCGGAGAGGCCATACTCTCCCGCCTCCGGGCGCGCGTGCAGGAAGAGGAGAGCCTTCTGGTTCGAAAGAAGAACCGGCGTCCCGTCGAACCAGGAGATCGTCTCGCCGACCTGTCCGCCCGGGAGTCGGACCCGGAACGTCTCGCCGGGTAGCGAGCCTTTCAACACCTCGATTGGCCGGAGGCGCACCGAAGTGATCGGAAACCGGTCTTCGGCGAGACCGGACTCGGAGTCGATCACCTCGGCCAGCACGATCAACGTCGACTGCCGCGTGAGATCGGCGTCGGAGAGTGGCACATACGTCGCCGCGCCGACGGAGACGGGCCGTAGGGTTGCGAACAGAACGAGGAATGCTGCGGCTGGAAACGTCCGGCGGTTCATGTGACGTACTCCCTTCTGTATGAGCGGCGCTTCGGCCGGCGAACTCTTCTCGAGGGTGTCGGACGTCTGCTCTGGAGTTTCGTGCGTGAAATCATAGGTCCCGGTCGCGGCCGGTTCTCTACGACTCTGGTCGCATACGACCCCGCCCGCGGGTGCGGGGCGGCCCCGCGAAGTCCTCAGCCGGCTGCGGATACCGGCGGCCGATCCCGGACGTTAGACTTCGCCCGCGTGTCTCTCATCGCGGGATCTTGAGAAGACCCCTCTTCGCGCTCCTGGTCACCGGGGCGGCGCTCGCGATCCTCTTTCTCGGCCTCGTCGCGTCGACAATCCCGCGGAGGAGCGGCACGGTCCGGGTCGCCGGTCCGGCTGCGGGCATCGAGATCGAGACCGACGCACACGGAGTCCCCACCATCCGCGCGGCGAGCGAGGAAGACGCGCTCTTCGGCCTGGGCTGGGTCCACGGGCGCGACCGGCTCTGGCAGATCGAGTACCAGCGGCGCATCGGTTCGGGCCGGCTCGCCGAGATCCTCGGCCCGGGCCTCGTCGAGACGGACCGATTCCTTCGCACGATCGGGATCCGGCGCGCGGCCGAGTCGGCATGGAGAAACCTCGCGCCTCCCTCGCGCCGGCGCCTCGAGTCGTACACGCGGGGCCTGAACGCGTACCTCGCGTCGTCGTCCGCGAGGCCGGTCGAGTTCCGGATCCTGCGCGTCCCCGCCGCGCCTTTCGATCCGGTGGACAGCCTCGCTTGGGCGAAGCTCATGGCCTGGGACCTCGCCGGCAACGCGCGCAACGAGATCCGCCGCGCGCGG
>DATIBN010000245.1:0-8075 GCA_035457525.1 Thermoanaerobaculia bacterium | reverse complement strand
CGAAGAAGATAACGCCGGGGGGAATCGGCGCATTCGGCCCCCTCACCCCAGCCCTCTCCCCCCAGGCGAGAAGAGGGGAGTGCGGCGTGGCGTCTCACGTCTCTCACAAACGCGAAATGTCGCGTGCGGACCGCAGGTTATGATCCGCCGATGTCCAAATCCCAGCGTTTTGCGGGCGTCTCTGCCGCCCTCCTCCTCGTCGCGTCGGTCCTGTGGGCACAGACCGGCACGACCGTCCCGGCCGGCACCGCCTACGAGACCGAGGATTCGGGCGTCGTGAGCGGAGTCCGGGTCGAGGTCCGACCCGACGGGTCCGTCTGGTTCCTGCTCCCCGCCCTGGACCGGATCGCCGTCCTGAAGGACGAGGTCATGACGCAGTGGCAGCTCCGGGACGACGACGACCGCGGGGCGAACCCCGTGGACTTCGAGATCGATGGCGACCTCGTGTGGTTCCTCTGCAACGGAGAGAGCGGGATCGACGCCGGCCACTCGATCTTCGGACGGCTCGACACCGCCACGGGCGAGGTCCGCGAGTGGGAGGTGCCCGGCTCGCGACCCGCGGGCTTCTACCGCGCGCCGGACGGCAAATTGTGGATCCCCCAGACCGATCGCCGTCTGCAGTCGGTGGACCTCGAGACCCTGGAGGTCGTGGACTACCGCTCTCCGCAGACCATCGCCTACTCCGACATCGTCCTCGGCGCGGACGGCGCCCTCTGGATGACGGACTTCGGGAACAACCGGATCGTCCGGTTCGAGCCGGGTGCCGCGCAGGAGACGTCCTGGACGTTCTTCGACCCGACCTTTGCGATCCTCTCCCCCTCCCAGATTCAGTTCGACCCGGAAGGGCGGCTCTGGATCTCGCAATTTACGGGCGCGCGTGTCGACCGCTTCGATCCGGCCACGGGTCTTCTCGTCAGCTTCACGGGTTTCCTGAACCCCATTCACTTCGACCTCTTCGGCGGCCGCGTCTACGTCACCGAGGCAAACGGCGCGAACGGCCAGATCGCGCTGCTCGACCCGAACCTCTCGACGGCGACGGTGACGGTGCTCGAGCCGCAGACGTTGGACGTCGGTCGGCTCGTCAACAACCGGCGCGCGACCGTCCGCGACTACGCCATCACGCCGACGACATTCGCGTCGGCGGCCGCGACGATTCCGGTGGAGGACCTCAAGGTCGGCGCCGGCGTCCCGGGCGTCCTGAGGACCGAAGTTCCCTGGCAGAACGCCTACGGCATCGACGTCGTCGACGGCGAGGTGTGGGTCGGCACTGCCGGCCGGCTCGCCCACGTGCAGCTCCAGACGGTGGGGGCCGCGTCGGACCTCGTCGCTCCGGCCGCCAGCCAGCGGACCGGCACCGCGACGACGGAAACCCGCGTGGACATCCTCCTGCACAACGCCAGCGACGAGCCGATCTCGGGAGAGGTGATCTATCTCTTCTCGCCCGGCTACTTCGCGGCGCGGCAGACGTTCAGCCTCGCGCCCGGCGGGAACTCCCTCCTCGCGGACGCGTTCGGCGACCTCGGATCGTCGTCGACGACGCTCACCGGCCCCATCCGGTTCCACGTCACGTCGGGACCGGCGGAAGCGCTCGTCGCGACCGTCCGCACCGCGCAGGCCCGCGAGGACGGCGGCGCCTTCGGATATTCGACGCCCGCGTTCACACCGGCGGAGGGCCTCGGCGCCGGAGCGACCCGGACGCTCTTCACCGGCTGGCGAGAGAACGAAAAGTCGATCTTCGGCTTCTTCACGACTTCGGGCGCCAGCGCGGAGTTCACGCTCGTCGCGCCGGACGGCACGGTCCGCGGGACGCTTCCGATCTCACTCACGGCAAACCTCAACCAGGAGTTCGACCCGGCGGCGTCGGCGTTCGGGGTCGAGGAGGAGCCGGGCGACGTCATTCGCGTTTCGGTTCTCTCCGGGACGCTGTACCCGTACGTGCGGATCGTGGACGAGGGATCGCAGGACACCGCTCTATCGCTGCCGGCGAAAGCGACGCAAAGCGGAGTCTTCCCGAACGTGGGCAACGCGCTCGGGATGTTCGACACGATCTTCCTCTCCGACCTCGCGCTGTCGAACCCTTCGAGCTCCCCCGCATCCGTGACCCTCTCCTACATCCCGCTCGATCCCCAGGAGGCCCCGGCATCGCAAACCCTCTCGCTCGAACCCGGCGAGAGCCGGCGGTTCGAGTTCGTCCTGCCGACCGTCTTCCAGGTCGATCCCGGCCAGGGAGCGATCGTGGTCGAGTCCGACGTCCCGATCGTCTCGTCCGCCCGGATCGCGGCGCGAAAGGAGGCGGGGGATTTCGGAACCCTTGCGCTCCCCATCCCGGTCGAGGGTGCTCTGTCCGGAGTCGGTGAGGCATTCGCCGTCCAGACCTCCACGCGGCGGACGAACCTCATCCTCTACAACGGCGGAACCGCCGGAGTCGTCACGATCGTCGCGGTGAACGGCAACAACGACGAGATCGGGCGGCTGCAGGCCGTGGTGGATACGGGGCGGACGGTCCGCTTCGACTCGATCCTGACGACGCTCGGAGTCACGGAGGAGCCGAACGGGCGCCTCTTCGTGGAGCCTTCGGAGGGAATGCTCCTGTACGCGTGGGCCGCGGGCGTCGACGGGCCGACCGGAGACGTCGAGATCGAGCCACTTCGCTGACGGAGCCGCGTCGAACGAGCGAAATCGGTCCTGACGTGCAACGTCCAACCACCGTCATTCGTGGCTCCGGGATGTTCGTTCCGGACGGCGTCGTGACCAACGACCGGATGTCGCTCCTCATGGACACCGGCGACGAGTGGATCCGCCAGCGCACCGGCATCCAGGAGCGGCGTTACGCGCGGAAAGGGACCTCGTCCTCGGACCTCGGCCTCGAAGCCGCGCGCCGCGCTCTCGACGACGCGGGTCTCGAACCGCGCGACATCGACTTCATCGTGTTCGCGACGATGACGCCGGACCACTACTTTCCGGGAAACGGCGGGCTGCTGGCGAGAAAGCTGGGGCTTACGACGACGCACGCTCTCGACGTGCGCATGCAGTGCGCCGGGTTCCTGTCAGGGCTGCAGGTCGCCGACGCCTTCATCCGGTCCGGCGCGTACCGGCGCATCCTGCTCGTGGGCGCGGAGTGTCACGCGTCGCTGTATCCGTGGACCGATGCCGAATGGGCCGTGATGTTCGGGGACTCCGAGGGCCCCGTCTCCCCGGAGGCCTACGCCTGGGGAACCAAGCAGCGCGACCGCGCCGTGATCTTCGGAGACGGGGGCGGGGCCTTCGTCCTCGAGGCGAACGAGTCCGGCGACGGAAGGGGTTTTCTCGGTTTCGAGATGCGCACGGACGGGCGGCACTGGGACAAACTTTACGTGCCCGGTGGCGGCTCCGCCTCCTTCCCCTACTTTTCCCCCGAGATGTTCGCGTCGGACGGCACCGTCCCGATTGTCGAAGGCCGGCAGGTGTTCCGCCTGGCGACCACGATGATGCCGGAGATCGTGCGCGAGGTTCTCACGAAGCACGGCCTCTCGATCGACGACCTCGACATGCTCCTCATGCACCAGGCCAACCTGCGCATCAACGAAGCCGTGCAGAAGCACCTGGGCCTCGCCGACGACAAGGTGTTCAACAACATCCAGAAGTACGGCAACACAACAGCCGCGACTCTCCCGCTCGTCTTTCACGAGGCGAAGCAGGCCGGGCGAATCGGTCCCGGGTCCCTCGTCTGCTTCACGGCGCTCGGCGCCGGACTTCACTGGGGCGCGGGCCTGGTCAAGATTTGACGGAGTGGAGGGGACAGACTTCAGTCTGCACCCGGATGTTGTCCAGGTACCTTTCATCCGCATTCAAGCGAGGCATTCCCCCTCTCAAGATTTCGTAAATAACGATTCATTCACGGACGCGTGGCTATACTCCGCCGCGTCGTGAAGCGCCTCGCGATCTACGGTTTTCTGCTCGCGGCCTGTCTCGTTCCATCGGGTTGCGGCGACGAGAAGGCCCTGCCGACCGAGCCCGGGGACGGACCGGGCCCGTCGCCCCTCGCGACGTTCACGCGGGTGCAGAACGAGGTCTTCACTCCGAAGTGTGCGCTCTCCGGGTGTCACCTCGGGCCGGCGTCGCTCGCGCAGGAGGGCCTGGTCCTCACTTCGGGCGTCGCTTACGACTCGATCGTGATGGTGCGCGCGAACCAGAACCCTTCGATCTTCCGCGTCACTCCGGGTGACGCGACGAACTCGTACCTCTGGCGGAAGATCTCGCCGGGGCAGGTGATCGTCGGCGATCGGATGCCACAGACCGGATCGATCACCGAAGCCGAGCGCCAGCTCGTGACGGATTGGATCCTGAGAGGAGCGCCGCGGGATTGAGTGGAAGATGCCGAGGCGTCGCGGTCACGATGCTGCTGGTCGCCACCCGCGCGCTCGCGCAGGATGCGCCGACGACCCCTCCCCCACGGGCTCCGGAAGGCTCGCGCGTCATCAACCTTCCCTCGACCGAGACTCCCGCCGGGGGGACGCTCGGCGTCATCTTCACGCACCGCTTCTCCGGGTCTCTCAACGAGGCCGACTTCCACAACTTCTTCACTTTCGACTCGAGCACGTCGACCGGGATCGGCGTCTCGTACTCCCCGCTCGATTCCCTGGAGCTCGCGCTCGATCGCTCCTCGAGCGAGGACGACTACGAGATCTCGGCGAAGTACCGGCTGCTGCCGGTCGCGGAAGGGCGGCGCTTCGGGCTCGCGGTCCGGGTCGGAGGGAACGGCCGCACCGCGGAAGAGGTCCAGGGGGACCGGTACGCGTTTTTCGCGCAGGGAATCGCCTCACTCGCTCTCGGATCGCGCGTGCGGTTGACGGCGGTTCCCACCTACGTTTCGAACACCGCCTCTTTCCGCGACGCTTTCAACGTGCCGGTCGCGATTTCCGTGGCCCTCACCCGCACCGTCAACCTGCACGGCGAGTTCTACCCGAAGAACCAGGATTTCACCGAGGGCTCGGGGCGGACGACGCGGTTCGGCTGGATCGCTTCCATCGAGAAGACGGTGCTGAGGCACCGCTTCGCGTTCACCGTCGGAAACCTCCGCGCGACCAGCGTCGACCAGTACACCGCCTCGGATTTCGGAGGCGTCGGCCTTCCGCGCGACGCCTCGATCGGCTTCAACCTCGTGCGTCTCTGGAAGCTGAAGTAGCCTCGGGACTACGAACGACTTCGCGCTTCCCCGCATCGACGTCCCGCCGCTCGGCCCGACGGACCGACTCGTCTCGATCCCGCCGATCGCGCTCCGCGACGCGGTTTCGGGCGCCGTGCCCCGCCTCCGCACGGCGGTCCGAGCGGGCTTTCGCGACGGCGCTCTCGTCGTGCGCTTCGACGGGCGGGACGAGGCGACGGTGGCGACGCTCCGCGGCCGCGACGAGCCGCTCTGGAGGGAGGACGTGTACGAGGTCTTCGTCTCGCCCTTCGATCCGCCGACCGTGTACTTCGAGTTCGAGATCAACCCGCTCGGAGCGCTGTTCGACGCCCGCGTGACTTCGCCCGACCTCGTGCGCGCCACGATGAACGGGGACGCCGCATGGAACCTGCCCGGGCTGTCGGGGAAGACCCGCGTGCGGCCGGGACGCTGGTCGGCGACGCTCACCATCCCGATGGCGCCGATGCTGGAAGGGCAGGGGGCGCCGTCGAAGTGGCGCGCCAACTTCTACCGCGTGGATCGGGGAGCGAGAGACGAGTTCTCGGCCTGGTCGCCGACCGGGAAAGAGCCGGCGGACTTCCATGAGGCGCGCCGGTTCGGTTGCCTGACTCTGCCGATCTAGCGGCGAATCTCCTTCTCGAACGGGACTCCCTGCGCCGCGAGCCATTCCTCCGCTCGCTCTCGCGCGCGTCGCTGCTTGAACTGGAAAAAGCGCGCTTCCTGCCTGGGATTCCGCAGGAGCGCGCTCCGATACGCGGACGCTGGGTCGGCCGAGGAGAGCGCAGCGGCGAGATCGCGCCGGCATCCTTCGTCGTCGCACGCCGCGAGGAACTCCTCGAGATCTCCGCGCGACCGCTCCCCGGAATCCCGCGGCAGCGCGACGTATCGCGGGTCCGCACTCATCGTCGAGTGGCGCGCGGCGTCCCGCTCGAGGACCTGGGCGACGTCGCCGGTCTCGCGGTCGAAGAAGTGCGTGATCTGTCGCGAGCGGCTCTCGAAACCGACCACGAGACCCTCCCAGTCGATCGGGAGCGGAGAAGCGGGCATAAACCGCTATGATATGGAGTTCGAGGGAGTTGTGAAGAAGATCGCGACATTCGACGACTGGATCGACGCCTTCCGGGAGTGGCAGAAGGACATCGGCCTGACCCTGCCGAAGTACTCCGACTACCATTTCGAGGCGAAATACGGCGACCTGAAGACCAACGAGATCGAGTTCGGTGACTTCAAGGGCCGGGACAAGTGGGAGCGCGTCACCCAGATCCCGCATCAGCCCATCCGTGACGCGCTGCTCAACCTGATCGTTTACCAGGGAGACACCGAGTTCGCCTCGGTCGAGCAGCAGCGAAACCTGCTCAAGACGTCCCCCTCGGAGTACGACACCGACAGCGTGTGCCGGATCATGGTCGAGGAGATGCGGCACGGGTGGCAGATGTGCCATCTGCTCGTCAACGACTTCGGCGAGACCGGGAAGATCGAGGCGCGCAAGCTGCTGGAGCGGCGGTCGTTCGACAACAACCGCCTGCTCGGATCGTTCAACGTCGACGTCGACAACTGGGTCGACTTCTTCACCTACACCGAGTTCGTGGACCGCGACGGGAAGTACCAGCTGAACATGCTCTCGACGTCCGCGTTCGCGCCGCTCGCCCGCTCCATGGGGCCGATGCTCAAGGAGGAAGGCTTCCACATGGGCACCGGACACATGGGGCTGCAGCGGATCGCGAAGGCGGGCCGCGTGCCGGGGCCGCTCTTTCAGAAGTACATCAACAAGTGGCTGTCCACTGCGTACGACCTGTTCGGAAAGGACCACTCCTCGTCCGCCGAGTGGTTCTACGTGTGGGGTTTGAAGGGTCGCTACGATGAGCACCGGCACGGCGTCGACGCCGACCGGGAGCGCCTGAACGAGCTCTCGCGGGAAATGTACAAGCAGGAAGTCGACAAGCTGATCGAGCAGATCAACCGGTACATGCCGGCCGGCGCGCAACCGATCGTCGCCCCCGACATGAAATATCACCGGGCGATCGGCGAGTTCGCCGGGAAGACCTACTCGGTCACGGGGGAGCTCCTGACGGCCGAGGAGCATGCGAAGCATCTGGCGGAGACGCTACCGAGTCCGGAGGAGCAGAAGTTCGTCGCGGACCTGATGCGGGAGCCGGACTGGATCGCTCCACGCGAGTCGCTCACGTCGGCGACCTAGAAACCCGGCTCCGATCCGCGCTTCTCGCGTGGTTCTACCGGGAGAAGCGGGAGCTCCCCTGGCGTGGGACTTCCGACCCGTACCGGATCTGGGTCTCCGAGGTCATGCTTCAGCAGACGACCGTCGCCGCCGTCCGCAAACGGTACCTTCCCTTTCTCTCACGGTTTCCGGACGTCCATGCACTCGCGCGGGCTCGGGAGGAAGACGTCCTCGCCGCCTGGTCGGGGCTCGGTTACTACGCCCGCGCACGCAACCTGCGGCGCGCCGCGCGAAAGATCGTGGAGCAGCACGGCGGGGCAGTTCCCCGTCAGACCGGGGTCCTCGAGGGCCTGCCGGGCTTCGGGGAGTACATGGCCGCGGCCGTCGCCTCTCTGGCGTTCGGCGCGCGTGTTCCGGCGGCGGAAGCCAACGTGGATCGCGTGCTGTCGCGCCTGTTCGCCCTTCCCGGGAGCGCGGGATCGGGGGCACTCCGGCGCCGCGTCCTCGCGCGGGCCGCGAGCCTGTTGCCGGACCACCGCCCCGGCGATCTCGCTGCGGCGCTCATGGATCTCGGACAGACGATCTGCACGCCCCGCGGACCCGCGTGCCCGGCGTGCCCGGTCTCGTCGCTCTGCGCCGCGCGCCGGCTCGGGGATCCGGAGCGCTTTCCGCGACGCCGTGCGAGACCCGCGCCGGTCGCCGTCGCGCTCGCGGCGGCCGTCGTGGAGCAGCGCG
>DATIBN010000244.1:0-2371 GCA_035457525.1 Thermoanaerobaculia bacterium | reverse complement strand
CGCTCCGCGAGCTCGGAGTTTCGCGCCGTGAGCTCTTCGCGCTGCCGTCGCAGGCGCGCGTCGTCGAGAAGTACGACGATGAAGAGGATCGCCGCGGCGGCGGCGAAGGCCCACGCCGCGATCGGCGACGACCGCGGCGGTGCAGAGCTCCGGCGTGCCGGTCCGATCGAAGCGAGGACCTCGTCGCGGAGGCCGGGACGGGGAGTGCGCGGGGGCGCGCCCGCAGCAAGCGCGCTGGCGGCGAAGCGGAGCTCGGCTCCGAGCGATCCGCACTCCGCGCAGCGCTCCTCGAGGAGGCGTTCGTACTCGGCCGCCTCCTCCGCCGGAAGAGGCATACCGAGCGCCGCCAGGGCGAGAAGCTCCTCGTGTCTCTCGCTATGCATCCTGCTCCTTCGTCCAGTACGGCTTCATGCGTTCCCGGAGTTTCATCAGGCCCAGGCGGATCCGCGTCTTGACGGTCCCCAGTGGCGTCGCCGTGCGCTCCGCGATCTCCGGATGGGTCAGCCCGTCGAAGTACGCGAGCTCCAGCGCCTGTCTCTGGTCGGCCGGCAGTTCCCGGATCGCGCTGCGACAGAGCGTCTCCCACTCGCGGGACGCCGAGCCTCCTTCGACGTCGTCGCGCGCCGCGAGGTCGTCGAGCGGCCCGCGCCCGTCCACCCCGGCGGACGCCGTGGGCCGCCGGGTGCGAAGCCGGTCGATCGCGCGGCTTCGGGTCGCGACCAGCAGCCATGCCGGGACGGTTCCCCGGGTCGGGTCGAAGCTGCCTGCCGACCGCCACGCGTAGAGGAAGACTTCCTGGACCACTTCCTCCGCTTCCCCCGTCTCTCCGAGGATCCGGTACGCGAGGCCGAGGAGTCGCGGGGCGTATCGGTCGTAGAGCTGCCCGAGCGCGTCGGCGTCCCGGCGCTCCATCGCGGCGACGAGCGCGGCGTCGCTGGCGGCGGCCTCTTTCGACTCCCGGCGGGAACTCATTCCTTTCGCGCGATGGCCGGGAGGATAACCCAGCCGCCGCGCCCGCAGCCGTCAGAGATCCAACGCCGGCGGCGCCCCGTAGTTGACGCGAGGAAAAAGGAAGGAGGAACCCCGATGAAACTCCCCCCGACGTCGAAACGGAATGCGACGGGCGCGATCTGGCTCGCCGCGCTCGCGCTCGCAGTCGCCGCCGCCGTCCAGCCGCCGTCCGCGGCGGCATCCAGCCACCGGGAGGCCCCGCTCATTTCGGCGGATCCGGAGGCGGACAACACCGACACCTATTTCTTTCTGGATCCCGTGGAAGGTGGCCGGGTCGTCATGATCGGCAACTGGGTGCCCCTCGAAGAGCCCGCCGGCGGCCCGAACTTCTGGCACTTCGGAGAAAACGTGCGATACGAGTTCAACGTGGACTGGGACGGGGACGCGATCGAAGACGTCGTCTATCGCTTTACGTTCACCCGGCACGTCCGCACCGGCGCGACGTTCCTGCAGAACACAGGACCGATCACCTCGCCGACCGACCCGAACCAGAACGTCTACTACACCTACAGGGTGGAGAAGATCGTCGGCCCTTCGCCCGACCAGCCGTCGTCGGCGCGCACGGTGCTCGGCGACGACCTTCTCGAGGCGCCGAACAACGTCGGTCCGAAGTCGTTCCCGTCCGAGGGCGGCTACGGCAAGGGATCGAACATCGCATCCACGGTCTACACGGTGGACCAGGACACGAAGGTCTTCGCGGGTCCGCGCGCCGACGGCTTCTACGTCGACCTCGGCATGATCTTCGACCTGATCAACTTCCGCCCCGGCACTTTGCCCGGCAACGCCGGCGGGGGCAAGAACGACGTGGCGGGCTTCAACACGCACACGATCGCGCTTTCGGTCCCGATTTTCCAGCTCACGAAGAACCACACGGTGCCCACGTCGGTCTCCGACCCGAACGCGATCATCGGCATGTGGTCCTCGACGTGGAGGCGGAAGAGCCGGACCCTCTCCGACTCCGGCGAGAAACCCTCGGAGTCCGGTGACTGGGTTCAGGTCTCGCGGCTCGCGATCCCGCTCGTCAACGAGGTCGTGATCCCGCTCGCGCAGAAGGATCTCTTCAACGCCTCCTACCCGAGGGACGACGCCCAGTTCGGAGCGTCGGTGCTCGACCCCGAGGTGCCGAAGATCCTGAAAGCCCTCTTCGACATCGACTCCCCGCCGGCGCCCCGCAACGACCTGCTCGCCGTCGTCCTGGGAGTCGAAGGACTGACGCGGCGGCCGAACGAGGTCATCTCGGACCAGATCCGCCTGAACGTCGCGGTGTTCCCGACTCCGACCTCGCTCGCGAACCGGTTGGGTGTCCTCGGCGGCGACCTCGCCGGTTTCCCCAACGGCCGACGCCCGTTCGACGACGTCG
>DATIBN010000243.1:0-3237 GCA_035457525.1 Thermoanaerobaculia bacterium | reverse complement strand
CGATCCTCTTCCTCGTCGTCCTTCTCGACGACGCGCGACTGCGACGGCAGCGGGAGGAGCTCACGGCGCGAAATTCCGAGCTCGCCGAGCGAATCGAGACCGCCCGGTCCGAGATCGCGCGACGCGACCTCGCGGCGCGCGTCATGGAGAGCGACGACGTCCGGATTCTCTTCCTCGGCGGGCACGGTCCCCAGCCGAACGCCCGCGGGAAGGTGTTCTGGAGCAACCAGGCGAAGCGCGGCATCCTCGTCGCGGCAAGCCTCGAGACCCTGCCGGCCGACCGGCAGTACCAGCTCTGGGTGTTCGCCGATGGCAAGCCCGTGGACGCCGGGACCTTCGACGTCGATCCGGCCGGGCGCGTTCTGGTCGAGTCGAAGGACCTCGCCGCCGTTGCGACCGCCGAGAACTTCGCGGTGACCGTCGAGCCCCGGGGGGGAGTGCCGCAGCCGACGGGACCGATCGTGCTGCTGGGAGCGCCCTCCTAGGGGCTTTCCCGGCCGATCGAGGGAGACGTCCCTCGCCCCGCTCGGGAGTTTGCTTCGCGGCCGAATCCGGCACGGAGCTTGCTTCGTATTTGATGGCGTCGGACCGCGCCTTTCGCACAAACTGGCTGGACCGACCGAAACACGCCGCTCCCGAGCAATCGGGGCGGCGTTCTTCTTTGCCGTCGCGCTCGCTCGCTCGGGATCTGGCTGCCGCCACCGGCGCTCGGCTCGGCAGGCCGGCCTCGACCGAGCGCCTGACCCCTCGCCTCGCTCGCGCTCCCGCGGCGCGAGGCTCCTCCCTCGATTACCTCGGGAGACTCCTCGCGCCGCGACCAGGAAACCCGCGAGGCGCTACGGAGCTTTGAGTTTCTCTTCAAAAAACCGAACGATCGCCCGGTTCCGGAAGTCGACCGCTTCCTTGCCGCGGAAGCCGTGCTTCTGCCGGGGCTGGACCTGGAGCTCGTACGGCTTCCCGGCCCGGACGAGCTCGTCCACGAACGCGACCGTGTTCTGCAGGTGGACGTTGTCGTCGGCGCCGCCGTGAATGAGGAGCAGCGGCGCGGCGAGGTCTTTCGCGCGCGAGAGCGGCGCGGAGTCCTCGTAGCCCTGCGGGTTCTCCTGCGGCGTCGCCATGTATCGCTCGGTGTAGATCGTGTCGTAGAACTTCCAGTGCGTCACGGGAGCGCCGGCGATCCCGCACTTCCACACGTCGGGCGCACGCGTGAGAGAGAAGAGCGTCAGATAGCCGCCGTAGGACCACCCCCAGATCCCGATGCGGGCTCCGTCCACGAACGGCAGAGTCTTGACGTGGCGGACTCCGGCGAGCTGATCGGCGAGCTCGCGCTTCCCCATGTCGTGGAAGATCGGCGTCTCCCAGGCGTGCCCGCGCCCGAACGCGCCGCGGTTGTCCAGGCTCCAGACGAGGAACCCGCGACTCGCGAGCAGGTGGTCGAGCAGCGTCGTCGCTCCCCACGCGTCGCGCACCACCTGCGAGTGCGGCCCGCCGTACACGAATACGATCACGGGGTACTTCTTCGATGGATCGAACCCGGGGGGCTTCACGAGAGACGCCTCGAGGCGCTCGCCGTCGTCGGCCCGGACCGACGTCTCCTCGACGGTCCCGAGATCGAACTCGTCGAGCCGGCTCCGGGGACGGTCCACGGCGCGCAGGACCCGGCCGCGCGAATCGAGGAGCGAGAGGACCGGAGGATCCGAGACGCTCGAATGCGTGTCGAGCAGGAACTTTCCGTCGGGAGACAGCTGCGCGGAGTGCTGGCCGCGCGGTGACGAGGTGATCTTCGCGAAACCGGTGCCGTCGAGCGCGACGCGGTAGAGCGGGCGCCGCCGGACGTTCTCCTCGGTCGCCGTGAAGTAAACGAAGCCGCCGGCCTCGTCCACGCCCGCGATCTTGTCCACGATCCAATCGCCGCGCGTGATCGGCTGCGGCTCGCCCCCCGACGTCTTTCCGACGAAGAGGTGCGCGAATCCCGTCCTCTCCGACTTCCAGACGTAGCGGCCGTCCCGCAGGAGCCGGGGCGGATCGGAGACGTTCACCCAGTGACGATCGGTTTCCACGAAGAGAGTCCGCGAGCCCCTGGCCGGGGTCACGAGCCGGATCTCCTGCCGGTTCTGCGCGCGGTTCAGGACGCGATAGCAGACGGCCGACGAATCCGGCGCCCACGAAAAGTCGGGCACGACGTACGAGTCGTCCCCCGGCTGTTCCGCGGAGCGGACGGTGCCGTCGATCGCAACCACGTGGAAGGAGGCGAGGGGGTTCTTCGAGCCGGCCTTCGGGTAGCGCTGCAATGTGACCTTCGGCGGCACCGCGAGATAGTCGACGATCGAGGCGGTCGCGACCGGCGAGTCGTCGAGCCGGAGGTAGGCGATCGATCCGCCGTCGGGCGCCCAGTCGTAGCCGCGGGGGTCACGGCCCGCCAGCTCCTCTTCGTAGACCCAGTCGAGCTTCCCGTTGTAGACGACCTCGCTGCCGTCCCGGGTGAGGCGCGTCTCCCGGCCTCCGTCGAGCTCGATCGTCCAGAGGTCGTTGCCGCGGACGAACGCGACGCGCCGTCCGTCCGGCGAGAAGGAGGGCAGCTCCTCTTTCCCGGCGCTGCGGGTCAGTCGCTCGAGCCTCCCGGCGCCCACATCCCACGTCCAGAGGTCGTCGGCGCCGGTCACGAGGACGCGCCGGCCGTCGGGGGACCACGCGTAGCCCTCGAGCGACGCCGTCGCGGGTTGCCGCTTCGCCGAAGCCGGCGGCGTGCTCTTCTCCCTCACCGGGTCTTCGGGGAGCGCGAGACCGCGGGTCGCGACGACCATCCGCTTCTTCCCGGTCGCGGTTTCCTCGACCCAGAGCTCGGAGGGTGCGTCGTCGCCGCTTCCCTTCTTCACCACGTAGGAGAAGCGCTCTCCGCGCCCGATCCAGGCCACGCCCGAGACCGGCCGGCCCGCGATGGGCGGCTCCGCCGTCAGGTCCTCGATCGTAAGCTTGCGCTTCTGCCCTTCGAGCGGTGACGAGGCGAGAAACGCCGCAGCTGCGAGAGCCGCGAACGACGCGACGCGCGCTCTCACCCGGCTATTCGAGGCGCTTGATGATGTGCCAGCCGTACGGGCTCGTGGACGGGTCGTATTCCGCCATCCCGATCTCTCCGGGCGCGAGCGAGAAGCCGACGTTGCCGAACGCCGGGACCATGCGGTCGCGGGAGAACTCGCCGCTGGCGGGAGCGACGCCGCTGTTGGACAGCGCGTAGAT
>DATIBN010000242.1:0-3533 GCA_035457525.1 Thermoanaerobaculia bacterium | reverse complement strand
GGAGCCGCCCAGGCACCGGTAGGTCGCGGTCACGGTCGCCTCGGACTCCGCGGACCCGTTGAAGATCCACACGTCGGAGTGGAAGAAGGCGGGGGGAACCCCGTGCAGCGAAGCGACGGCGGGAAGGGTCGTCTGGAACTCGGGGCGCGAACGGTAGTCGTAGAGGCCCGCGTCCGTTCCGGCGTAAAGAAACGGATCCCCTGAGGGCGTGGCCAACAGGGCGCCCACGAACCGGTGAGTCATTCCTTGGTTGAAGGGGGTCCACGTCCGACCGCCGTCCATACTCCGGAAGACGCCGGCTGCTGCGGTTCCGATATAGAGGACGCCCGGATTCGCTGGATCCTGGATCAAAGCGCGAA
The DNA here is from genome assembly GCA_035457525.1 of Thermoanaerobaculia bacterium. Classification (GTDB taxonomy): domain Bacteria; phylum Acidobacteriota; class Thermoanaerobaculia; order UBA5066; family Gp7-AA6; genus Gp7-AA6. The sequence goes on along the minus strand of DATIBN010000242.1, from coordinate 3,174 downwards.
ACGAGGCGTTGCCAGGGGGAGGGAGGCCGGCCCCGATCGGCGACCACGTGTGCCCACCGTCGGTGCTCATCACGAGACCGACATCTCTCCCGCCGTACAGAGCCCCCGGAACCGCCAGGAGGATTTGATCGACGACGCGACTCAACAACACCCAGGTCGTGCCGCCGTCGTCGGTTCGATAGAGACCTCCTGCGGCAACCGCAAGGAGTCGGTTCGGCGCACTCGGATCCAACGCGAGCGAAGTCACGACCTCCTCGATGACTCCGAGCGGTCCGCTGATCGAGGTCCAGGTCTCTCCAGAATTCGTGCTCCGGAAGATGCCGGCCCCAGCGAACGCCACGTAGAGAGTGCCCGGATTCGCCCGGTCGAGGACGGCCGCGCTCACCCAGGGCAGGCCGCTCGGCTGGAACGCCGTCCAGCTCTCGCCGCGATCGACGCTCTTGAGAAAACCTCCTCCATAGGTACCGATGTAGACGACGTCGGGATTCGCCGGATCGAGGTTGAGGCTCTGGACCGACAGACCGGGGATACCGAATCGGCGCCAGGTGAATCCCCCGTCGTCGCTCCGCAAGAGCGCGGCGGTTTGACGGAGAGTCGGGCCCGTATGTCCGCCCACGTAGATCGTGGACGGCGTGCGCGGATCGACGGCGATCGCCGCGACCCCCACCTCGTAGAGCGCGGGGCTCGTCAGCCGCCAGCTCTCCGCCCCGAAAGCCGTTGCGGAGAGGAAGAGCGCGAAAACGAGCGAAATCGGCGTGCGAAGTCTCAACCCCGGCAGGTCCTCGACTTTCATACGTTCGCTGGCAGCGGCGTGTCGTCCGCAGTCACGTCACCGAAAAAAGCAAGAGCCGCGCCCGACGGCGCGGCTCCGGGTTCGTCCGTGGGCGGGGAAACTACCCCTCGAGCAGCCCCTTCTCGGAAAGCTCCTGGCAGTCCACGCAGTACGGCGTCCAGGGCACGGCCGTCAGGCGCTTCTCGTTCAGCTCCTTGCCGCAATTCCCGCAGTAGCCGTAAGACCCGTCGTCGATTCGGGAGAGCGCCTCGTCGATCTGGAGGAGCACCGTCCGCTCGCTGTCGGTCAGGGAATAGAGAAACTCCCGCGTGTAGGACGACACGGCCTTGTCGGCGATGTCCTGCGTCGACTCCTCGTTGGACTCCTCTTCCGCAGAGCGCGCCTTGGCGAGCTCGGTGGCCAGCTCCGCCTTCTTCTGCTCCAGCAGACGGCGGTACTTCTCCAGCTCCCGCTTGTTTCGCTTCGCAACGCGCGCGGTGCTCGTCGGCATTCGGCTTCTCCTTCTGCGGGCCCCGTATTCCGCCCGCGGGGGCACTTTTTTGAACCCGCGATGATACTCGATTTCGACGGTGATCCGGGTCACTTCTCCGATCCGGCGGTCACCGGAACAGAGCAAACTCCTTGCCGGGGTCTCTTATTTCGTTCGTGTGCGGCCGGGTGCGCCGGGCGGATCGCTCTCCGCTTTTTTTGCGCGGTCGCGCGACCGCTCCCAGAGGAACTTGCGCGACACTCCGAGCCGTTTGGCTGCCAGCGACCGGTTTCCCCCCGCGCGCCGCACGGTTTCGTCGATGTAGGCGTCCGAGAGCTGCTTCAACGTCCAGCGCCGCTCGACGGCCGCCCCGAGCAGCGATTCGGGAGAGCCGAAGCCGCCGAACGGCAGGTCCGCCGCGGAGATCGTCGGGGAGTCCGCCGTCAACACCGCCTTTTCCACGACCGAGAACAGCTCCCGGACGTTCCCGGGCCAGGTGTGCTGCGAGAGCAGCTCTTCGGCGTCCCGGGAGAAACGCCGGGCCGGACGGGCGTAGGAGCGGCTCGCACGACGCAGGCACTCCCGCGCGAGCGGAAGCACGTCCTCGGGGCGATCGGCGAGACGCGGCAGGAGCACGGAGACGACGTCGATGCGGTAGAAGAAATCGTCGCGGAACGCTTTCTGGCGGACGAGAGCCGAGAGGTCGCGGCGCGAGGAGACGATCAACCGCGCGCGGAACGGGTGGACGACGACGCCCCCCAGCCTCCGGAACGTCTTCTCCTGGAGGACGCGCAGGAACTTCGCCTGACCCGGGAGCGACAACGAGGAGACCTCGTCGAGATAGACCGTCCCGTCGGCGGCGACCTCCAGCAGACCGCGCTTGCCCGACACCGCGCCCGTGAAGGCGCCGCGCTCGTGCCCGAACAGCTCGCTCTCGAAGAGATCGTCGGAGAGGTTCGCCGCCTCGACGCGAACGAACGGGCGATCCCGCCGGCTCGACGCGTCGTGGAGCGCCCGGGCGAGGCGGTCCTTCCCCGTCCCGCTGTCCCCCACGATCAGGATCGTCGTGGGAAGGTCGAGCGCGCGCTCCAGCATGGAGATCTCGCGCGCGAGACTCCGGTTGCGGGTGCGGAAGAGCGACTTGAGCGACCCCCGCCGTCGCGGGGCGGGCCGCTCGGTGGCCTCGGCCGTCAGGAGGATGCGGCGAAGCGGCCCGTCTCGTTCGCCGCGTCGCCCCAGAGCCGCTCGAGGGCGTAGAAGCGCCGCGCCTCCTCCTGGAAGATGTGGAACACGACGTCGCCGTAGTCCATCAGGATCCACCGCGCCGTCTGGAGGCCCTCGACGGAAAGGGCCGGGCCGAGCCTCTCGACGATGGAGTCGGCGATCGCGCGGGCCTGGCGGTCGTTCGACGCCGTGGAAAGCACGAAGTAGTCCGCCATGGTGGTCAGGTCCGTGAGGTTGAAGACGAGGACGGCCGACGCCTTGCGGTCGAGAGCGGCGGTCAGACCTTCCCGAACTTTGTCCTGCGAGGTCCGGTCCGCCGTCAACCCTCGACCCCGCGATACAGGCGATGCTTCGTAATGTACTCCGCGACCGGCGCCGGGACACGCCCCGCCGCCGTGCCTCCGCGGCCGAGGTCGTCTCTCAGATCCGTCGAAGAGATTTTAAACGAGCCGCCGTCGAAAACATCCAGGCGATTTCGAATTCCCGGCACGTCCGGCACGTGGACCCGGTCTCCGACGAAGGGTTCCCGGTGGAACGCCGCAATGCGGGCGAGCCGGAGAATTTCATCCGGGTGCTTCCATCGCCCGAACGCCGAGAGCGCTTCCGTCCCCATCAGCAGCCACAGCTCGTCTCGCAAAAAACGCGCCGAAAACGCCCGCAGGGTGTCCACGCTGTAGGAAGGGGGCTC
>DATIBN010000241.1:0-6331 GCA_035457525.1 Thermoanaerobaculia bacterium | reverse complement strand
GAGGGGCGGCTCGAGCCGTTCGACCTGCGCAAGGTCGCCGAGGCGATCGCCGTCGTGCGCGACGCCGTACGTGCGGGCACGCTGCGCAGCGCGCACGACGTCTCCGACGGAGGGCTCGCGGTCGCGCTCGCCGAGTGCGCGATGGAGGCGAACCTCGGCGCGAGCGTCGTCCTCGCGCCGGGGCTGCGGCCTTCGGCACTCCTCTTCGGCGAGACCACGGGGCGCGTTCTCGTGACCTTCTCCGCGGGAGAGCGCGGACCTGTCGAATCCGCGGCGCAAGCCGCAGGCGTTCCGATGGAAGTGATCGGCCGCGTCGAGGGGGAGCGCCTGGAGGTGCGCGCCGGCGATGGCCCGCCCCTTCTCGATGAGCCGGTGGCCGAGCTTCACAGAATCTGGACGAGTTCGATCGCGCGCGCGAACGAGGAGGCGGCCGAGGTCCTCTAGCCGCCGCTCAGTACTTCACCTTCTCCAGAAACAGGCCGGACGGCGGCGCCGTCCACGCCGCCGGCTCGGCCGATTTCTCTCGCAGGAGCCGCTCGACGTCCGGGACGCCGATCTTTCCCCTTCCGACCTCGACCAGCGTGCCGACGAGCCTCCGAACCATCTTCCAGAGGTAATGAGACGCCTCGACGCGGTAGTGGATCTCGTGACCCCGGTCGATCACTTCGCTCGACTCCACGACGACGATCGTCGACTCCTGGCCCGCCGGGTTCTCGCAGAAGGACGCGAAGTCGTGGCGGCCGCGGAAGAGCGCCGCGGCCGCGGCCATCGGTGCGACTTCCAGCCGGTCGCGCACCCACCACACGTACCGCTTGTCGAACGCGGTTCGCCTTCGCGAGATCCGGTAGAGGTACGTGCGGCTCGCCGCATCGTGGCGGGCGTGGAAGCCGGGCGCCGCGGGCTCGACCGAGAGGACGTTCACGTCGTGGGGGAGCGCGTCGTTCAACCCGCGGAGGAGCTCTCCCGGCGCGAGGCTGCGGCGCGCCCTGAGATGCGCGACCTGCGCGAGGGCGTGCACCCCGGCGTCGGTGCGCCCGGCCCCGCCGCTCGCCGCGTCCGATCCCAGGATCTCGCGCGCCGCGCGCAGGAGCACGCCCTGGACCGTCCGATCCGTGTTCTTCTGCGCCTGCCAGCCGCGGTAGCGTGTCCCGTCGTACTCGAGCGTCACCTTCCAGGTCGGCACCGGCCGGCGACCCGTTCAGGATCTCGGGGGGTTCGAAACCTGCAGGTTGTTGTTGACTCCCCGGACCCCCTCGACGCTGCGCGCCTCGGCCTCCGCGTCCCTCTTGACCTGCTCGTTCGGCACCTCGCCCGCGAGCGTCACGATACCGTGGGTCACGTTGACCTCGATGTTCACGAGGTTCGAAAAACGGTCCGCGGTCAGCTTCGCTTTCACTTTTGTCGTGATCGTTTGGTCGTCGAACTGCTCGCCCGGCGACTTCGTCGTCGTGCAGGCGAGTAGGGAGAGGGTGAACGCGACGACGGCGGCAGTCTCGAGGTATCTCCGGAAGCGGGTGCCCATGATGTTCCTCCTTTTTGGGCCCGATCGTTCGAGCGGAGGAAGTCTTATCAGATCGCCGGGGGCCGGGTCACGGGGAGGGGGGCCGGAAAAAGAAAAGCGGCAGAGGAGGGACCGTCGCCGGCCCCTCCTCTACCGCCTCGATCGATTCGTTTGCCCTATGGAGTGGGCGGGCTCTTGACCTGCAGGTTGTTGTTCACGCCCTTGACGCCCTTGACTTCGCGGACCGCGGCCTCGGCGTCCGCCTTGACCTGAGCGTTGGGCACTTCGCCCGCGAGCGTCACGATCCCGTTCGTCACGTTGGTTTCGACGTTCAGGATGTTCGAGAACCTCGCCTCCGTCAGCTTCGCCTTGACCGCGGTCGAGATCGCCGCGTCGTCCATCTGCTCGCCGGGGGTCTGCGTGGTCGTGCAGCCGCCGATGAAGGCGACCAGAACCACCGCTGCGGCGACACCGAGAATTACCGGGAACCGTTTCCTCATGATGTTGTCCTCCTCCGGACTTAGTCGGTCCGGGCCAATATCAGGACGCTCGTCGCCGGGGCTGATGCCTCGGCCTTCGATCCGCCCTCGATTACCAGAATCAGGTTGTCGACCCGCACGACGCCGGCCACTCCGCCCGCCACGCGTTCGGCTTCGCGCCGGGAGTTTTCGTCGGGAGCCTCCCCGACGAGCGCCACGACCCCCCAGTGGGATCGAGCCGCGACCCTCGCGGTCGCCAGGACGGGAACCGCCGCGAGCCGCTCGCTGACGAGCGCGGAGAGCTGCCGGTCGGCGTCCTGCTGGCGCGCGTACTTCGACGAAGCGCACCCGGCGCCGAGGATCGCGATCGAGAGCAACAGGGAGGGAAGGACGATCGCGTTCGAATGCCTCGAATTTCTCATGCCGATAGGGACCAGAGCACGGCGCGTGCCAGCCGGAGGCCCCTGTCACCCGCCATTTCCGGTATGTTTCCGCCCCTGCACGAGCCGTCGAAAAGCTTTGCCCCGCCGCCGGCCCGCCGCGAGCCGGTCGTTCTCCTCGTCGCGGCGCTTGCGCTGCTCGTCGTCTCCGGGATCCGCCCGGAGGACCGCTTCACCTGGGTCCTCGAAGTCGCGCCCGTCGTCGTGGCCGTGCCGATCCTCGTCGCGACGTACCGGCGTTTTCCCCTGACTCCGCTCGTCTACCGGCTTCTCTTCTTCCACGCACTCGTCCTGATGCTCGGCGGCCACTACACGTATGCGGAGACCCCGCCGGGCTTCTGGTTCCGGGACCTCTTCGGGCTCGCCCGCAACCACTACGACCGGTTCGGCCACTTCGTCCAGGGCTTCGTTCCCGCGATCCTCGTCCGCGAGGTCCTGCGCCGCCGCGCGGGGCTCTCGCCGGGAGGCTGGCTCTTCTTTCTCGTCACGTCCGTCTGCCTCGCGGTGAGCGCGGCCTACGAGCTCATCGAGTGGGCGACGGCCCTCGCGACGGGGTCCGCGGCGATGGCCTTCCTGGGAACGCAGGGCGACGTCTGGGACACCCAGTGGGACATGTTCCTGGCGTTCGTCGGCTCCCTGACGGCGCAGCTTCTTCTCGCTCGAGTGCACGAGCGCCAGCTCGCCCGACTCCCGATCGCCCCGCCGCCGCTATAATCCGATCGACCACTCTCTTTAAAGGAGGAGCCATGATCGGCCGAAGGACCTGGGTCGCTTCGTCGGTCCTCTTTCCACTCGCCGCCGCGGTCGCTCTCGCCGGGCTCATGATGCACTCGGAGACCACGATCGCCATTCCCACGCCGGGGGAGTCCACGCCGCTCTCGAAGCTCGAGTACCGGGCGAGGTTCGTCGCTTCGATCGACTCGGTCACGCTCGAGCTCGCCTCGGCCGAGAGCGACCCGGTCGTCGTCGGATGGACGTTCCTCGGATCGAACACCGACGGGCAGGTGCATCGGGTCTCGATCGCGCTGCGGCTGCTCGACGAAGCCGGAGCGCAGATCGCGATCTACAACGGCCGCGGGATCCTCTCGGCCGGGGCGAAGAACCAGCCGATCTCGGTCTCGACGAAGGTGAAACCCGAAGTCTGGAAAGCGGCGAAGAAGGTTCGGATCTTCGCGGATTGGATGTCCTGACCGCCCACGGCCCTTCACTCCCGGGAGGCATGAACGGCGCCTCCGCGGCGTTACCATCGGTGCCGATGGAATTCCGCGGCGGTTTCCGCGACGAGTGCGGCATCTTCGGGATCGCCGATTCCGAAGACGCGGGGAACATCGCGTACCTCGGGCTCTACGCGCTCCAGCATCGGGGCCAGGAGTCCGCCGGGATCGCGACGCTCGACGGCGACGTCGTCCGCATCGAGCGCGAGATGGGATACGTCGCCGACGTGTTCGACGAGGTGCGGCTCGCCCGCCTGCCCGGACGCACCGCGATCGGCCACGTCCGCTACTCGACCTCGGGAGCGTCGCTCCTCGCGAACGCGCAGCCCATCGTCTTCGCGACGGGGCGGGGTCCGCTCGCGCTCGCGCACAACGGGAACCTGGTGAACGCGCGCGAGATCCGGAAGGAGCTGGAGGCGTCGGGAGCGCTCTTCACGACGACGTCCGATTCGGAGGTCATCCTCCACCTGGTCGCGCGCTCCCGGGCTCCCGACCTGCCGTCCGCCCTGGCCGAGGCGCTGCTCGAGGTTCGCGGGGCGTACTCCATCCTGGTCCTCGCCCGCGAGGGGATTTTCGCGGCGCGCGACCCCAACGGCATCCGGCCGCTCTCCCTGGGAATGCGCGAGGGGTCGCCCGTCGTCGCCTCGGAGACCTGCGCGTTCGACCTGATCGGGGCGCGCCTCGAGCGCGACGTGGAGCCGGGCGAGATCGTGCGTCTCTCGCGCGACGGATTCTCATCCCGGAGGTTCGCCCTTTCGAGATCGACGCCGTGCATCTTCGAGCACGTTTACTTCGCCCGTCCCGACTCGAGGGTGTTCGGCAAGAGCGTCGCGGCCTCGCGGGAGGCGTTCGGCGCCGCGCTCGCGCGCGAGCACCCGGCGGAGGCCGACGTCGTGGTGCCGGTCCCGGACTCCGGGCTCTACGCGGCGCTCGGCTACGCGCGCGCGTCTGGCATTCCGTTCGGCCTCGGGCTCGTGCGAAACCACTACGTCGGCCGGACGTTCATCGAGCCGAAGCACTCGATCCGGCACTTCGGGGTCAAGGTCAAGCTGAACCCGGTGCGCGAGGTCGTCGAAGACAAGCGAATCGTGCTCGTCGACGACTCGATCGTGCGCGGAACGACGTCGCAGAAAATCGTCCGCATGCTGCGCGACGCCGGCGCACGGGAAATCCACATGCGCGTCTCGTCCCCTCCGACGATTGCCTCCTGCCACTACGGGATCGACACCCCGACCCGCCGCGAGCTCATCGCCGCCAACCAGTCGGTCGAAGAAATCCGGGCCTTCATCGGCGCGGACAGCCTGGGCTATCTCTCGGCGGAAGGCATGCACGAGGCGTTCGGGCGCCCCATGCAGGCCACCTGCGCCGCCTGCTTCACGGGCTCGTATCCGGTCGAGATCCCGCAGGAGGAACTCGAAAAAGAGGGAGCGGTCGCCCGTTAGCCGGACCGCCGTTCTGGCCGGAGTCATCGCCTTCCGCGGCGCGACGCTCGTCGACGGGACGGGCGCGCCGCCTCTCGCCAACGCGCTCCTCGTCCTGGAGAACGATCGAATCGTCTCGGTCTCGACGGCGACCCCGGGCGCCCTCGCGGCGCTGCCAAACGGGTCCGAAGTCCGGGACGTCTCCGGGAAATGGATCGTTCCCGGATTCATCGACGCGCACGTTCACGCGGAGTCGGACGCCGACCTGAAGACGATGCTGCGCTGGGGCGTCACGACGGTGCGGCTGATGGCCGAGGACGTCGACAGAGGGCAGATGCTGGCCGAGTCGTCGAGGAAGCGCTGGGGAATCCCGGAAATCGTTTCCGCCGCTCCCATCTTCACGGCGAAGGGCGGATGGTGGGACCAGGGGGAGCCGCCGGACGCGAATCTCGACCGATTCCCGCCGAACGCGGCGGCGGCTCGGAAAGCCGTCCGAAAAGCGAAAGCGCTCGGGTCGCCCGAGATCAAGCTCATGCTGGACGACATGGCGTGGTGCCGCGCTCCGAAGGCGAGGCTTCCGCGGATGAAGCCGGAAGTCGCGAAGGCATTGATCGACGAGGCGCGGCGGGAGGGCCTGCGGGCGATCGTCCACGCCCCCAACCTGGCCGACGCGAAGGAGGCGATCGCCGACGGCGCCACCGCGCTCGCCCACGGAGTCCTGGAGCCGATCGACGCGGGCACGATCGCCGCGATGAAGAAGCGGCGCGTCTTCTACGTCCCGACGATGGACATCTTCGAGTTCCTCGCGGACACGCGGGCGTTCGTCGACCGGGTTTTCACCGACTCCGCCGTCACGCGGCCCTTCTCCGGCCTGCCGCCGGAGGTCCTCGCCCGTTACCGCTCGAACGAATACTCCGACGGCTACCGCGGCCGATATCCGAACTTCGAGAACGTGAAGCGGCGCCTGCCTGCGCTCTACGAAAACCTGCGGAAGCTCCACGCCTCCGGGGTTCCCGTCGCCCTGGGAACCGACATGTGGGCCTTCCCGGGCCTCGGCGTCTCGATCGAGATGGAGCTCTACGTGCGCGCCGGGCTGACCCCTCTCGAGGCGATCCGGGCGGCGACGCAGACTTCCGCGCGTTCCCTCGGAATCGACCGCGACCGGGGGACGCTCGAGGCCGGAAAGCGCGCGGACTTTCTCGTACTGGAAGCCGACCCGCTGCAAGACGTCCGGAACGTACGGAGGATCGTGGAGATCTACCGGAACGCGAGGAAA
>DATIBN010000240.1:0-59698 GCA_035457525.1 Thermoanaerobaculia bacterium | reverse complement strand
CCTCACCCCGGCCCTCTCCCCGCAGGCGGGGAGAGGGAGAAGCTATTTCAGCTCCTCCATCATCTGGGCGAGCGCTTCGCGGGGGGGGCGCGCCTTGTCGTCGGCCACGATCGACAGCGGGCGGTCCGGCAGGTTCAGGAGAGAGAGGAAGTCCTTCTTCTCGGGCGCGACGTAGATCAGGCCCGTCAGGAACTCCTGCTTTTCCTGACCTTCGTTCAGGAGCGCCATCGCCGTCATCTTGTCGGTCGCGTCGTAGTCGGCGCGCAGCTTGCGCAGCCGGATGTGAGAGCCGTCGTGGAGGACGACGTCCTGCGTCGTGCCGGGGTCGTAGTCGACCTGGATTTCCTCGAAGTACGGGATGAAGCCGATCTCCTGGATCGCGATCTCGTGGTCCTTCGCCCACTTGTACGACTTCGTCGAGTCCTCGTGGTTGTTGAAGGTCACGCACGGGGAGATGACGTCGAGGAGAGCCGTTCCGCGATGCGCGATCGCTCCCTTGATCAGCGCGAGGAGCTGCTTCATGTCTCCGGAGAACGAGCGGGCGACGTATCCGCAGCCGAGCTCGATCGCGAGCGCGCACAGGTCCATCGCCGGAAGGTCGTTGACGACTCCGGTCTTGAGCTTCGATCCGAGGTCCGCCGTGGCGGAGAACTGCCCCTTCGTCAGGCCGTACACGCCGTTGTTCTCCACGATGTAGATCATGGGAACGTTGCGCCGGAGGAGGTGCACGAACTGCCCGGCGCCGATCGAGGCGGTGTCGCCGTCGCCGGAGACGCCGATGGTCAGGAGGTGGGGGTTGGCGAGCATCGCGCCGGTGGCGACCGCCGGCATGCGGCCGTGGACGGCGTTGAACCCGTGGCCCTTGTCGACGAAGTACGCGGTCGTCTTGGAGGAACAGCCGATGCCCGACATCTTCGCGACCTTGTGCGGGTCGACGCCCATCTCGTAGAACGCCTGCGTGATCTGGCGGGTGATGACGTCGTGCCCGCACCCCACGCAGAGGGTGGACTTCAGGCCGCCGTACTCCTTGATGGTCAGGCCGCGGCGGTTCGTCGGGACCGCTTTCGGTTCGGTGACGGAGGACATTACCTTTTCTCCCCGGCCTCGACGCCCTCGACGACGCTTTCGGCATCGAGGGGGAAGCCGTCGTAGTGACGGATCGATCGGAGTTTCCCGCTGTCGCCGCCGACCTCGACGGCGATGATCTCGTACATCTGTCGGTCGCGGTTCTGGTCCACGACGTAGACGCGGTCGTGGGCCGCGACGAACGCGGCCACGTCCGGCGTGAGCGGCAGCGCCCGCACCCTCAGGTAGTCGGTCTCGAGGCCGCGCTTCTTCAGGAGGACCCGCGCTTCCTCGACGGCGAAGTCCGAAGAGCCGTAGGCGATGAGGCCGACGCGGGATCCCGTGCCGTTCGAGACGATCGGTCCCGGCACCCACTTCTTCGCGGTCTCGAGCTTCTTCGCGAGCCGGTCCATGTTGTTCTTGTAGTCTTCGGGCCGCTCCGAATAGGTGGCGCGCTCGGTGTGCCCCGACCCGCGCGTGAAGTAGGCCGCGAGCGGATGGTCCGTGATCCCCGGCAGCGTGCGCCAGGGGATGCCGTCGCCGTCCACGTCCTTGTAGCGGGCGAATTCGCCGAATCGCTTGACGTGCTCCTCGATCTCGGCGTTCGTGCGGAGCACCTTGCCGCGGTCGAACGGCTTCTCGGGATAGGGGAACGGGTCGCTCATCCAGTTGTTCATCCCGAGGTCGAGGTCGGTCATGACGAACACCGGCGTCTGGAACCGCTCGGCGAGATTGAACGCCTCGGTCGCCATCTCGTAGCACTCCTCGACGCTTCCCGGAATGAGCAGGATGTGCTGCGCGTCGCCGTGCGACAGGTTGAACGTCGTGAGGATGTCGCCCTGCATCGTCCGCGTGGGAAGACCCGTCGAAGGACCGACCCGCTGGACGTCGAAGATGACGACCGGGACTTCGGCGTAGTAGGCGAGGCCCGTGAATTCGGCCATGAGCGAGATGCCGGGTCCGGACGTCGCCGTCATCGAGCGCGCCCCTGCCCAGCCCGCGCCGATCGCCATTCCGATGGACGCGAGCTCGTCCTCCGCCTGCACGATCGCGAACGTCGGTTTTCCGTCCTCGGGGTTGATCCGGAACCGGCGGGCGTAGTCCGTGAGCGACTCGGCGAGGGAGGACGATGGGGTGATCGGGTACCACGTCACCACCGAGACGCCCCCCAGGATGCAGCCGATCGCGCAGGCGGTGTTGCCGTCGATGATGATCTTGCCGGCGGTGGCGTTCATCCGCTCGAGCCGGAAGGGATCCGTCTTCGTCAGGTTCTTCTGGGCCCACTCCCAGCCCCCGCGGATCGCGGCGAGGTTGATCTCCACGGCCTTCGCCTTGCTCTTGAATTGCTTGGCGACGGCGCGCTCGACCTCTCCCATGTCGATGCCGAGAAGCCAGGCCGCGACGCCCACGTAGATCATGTTCACCGCGAGCCGGCGGAGTTTTCCGTCGTGCACGAACTCGAGGACGAGCTTCGAGAACGGCACGGGATAGAAGTGGACGTCGTTACGGAGAGTGTTGAGCTTGAGCGTCTCCTCGTAGATGACGGCCGCCCCGGGGGCGACCGTCCGGACGTCCTCGTGAGCCGTTTCCGGATTCATGCAGATCAGGACGGCGATGTCGCGCCGCCGGGCGATGAACCCGTCCTTCGAGGCGCGGATCGTGAACCAGGTCGGGAGCCCCTGGATGTTGGAGGGGAAGAGGTTCTTCCCCGAAACCGGGATCCCCATCTGGAAAATCGACCGCATGAGGATGTTGTTCGAGGACATGCTTCCCGACCCGTTGGCCGTCGCCACGTGAATCGAGAAGTCGTTGACCACCGGTGGAGCCCCGGTGGAGGGAGCGGGCGCTTTTTCTTCCAGGATCGCCGTGGACATGTCTCTCCTTTGCCAGCACTTGCCTTGCGGCGGAGCGGGAAATCATAGCAGAGCGAGGAGCTTAGAATCGCGGCGGGAGGAGAGCCACGCATGGTGAGAAGACATCACATCGCCGGGGTCGCGACGGCAGTCCTGATCGCGCTCGCGACGCCAGCCGAAGGGGCCGGTCGGCCGTTCCGCTTCGACGAGCTGGCGAAGGTGGAGCGGATCGGCGGGTTCGACCTCTCTCCCGACGGCCGGTGGATCGCCTACGCGGTCGGAACGCCGATCGTCGCGGAGAACCGCACGAGCTCGGCGATCTGGCTCGCGCCCACGGGGCAGGGCGCCCCGCGGCGGCTGACCACCGGGGACAAGCGCGATTCCGACCCGCGGTTCTCTCCCGACGGCCGCCGCATCGGGTTCCTGTCGAACCGCGACGGCTCCTCCCAGGTCTGGACCGTGGACCTCTCGGGGGGCGAGCCGTCGAAGGCAACGTCGTTCCCGATGGACGTCGGCGGCTTCCGGTGGTCGCCCGACGGGAAGTGGTTCCTGATCACCTCCGACGTCTTCCCCGACTGCTCCGACGTCGCCTGTCTCGATTCCCGCGCGCAGGCCCGGGCGAAGTCGCCGACCAAGGCGCGCGCGACCGAGAGGCTTCTCTTCCGTCACTGGGATTCCTGGAAGGAAGGGCTTCGGACGCGCATCTGGAAGGTCCCCGTGACCGGAGGAGCGCCGGTCGCCCTCACCCCGGGCGACCGCGACGCGCCGCCCTTCGACGTCGGCGGCGCGCTCGCCTTCGACGTGTCGCCGGACGGCAAGGAGTTCGTGTACGCGTCGAATCCCGACCCGGTCGAGGCCGTCTCGACGAACTCGGACATCTGGCTCGTCCCGTTCGCCGGCGGCGGCGAGCCGCGCAACCTGACCGCCGCCAACAAGGCGTTCGACGGCTCGCCGAAGTTCTCGCCGGACGGAAAGTGGATCGCGTACCGCGCGCAAGGGAAGCCGGGCTTCGAGGCGGACCGTTTCCGTCTCGTCGTCCACGACCGGGCGACCGGGGCGACCCGCGAGCTGACGCCGGGCTTCGACGCGTGGGTCGAAGACTTCGAGTGGGCGCCGGACTCCCGATCGATCTTCTTCCTCACTCATCTGACGGGCCGCGGCGTGATCGAGCGGGTCGCGCTCGGCGGCGGCGCGCCCGTGGAGGTCTGGCGGGGAGGGACTCCCGCCGCCTTCGCCGTCTCGCGCGACGGCTCGCAGCTCTTCTTCACGGCGAGCTCGCTCTCGCGCCCGGCGGAGATCTTCGCGGTGTCCACGCGCGGCGCGAGAGGCAAGCCCGCCGCGGCTCGGACGGTCGTTCGCGCCAACGACTCCCTCCTCGCGGAGACCGAGATGGGCGAGGTCTCCGAGCGCTTCACGAAGTCCGCCGACGGCCGCGATCTGCAGGCGTGGCTCGTCAAGCCTCCGGGGTTCGACGCGGCGAAGAAGTACCCGGCCGTCGTGCTGATCCACGGCGGCCCGCAGAGCGCCTTCAACGACGCGTGGTCCTCCCGTTGGAACCCGCAGGTCTTCGCGGCGCACGGGTACGTCGTGTACCTCCCGAATCCCCGCGGCTCGGTCGGTTTCGGCCAGGAGTTCGTGGACCAGATCAGCCGCGACTGGGGCGGCCGCGTGTACGACGACCTGATGCGGCAGACCGACGACCTCGAGTCGCTTCCCTACGTGGACCGGACGCGGATCGGCGCCGCCGGGGCCTCCTACGGCGGATACATGGTCGCCTGGATCCTGGGGCACACCGACCGCTTCCAGGCTCTCGTCTGCCACGACGGGGTCTTCGACACGCGCTCGATGGCCCTGGAGACCGAGGAGCTCTGGTTTCCGACGTGGGACTTCGGAGGCTGGCCGTGGGATTCGGAGCTCTACGAGAAGTGGAACCCGGTCCGCTTCGTCGACAAGTTCAAGACCCCGACGCTCGTCGTCACGAGCGAGAAGGACTACCGCGTTCCGTTCGGGCAGGGGCTCCAGCTCTTCACCGCGCTCCAGGTGCGGGGAGTGCCGTCGAAGCTCCTGACGTTCCCGGACGAGGGACATTGGGTTCTGAAGCCCGGCAACTCGCGCGTCTGGCACGCGTTCGTGATGGACTGGCTCGCGAGCTACCTCGGGGGCGCGCGGCCGGACAGGGAGTCGGTGGAGGCGGTCTCCAGCCTCACGAAATGACGCTCGGTCTCCTCCTCCTGCTCGCCGTCTCGTTTCCCGCGCCAGGAGGGGAGCGCTTCCCCCCGGGCGAGATCGTGCCGCGCGTCGTCTGCGAGGGGGAGCCCGATCAGAGCTACGCGCTCTACCTCCCGACCGCGTACGTCGAAACACGGACGTGGCCGGTCCTCTACCTCTATGACCCGCGCAAGCGCGGGCCGCTCGCGGTCGAGCGGTTCCGCGAGGCGGCCGAGCGATACGGCTGGATCCTCGCGGGCTCGAACAACACCCTGAGCGACGGGCCCGCGGCGCCGAATGTCGCGGCGATGAAAGCGGTCTGGAGCGACACGCACCGCCGCTTCGCGATCGACCCGCGCCGCGTCTACGCCGGCGGGTTCTCCGGCGGCGCGCGCTCGGCGGTCCTCCTCGCGCAGCAGACGCAGGGGAGCGTCGCCGGCGTCGTTGCGGTTGGCGGCGGGTTCCCCGGCGGCGGGGCGCCCGCAAAGTCCGTCTCCTTCGCGGTGTTCGGCGCGGTCGGAAACCTCGACTTCAACTACGGCGAGATGCGCCGGCTGGACCGCGCGCTCGGGAAGCTCGGCGCGGTCCACCGCCTCGCGGTGTTCGAGGGACCGCACTCGTGGTGCCCGGCCGCGGTCTGCGCGGAGGGAATCGAGTGGCTGGAGCTCGCGGCGATGAAAGAGGGCCGGCGCCCGAAGGACGCGGCGCTCGTGGAACGGCTCCTCCGGGAGCGTCTGGAGCGCGCGGCCTTTGCGGAGGCCGCCGGCCGGCCCACGGAAGCGTATCGGCGGGCGGCCGAGGCGGCCGAGGACTTTCGTGGACTGTCCGACACGAAGGAAGCGGAGGACCGCGCGCAGCGACTCGGGCGGCTCGCGGCGGTCGGCAAGGAGCTCGCGGAAGAGGAGAAGCGCGACGAGGCCGAAGAGCGGCTCGTCGAGCGCCGCTGGCAGGATCTCAAGACCGCGCTCGAATCGGACCCTCCGCCGCCCGTCAAGGCGATCGCCAACCAGCTCCGGGTGGGGTCGCTTCGCAGGGACGCCGGTGCCGGCCGGCCCGAGCCCGAACGCCTTTCCGCCGCGCGCGTGATCGAGGCTCTCTTCGTTCAAACCGCGTTCTACCTTCCCCGCGACCTCGCGGCGAAGCACGATTGGCTCCGCGCCGAGCTTTCGACGGGGGTCGCGGCGGAGCTGAAGCCCGAGCGGGCCGGCGCGGTCTTCTACGACCTCGCGTGCTTCCGCGCGCTCGCCGGCGACCGCAAGGGCGCGCTCGGCAGCCTTCGCGCCGCCGTGGAGAAAGGCTTCCGCGACGTCGCGCTCGTCGAGACCGATCCGGACCTCGCCTCTCTGCGCGGGGAGAAGGACTATCTCGCGATCGTCCAGGAGCTGAAGAAGCCTACGAGTTGATGTCCCGGCCGGACTCCAGCTTGTCGACCAACCCCTGCAGGTACTTCTTCTGCTGTTCCGGCGCGCGCGCGAGCGCCTCTTTCGCGTTCCGGGTTGCGTCCTTGTAGTTGCCGGCGGCCGACTGCGCGCGCGCCAGCCCGACGTAGACGAACCACACCGTCGGGTTCTGCTTCGCGTTGCGCTGGAAGATCCTCGTCGCCTCGGCCGGCTTCTTCTCGGCCAGAAGCTGCCGGCCGTAGTTGTGGAGCTGGAGCGGGTTCGCCTTGTCGAGCGCCTTCGCCATCGTCGCGTCGGCCTCGGCGGTCTTGCCGGTCAACCGCAGCAGCTGCGCTTTCGTGTTCAGGTTCTCGAACCGTTCCTCGTTCTGGATCGAGTTGTCCGCCCACTTGAGCGCGTCCTCGTAGCCGGTCTTGTTCTCGATTGCATAGGTGGCGGCGTCGTTCCACCCGACCCAGCTGTACGCCTGGAGGCCGCGGAGCTGGAGCTTCAGGTTCTCCATCGTCGTCTTCGGGACGTCCACGGCGACTTTGAACGGCACGGCAACTTTTTCCCACCGCATGGTGACGACGGCCGAGTCGGGAGTGAGCTCGTCGAAGTCGTACGTCAGGGCGTCGTGCATTTCCGTCGCGGCCGGCTTGACGTTGACGCGGAGCGCGTCCTCCTTCTCGTCGTAGGTGAAGCTGCCCCACGAGGTCGAGTTCTTCGAGAAGATGACGGTCCAGGAGCCTTCGTTCGGGATCATGTGCAGGCCGTACGAGCCCTTCGTGAGCGGCTGGCCCTCCACCGTGACCGGATCCGTGAACGTGATGACCGTGTTCTCGTTGGCTCCCGCGCGCCACACCTGTCCGAGCGGCACGAGGTCGCCCCAGACCTTCCGGCCCCGGATCAGCGGGCGGTGGTAGACGAGCGAGACGGTCGTCAGGCCCAGGCGCTGGGAAACCGTGGCTCTCTGGCTCGCCAGCGGCAGATCCAGGGCGAGTGACTGGTTCTGGTTCTGGGCCTCCGAGCGCGCGGCGAGCGATAGGGAGACGACGAGAATGGCGAGCGGAAGGCGATAACGGCGCATTACGTCCTCCTTCGTAAGAGAAAGGAATTTCGAGGGGAGTTACGAGGGGCTAGCGGGCGGGGTTTGGGTTGCGGACGAACGCCGGTTTTCGGCGGACGGTTCCTTGGCGATGCGAGCGCGACGGTCTAGTCTGCGAGGACGCAGCGACCCGACGCCCACTCCCGAAGTCGCGCGACCTCCTCGGCCCTCACGACCGACAGGGGTCGTGTCGAACGCAGAGCGACGAAGAGCCCTCCACCGTCGAGCGGCAGGCCGGCGGCCCGCGCCTCGTAGAGCGCCGACACGACGGCCTGCTCGATCTCAGCGCCGGAGAATCCCTCGGAGGCGCCGGCGAGCTTTGCGAGGTCGAAGCGCCCCGCGTCCTCGCCGCGCTTCTCGAGGTGCAGTCGGAAGATCTCGGCGCGCGCCGGGGAGCCCGGTAGATCCACGAAGAAGACCTCGTCGACCCGGCCCTTCCGCATGAGCTCGGGCGGGAGCTCCGCGACGGAGTTGCAGGTCGCCACCAGGAAGACCCGCCGCCGGCGCTCCTGCATCCAGGTGAGGAGCCCGCCCAGCAGGCGCTGCGAGACGCCGCCGTCGGATTCCGCCGAGCGTCCGGAGGCGAACGCTTTCTCGATTTCGTCGATCCAGAGAACGCAGGGCGCCATCCGCTCGACGCGCTTCAACGCCTCGCGGAGGTTCCGCTCCGATTCGCCGACGTACGGGGCGAGGAGCCGCCCCGCTTCGAGCGAGAAGAGCGGCACGTTCCACGCCGCCGCGACGGCTTTGGCCGCGAGGCTCTTCCCGCATCCCTGAACGCCGAGAAGGAGCAGTCCCCGCGGCGGGTCGAGCGCGTCGTCACCCGCTTCGACGAAGCCGGATCGGCGCGTCTCGATCCACTTCTTCAAACGCGCCATGCCGCCGACGCGGTCGAACCCCTCCGGCGCCGCGACGAGCTCGAGAAGGCCGCCGCCCCCGATGAGCGTCTCTTTCGTGTGGCGGATCCGGGGCAGGTCGGCGGCGTCGAGCTTCCCGTCGTCGACGAGGGCCCGCGCGAGCGACCTCTCCGCCTCGAACATCGTCAGCCCCTCGAGATCGGAAACGAGTGCCTCCACCTCGCCGGCGGAAAGGGCGACGCGGGGCGGCGGGCCCCCGCGCGGAACACGGCGCGCGACGTCGGAGACGAGCTTCCGCAGCTCCGCCTTTCCCGGCAGCGCGAACTCGAACCGCACCTCCAGGTCCTCGAGCTCGGCCTTTCGGGGGAGGAGCGGCCCCACGAGCACGATCGTTCGGGCGGAGCCGGCGAACTCCTGCGCGGCCTCCCGCAGCGCGCGCAGCGCTGCCGCGTTCTCGAGGTGGGCCTGCGGGTCCTTCAGGAGCCAGACCCCGTCTCCGCGGCTCGCGCGGATCACCTTCAACGCGAACGCGAGGTCGGTCGTCTTCGGCGCGTCCGAGGGGTGCGACGGCGAGAGACCGCTCGCCGCGCTCCAGGTCCACAGTGGCATCGCGAGCCCCGCCGCCACCTCGCGGACGAGGGTTTCGAAGCGCGTCTCTTCCACCGTCTCGCACGCGACGAGCGGGTGGCGCGAGCGGAAGAGGACCGCCAGGTCTTTGGCCGGGACGTCCAAGCGGGGGAAGTCTACCGGCCTCACGGGCTCGCGCCGGCGCGCTGCTATGCTCGCTGCGATGCCGCGCGACCGCCGGCCGACCGGAAACCGGCTCCTTCTCGCCGCGCTCCTCCTGCTCGTCCTCGCCGCTCTCTTCTATGCGCTCTGGGACCGCGCGATCGCCGACTGGGCCTTTCACCTCCCGCGCGCGTGGGCGAACACCGCCCGGCGCCTCTCCGCGCTCGGCGAGGGCGTTTACTGGATCGTGGTCGTGTTCGCGATCGGCCTGACCGGCGTCGTCCGGAAGAAGGAAGCCGTCGCCGCCTGGGCGCTCGAGACGATCGTGGCAATCGCCGGCTCGGGGATCGCGGCGAACGTCCTCAAGGTCGTCGCCGGCCGCGCCCGGCCACGCGCCCTCGACGAGGGCGTGTGGGGGTTCCGCTTCTTCGAGTTCGGCTACCGCTTCAACAGCTTTCCCTCGGGTCACGCCGCGATCGTGGGGGCCGTCGCGGCGTCGATCTGTCTGGCGCGTCCGGCTGCGTGGCCGGCGGCCGCGCTTCTCTGGCTCCTGCTCGCCGGCGGCCGCGTTCTGACCGGCTCCCACTTCGTGAGCGACGTCCTCGCCGGCGGCGCCGTCGGGATCGCCGTCGCGGTCGCCGTCAGCCGCTCGAATTGGCTGACCGCGCGCCGGACCGAGCTCGCCCGCCGCATGCGGGCCGCTCCGGTCGCCGTCCCCTCGAGTCCCGTCCGAGACGAGTGATGCCCCCGTCGCGCGTCGTCTCGCTCTGTCCCTCGATCACGGAGACGCTCGTGGCGATCGGCGGCCGGCGGCGTCTCGTGGGGGTCACGCGTTTCTGCGTGCGGCCGCAGGGACTTCTCTGGGGCCTGCCGCGCATCGGCGGCACGAAGGACCCCGACGTCGCGCGGATCCTCGACCTCGCCCCCGACCTCGTCTTCGCCAACGAGGAGGAGAACCGCCGGGAGGACGTGGAAGCCCTCCGCGCCGCCGGCGTCGAGGTGGACGTCTCGTTTCCGCGGACGGTCGCCGAGGTCGCGCCCGCCATCCGGGCGTGGGGTGCTCTTCTCGGCGAGGAGGCGGAGGCGGACGCGCTCGCCGCGCGGATCGATGCCGAGGTCGAAGCACTGAAGGCGTCCCCGCCCTCCGGCGCCTTCCGCTACGCGTACTGGATCTGGCGCAACCCGTGGATGACGGTCTCCGACGACACGTACGTCGCCGACCTCCTCGCGCTCGCGGGCGGCGTGAACGTGTACGGCGCCGAGCGCGATCGGTACCCGACGGCGAACCCGAAGGACTCGCTCGCTCGCGGAGCGACCGTGCAGATCTTCCCGAGCGAGCCCTACCCGTTCCGCGAGGAGAGGCACGCCGCGGAAGCCGCGGCGCTTTTCGGAGAAGGGACCCGGCGGCTCTTCGTCGAGGGGGACGACCTGTGCTGGCACGGCGTGAGGACCCTCGAGGGACTCCGCGCCGCGCGGCGGCTGCGGGTCTACGCGCAACCCCTGTCATTCTGAGGCGCGAAGCGCCGAAGAATCTCTCCGCGTAGAGGAGAGATCCTTCGCTCCGCTCAGGACGATCGCTGCGCGATCGCCTAACCCCGCCGGTTCAGCAGGTCGAGGAACTCCTCCCGCACCGGGCGGTTGAAGAAGATCCCGCGGATGGCGGACGTTACCGTCAACGCGCCCGGCTTCTTGACGCCGCGCATCTCGACGCAGAGGTGGCGCGCCTCGATGACGACCATCACGCCCTGCGGAAGGAGCTTCTCCGCCATGAAGCCGGCGATCTGCTCGGTCAGCCTCTCCTGGAGCTGCGGCCGGCACGCGTAGAACTCCACGATCCGCGGCATCTTGGAGAGCCCGACGATCCGCTCGTTGGGAATGTACGCGACGTGAGCGTGGCCGTAGAACGGAACGAAGTGGTGGGAGCACATGGAGTAGAACGGGATGTCCTTCTCCATGACCATCGCCGTGTACCTCTCCTCGTTGGGGAACACGGTGACCTTCGGCTCCGCCCCCTCGGAAAGCCCGTGGAACATCTCCAGGTACATGCGGGCGACGCGCTCCGGCGTCTCGTGGAGGTTCGGATCGGAGGGGTCGAGGCCGAGGGTCTCGATGATCGCCCGCATGTGGCGGGCGATGACCCGGACTTTTTCCGCGTCCGCTACGGCCGGCGGCGCGAGGTCGGTCTCGTCGACCGGCGGATGCGACATCCCGTCATTCTAGCGAAGAGGCGCTTTGTCAGCTGATCGTCTTGCGGAACGCGCGCGTCGAGCCGGCCACGAGAAGCGCGGCGAGCCCCATCAGCGCGGCGACGCTCGGCCACAGGTCCCAGAATCCGGCGCCCCGGATGATGATGCCGCGCGAGATCTTGATGAAGTGCGTGGCCGGCAGGAGCTGCGCGATCCAGCGCAGCGGGCCGGGCAGGGACGACAGCGGAAAGATGTAGCCCGAGAGCATGATCGACGGGAGCAGGAGCATCTGGGCCCTCTGGATCGCCTCCATCTGCGTCTTCGACCAGGAGGAAACGAGCAGCCCGAGCGAGAGGAGCGCGAAGAGGTACACGATCGACAGCAGGAACAGCAACGGCACGCTGCCGTGGATCGGGACGCGGAAGACGAAAACCATGAGCAGGAGAACGAAGACCAGCTGGACGTACGCCAGGACGAGATAGGGAATGAGCTTTCCGAAGACCACCGCGATCGGCGACGCGGGCGTGACCATGAGCTGCTCGAGCGTCCCGCGCTCCTTCTCGCGCACGATGGCGAACGCGGCGAGCAGCGTCCCCGAGAACGTCAGCAGGATGGCAACGAGGCCCGGGATCAGCAGGTTCGCGCTCCGGGAGTCCGGGTTGAAGAGAAGAACCGGGTGCAGGCGGATCGACAGACGCTCCATGTTGTCGCCGGCTCCGAGCTCCGTGAGCGATCGTGCGAGCGCGACGCCGTTGGCCGCGGCGAGGGTCTGTGACGAAATCGACGAGTCGGATCCGTCGATGAGAACGAGGACGTCCGCCGGCCTCGCCGCCAGCCGCCGCCGGCCGTAGTCGGGCGGGATCTCCACGCCGACCGAGGCCCGCCCGGCCACGATTCGCTCGCGGAGATCCTGGTGCGAGGAGACGGACTCGACGACGTCGAAGAGGCCGGTGTTGACGATCTCCGTCACCAGCTGCCGGCTCTCCTGGGTCCGGCTCTGGTCGAAGACGACGGTGGGGACGTGGCGGACGTTCGTGTCGATCAGTCCGAAGAGGACGAGCTGCAGCGCCGGGACCATCAGCGCGAACTGCAGCGTGCCCCGGTCGCGGAGCATCTGCTTCGCTTCCTTCCGAAGCACCGCCCGGAAGCCGTGCATCACGACGACACCGCCGAATCCGCAGGTCGCTCGGCTGGAACCTCGCCCCGCTTGGCCCGCTCGATCTCGGTCAAACGGACGAAGACGTCCTCCAGAGAGGCGTCGATCGGTCGGACCTGGACCGGTGCGCCGGCCGCTCGTTCCAGGTCGCGCGCGATCGTCTCGTCGGGGATGTCGGCGCGCAGCAGAACGTGGAGTGAGTTGCCGAAGATCGTGAGGTCCTCGACGTAGGGGAGCGCGCGGGCGTGCTGCATGACCGCGGCGACTCCGGCTTCGCACTCCGCCTCGACCCGGCGGGTACCGGGGGGAGTGACTTCCGGGATCCGCGTCAGGTCCTTCGGGTCGCCCTCCACCAGCATCCGCGAGAGGTACAGGTATCCGACCCGCGCGCACCTCTCCGCCTCGTCCATGTAGTGCGTGCTCACGAGGAGGGTCACTCCTCCGGCGGCCAGCGTGAAGAGCAGATTCCAGAGCTCGCGGCGCGCGACGGGATCGATCCCGGCGGTGGGCTCGTCCAAGAACAGGACCCGCGGCTCGTGCATGAGCGCCGCGGCGAGCGCGAGCCGCTGCTTCCAGCCGCCCGAGAGCTGCGCGGCCAGCCGGTCGAGATAGGGGCCGATGGACGTGAGGTCGATCGCCCAGGCGCGGCGCTCTTTCAGCCGATCGCCTTCGAGACCGTAGACCTCCGCGAAGAACGTCAGGTTCTCCATCACGGTCAGGTCCTCGTAGAGGGAGAACTTCTGGGGCACGTACCCGATCCGGCGCCGGATCTCCTCCCCCTGCGCGACGACGTCGAGGCCGTCGACCCGGGCCGAGCCTTCCGTCGGCGCGAGGAGGCCGCAGAGGATCCGGATCAGGGTGGACTTGCCCGAGCCGTTCGGTCCGAGGAGGCCGTAGATCTCCCCGCGGTGGACCGTGAGAGAGACGCGGTCGAGGGCGCGGACCTTTCCGAAGTCGCGGGAAACGCCCTGCACTTCGATTCCGTATTGCGATGCCGCGGTGGACATCTCAGCTCTCGAGGAGACGGACCTGCGCCGACATGCCGGGCTTCAGCTCCGGCGTGGGGTCGATCGCCACCTTGACGCCGAAGACGAGGTCCATCCGCTGCTTCAGCGTCTGGATGTTGCGGGGCGTGTACTCGCCCTGCTGGCGGATCTCGACGACCCTTCCGGAGAATTTCCTTCCCGCGAAGGTATCGACCGTGATCTCCGTCTTCTGCCCGACCCGGACGCGGCCGAGCATCGGCTCGGGCACCCAGACTCGGACCCATGTCTGGCCGGGTTCCAGGATGCGGGCCACCGGCAGATTCGGGCCGACGAGGTCGCCCGGCCGGAGGTCGAGCGTCTCCACGATGCCGTCCGCCGGGGCTTTCACGACCGTCTCCTGGCTCTGACGGATCAGGAACGCGAGGCGCTGCTCCGCTTGATCGAGCGCCGCTTCCGCGGCCTGGACGTCTTCGAGCCGGCTTCCACGGTCGAGCTCCCGATACGTCTCGAGCGAGGTCTTCGCGGCGGTCGCGGCGTCGTCGTATTGCTGACGGGGAATCAGGCCCTGGTCGAGGAGGGCCTTCAATCGTTTCCGTTCCCGCTCCGCGTTCTCCGCCTGGACCCGGGCGCGGACCACCTCTTCCCGGCGCGGGCCGGCTCGCAGCCGGGCGAGATTTGCCCGGGATTCGTCCACGACGGCGCGCTGCTCGCGGATCTGGAGCTGGCCCAGGTCGGTCTCGAACCGGACGAGCGTCTGGCCCGCCTTGACCGGGTCCCCCTCCTGCACGTCCACTGCGATCACGCGGCCGCCGACGAGCGATCCGACTTCGACGTCGCGCGCCTCGACCGTGCCGGAGAAGACGAGCTCGTCGTCTCCGTTGCGGGAGCGGAAGTACCAGAGCGCGCCTCCGGCGGCGACAATGAGCAGGACGATCACCCACAGGCGCTTCTTCAAGATGACTTCCTCCTTCCGGCGGCCGCGCCGGAGCGGATGGCCCCGTGGCTCCAGATCTCCAGGAGCGTGTCGACGTAGCGCCGGAGCGGGACCGGCGGGTCGGCGATTCGCATCACCCGGTGCAGGAACACGTACGCGTTCAGAGAACCGAGAAAGGCGAGGGCGGCTGCGCGGGGATCCCGCACTTCGAGCCGCCCGGCGTGGGACGCGCGGCGAAAGTAGGACTCGAGCAGCGACAGGGCCCGGGACGGGGGAGTGGGCTGCTTCCGCGGATCGAACGGCAGTTTCAGGATGCGCGCCTCGTCGCTCGTCCGGGCACGCAGCCAGCGCGCGATGTTCTCCCCGAGCTTCGACTCGATGAAGGGGACGACCGCGAACGCGATCCGCCGCAGGACCTGCGCGGGATCTTCGTCCCCCGAAGCGCGGGCGACGAACTCGATCGGCGAAAGCTCCTCGACCGTCGCCGACATCGCGGCGGCGAAGAGCGCTTCCTTCGTGGGGGCGTGGCGCAGAAGCGCCGCCGGAGAGAGCCCGACGCGGGAGGCGATCGCGGCGAGGGTGGTCCCGTCGTAGCCCCGTTCCGCGAACGCATCGCGGGCAGCGCGCAACACCTCGTCACGGCTCACCCGGGCAGGACGTCCCACGGTTAGTAACTATATACTCATTTACTAATTGTCGAGTCCAAAACGAGCCGGCTCAGATCGACGGCAGAGGGGAGCCCCGGCGCTTCTCGAGCCACGCGGTGAGCTCGGCTGCGGTCTTCGCGTTCAGCGTTCCAGCCGCCGTCACCCAGCTCTTCCGGGCGATTCCGACGGCGTAGTCCGTGTTGTCCAGCTCCCGGACCGAGTGGGCGTCGGGGCCGAGGGAGAACATCATCCCGCGCCGCGCGGGGCCCGAGGCGAGCCGCCAGTCGACGTCGAGGCGGTGGGGCGACCCGTTGATCTCGACCGCGCACCCGGACTCGAGCGCCGCGGCGAGGACCGTCTCCATGTCCGCGTCCACCCCCTTGCGGGTGAGGAGCAGCCGCCCGGTCGGATGGCCGAGGACCGAGACCAGCGGGTTGCCGACGGCGCGTACGAGGCGCTGCGTCTGCTCGTCCCGCGGCATCCCGAAGCGGGAGTGAACCGAGGCGACGACGATGTCGAAGAAGCCGAGGAACTCGTCGCCGAAATCGATCGATCCGTCCGCGAGGATGTCCGCCTCGGTGCCGTGGAAGATCCGGAAGCCGGGAAAGCGGGAGCGCAGCGCGTCGATCGCCTGCCGCTGACGTCGAACGCGATCCGGCGTCAGACCCCCCGCGTAGGCGGCAGTCGGGCTGTGGTCGGTGATCGCGACCCATTCGTATCCGGCGTCGCGCGTCGCGGCGACCATCTCCTCGAGCGTCGCACGGCCGTCAGACTCCGTGGTGTGCACGTGGATGAGTCCCCGGACGTCCGACGCCTCCACGAGCTTCGGTATGTCCCCGCGCGCGGCGGCCTCGATCTCGTCCGTCCCCTCGCGCAGCTCCGGGGGCACGAACTGGAGGCCCAGCCGGCCGTAGATCTCCTCCTCGGTCGCGCCGCCCGGAAGACCGTACTCGTTCCGCTTCCCCTTCTTCCGTTTCGCCATCTCCGCGAGCGCGACGTTGTGGTCCTTCGAGCCCGTGAAGTAGAGGAGCGCCGCGGCGAACGCGTCTTCGGAGACCACCCGCAGGTCGACGGCGATCGCCTCGGCGAGACGCAGAGAGACCTTCCCCTCTCCGGTGGAGACGACCTCGGCGACCCCCGGCGCGAGGTCCGGAAACGCCCGCGTCAGCTCCACCGGCCGGTTCGACGCCGCGAC
The DNA here is from genome assembly GCA_035457525.1 of Thermoanaerobaculia bacterium. GTDB lineage: Bacteria > Acidobacteriota > Thermoanaerobaculia > UBA5066 > Gp7-AA6 > Gp7-AA6. The sequence goes on along the minus strand of DATIBN010000240.1, from coordinate 43,395 downwards.
GAGATCGATGTTGCCAACGATCTCCCGGCGCCGCCGGAGGCTGCCGGCGATCTCGATGCGCGACGCGAGCCCCGCCTTCTGCACGGCCAGGACGATGTCCTCCGCCCGCCCGCGGACCGCGGAATAGCGGTGCAGTCCCACGGTGGTCCGGAGCATTTCGATCCCCCGGAGGATCCGCTCCTGCGTCGCGGGGCCGAAACCCTTGAGCGTCGCGATCCGCCCCGCGCGGCATGCCTTCTCGAGCGAATCGAGCGAGTCGATTCCGAGCTCGGCGTGCGCGAGCTTCGCCTTCCGGGCGCCGAAGCCCGGGATTCGCAGGCACTCGCGAAGGCCCGGAGGAAAGAGGAGGCGAAGCTCCTCGTAGTAGGGGAGGGCGCCGGTCGTTACGAGCGTCTCGATGTTCGAGAACAGGCCCTTTCCGATGCCGCGAACGTTGAGGAGCTCGCGCGTCCGGACGGCCTCCTCCAGGTCTCCCGTATAGCCGCGGATCGCCCGCGCGCCGGCGTCGTAGGCGCGCACCTTGAACATGTCGTCGCCTTTGAGCTCGAGCATCGCGGCGATCTCCTCGAGCACGCGGGCGACCTCGTTCTTATCCACCGAGCGATTCTAAGCAGCCCTCAACCGGGCGTGCACGAAACGTGCAGCGTTCGCGGAGCAAAGGAGGACTCATGCACGTTGCGAAGATCATCGAAATCATCGCTTCCTCGAAGACCGGCTGGGAAGACGCAGTCCGGGCAGGGGTCGAGGACGCCGGCCGCACGGTCCGCGGGATCCGCGGAGTGGACGTGCAGGACTGGACCGCCAAAGTCGAGAACAACCGGATCGTCGAATACAAGGCGAATCTGAAGATCGCGTTCTCCGTCGAGGAATGAACGTCGCGCTCGCTGGCTCGGGATCTGGCTGACGCCACCGGTGCTCGGCTCGGCAAGCCGGCCTCGACCGAGTACCTGATCCCTCGCTGCGCTCGCGCTCGCGCTCCCGCGGCGCGAGGCTCCTCCCTCGATTACCTCGGGAGACTCCTCGCGCCGCGAACGCGAGCAGGGCAGGTCGGGACAAGAGAGCGGACGCGACGGAACAGAGTACGATTGCCCTCGTTTGAAGGTTGATCTTCACAGCCATTCGAACGTCTCCGACGGTCTCGACTCTCCCGTCGAGCTCGTCGCCCGGATGGCGGCCGCGGGGCTCGACGCCTTCGCCCTGACGGACCACGACACCCTCCAGGGCCTTCCGGAGGCCCGCGAGGAGGGGAGACGCCGCGGAATCGAGATCATCCCCGGGGCGGAAATCTCGGCGAACTACGCGGGACAGGACGACGTCCACGTCCTCGCGCTCTTCGTGGACGAGACGAACGTCGAGTTCAACGCGAGCCTCGCCGAGCGGCAGGAGGGAAGGCGGACGCGGGGCGAGCGGATGGCGCAGAAGCTCGTGGAAGCGGGTTTCGCGATCGATCTCGACACGATCCGCCAGGACGTGGGCGACGGCGTGTGGGGAAGGCCGCACCTCGCGCGCGCTCTCATCCGCGCCGGCTACGCGACGAGCAACGACGAGGCGTTCGACCGGTTCCTGGGGGACGAGCACCCCTGGTACGTCCCGTACGACAAGTGGTCCGCCGTCGACGTCGTCGACGCGGTTCACCGGGCGGGCGGCGTCTGCTCGCTGGCGCACGCCGTCTGGTACCGGGACCCGGAGACGCTCGTCGCGGGCCTCGCGGCCCGGGGGCTCGACGCGATCGAAGTCTTCCACCCCGACCACGGGGCCGCCGAAGTCGAGCGATTCGGCCGGCTGGCCGCGGAGTTCGGGCTCGCCGTGACCGCGGGCAGCGACTTTCACGGGTCGGTCGAGGGACGCAAGTTCCCCGGTGGGGTGTACGGGGACGAGGGGATGCTCGAGGCGATCCGGGCGAGGCTTCGGCGACCGTGAATGCCGGCGCCCCCGAGACGTGGGTCGTCCTCCTCCAGCGCGGCGACTCCGACACTCTTTACGAGGCCGCGGCCATGGCGGCCTCGGCGACGTCGCTCGGGGTCTCCGTGACGCTCGTCTGGTTCGATGCGGCGCTCGAAGCACTGGTGGCCGGCCGGATGGACGAGGCGGCGGACCGCGGCGCGAGCCCTTTGTCGCTTCTCGCCGCGGCGCGCGAGACGGGACGGCTGCGGCTGCTCGCCTGTTCCGCCTCGGCCGTCAACGCGCGCAACGGTGTCGAGAGCGTCCGCTCGAGGGTGGACGAGATCGTGGGGTGGCCGACGGTCGTTTCGTTGATGCGCTCGGCGAGCAAGGCCCTGGTCTGGTGACGATTTCCTGACCTCCGCCACCGGACGTCCGACAACTGACATCCGCCTCTCGGACATCATCTGTCCGCGCCGGGGGAGAGGCTTGCGGAAAAGACCGCGCGTTGCGGAAAAGATTTTTTTTTCGCAGCGCGGCACGAACGGAGGTCGCCGCCCGGTGGATGCGGATTTCTTTCGAGCGTTGACAGAGGCGGAGGCGGGAAGAAGAATCCGGCCCAACTCCCCGATGCTCGAAGAGATCACGACCGAAAAGGGGCTTCCACAGAACCTCGAGGCGGAGCGGTCCGTCCTGGGGGCGATCCTCCTCGATTCGGCGTCGCTCGCATCGGTCTTCCCGATCCTCAAGGAAGAGGATTTCTTCCCCGACACCCACCGGCGGATCTACCGCGCGATGACCGACCTCGCGCAGCGCTCGGCCGAGATCGACGTCCTGACGCTGAAGGAGATCCTCGACCGCTCGGGCTCGGTCGAGAAGGCGGGCGGCGCGGCGTATCTCTCGGCGCTGCTCGACGCCGTCCCCGACGTGGCGAACGTCGAGCACTACGCGCGAATCGTCAAGGAGAAGGCGACCCTCCGGCGACTGATCCGGGCCGGGCAGCGGATGGTCCGGGAGGGGCTCGCCCAGGAGAAGGACGCGCAGGGACTGCTCGGCGACGTCACGGGCGAGATCTTCGACATCGCCGAGCACGCCGTCTCCGGCGGCTTCGAGCGGATCGGCGAGATCACCCGCCACAACCTGGACGTCATCGACGAGGCGAAGGAGAGGAGCGGCGCGGTCTCGGGGCTGGCGACCGGGTTCCTCGAGCTCGACCGGATGACCTCCGGACTCCAGGCCACCGATCTCATCATCCTCGCCGCGCGACCGGCGGTCGGCAAGACGTCCCTCGCGCTGAACATCGCGCAGCACGTGGCGATCCGCGAGTCGCGATCCGTCGGTTTCTTCTCGCTCGAGATGTCGAAGGAACAGATCGGGTTCCGCGTCCTCTGCTCGGAGGCGGACGTCGACGCCAAGAAGGTGCGCGACGGCTACGCTTCGGGCGAGGCGATCACGCGGCTCGTGCTGGCGCAGTCGAAGGTCGCGGGCGCCCTGTTCTTCATCGACGACGGATCGGCGCTCACCGTGCCCGAGATGCGCGCCAAGGCCCAGCGGCTGAAGCGCGAGCATGGCCTCGACCTGCTCGTGGTCGACTACCTGCAGCTCATGATGGGGCACGGCCGCTTCGACAACCGGACCCAGGAGGTTTCGCAGATCTCGCGGGGCCTGAAGCTGCTCGCCAAGGAGCTGCGGGTCCCGATCCTCGCTCTCTCGCAGCTGTCCCGTCAGCCCGAACGCCGCACGGGAGAGCTGCGCCGTCCGCAGCTCGCGGACCTTCGGGAAAGCGGCAGCCTCGAGCAGGACGCCGACGTGGTGGTCTTTCTCTACCGCGAGGAGCTCTACGACAAAGACACCGAGCGCAAGGGCATCGCCGACGTCATCGTCGCGAAGCAGCGCAACGGCCCCACCGGAGACTTCCCCCTCGTCTTTCTCGCCGACCACATGACTTTCGCCAACTACGCAGGGCCGGCGCTCGAGCCGTTCTGATCGGGCCCGGCTTTCCGCCGGCGCGGGTCTCTGACATTCTTCGCGTTCCATGAGACCGACCCGCGCGACGATCGACCTCGACGCGATCGCCAGCAACTACCGCTTCCTGCGCGAGCGGGTCGGCGCGGACCGGGCGCTCTACTGCGTGGTCAAGGCGGACGCGTACGGCCACGGAGCGGGCGCGGTCGCGCGGCGCCTCGAGCGCGAGGGCGCGTCTCGCTTCGCGGTCGCGATCGCCGAAGAGGGGATCGCGCTGCGGCGCGCGGGAGTCCGCGGAGAGGTTCTGCTCCTGAACTATTCCGACCCGGCGGACGCCGGCGTCCACCGCGCCTACCGCCTCGTCCCGTCGCTCTACGATCTCCAGCAGACGGACGGCTTCGCGCAGGCCACCCGTGGATTCCGGGAACCGCTTCCCGTCCATCTGAAGCTCGATACCGGAATGGGCCGGATCGGCTTCCGCCCGGAGGAGATCCCGGCGCTCGCCGGTGGACTTCGGCGCGCGCCGGGGCTCCGGGTCGCCGGAACGTTCAGCAATCTCGCGTCGGCGGAGGACCCCGGCTCGCCGCAGACCTCCCGCCAGATCGCGGTGTTGAAGGAGGGCGTTCTCGCTCTCTCCTCGGCCGGAGTGCCGGCCGGGACCGTGCACCTCGCCAATTCGGCGGGCGCTCTCATCCGATCCGACGCCTGGTTCGACGGCGTGCGTCCGGGCCTCGCCCTCTACGGCATACCGCCCGGCAGCGGAGAGGCCGCCGATCGCCTCGTCCCCGCGATGACGGTCGAAACCGCCGTGATGGCGGTGAAGGCCGTGCCCGCGGGCACTCCGCTCGGCTACGGAGGACAGTACGTCACCGAGCGTTCGTCGCAGATCGCGGTCGTTCCGATCGGCTATCATGACGGCTTCCGGCGCTCCTTCTCGGGGCGCGTTCGCGTCTTGATGAGGGGGAACGAGGCGCCCGTGGTCGGCGCAGTGAGCATGGACCTGACTCTCGTCGACGTGACCGGGCTCGACGCACGCATCGGCGATCGCGTCGTGTGCCTCGGCGCCGCGGAAGACAGGCGCGTCACGGCCTGGGATCTGGCCCGCGCCGCCGGTACGATCCCCTACGAGATCCTCTGCGGCATCGGAGCGCGGGTGCCCCGCAGCTACCCGTCATGAGGCTTCTCGAGGCGCTCGGCCGGATCGTCCTCCGGTTGCTCGAGGAGCTCGGCCGCTTCTTCCAGATGCTCGGCGCCACCGCGGCGTGGATCGTTCGGCCCCCCTACGACGTGCCCGAGCACTTCCGGCAGATGGTGCGGGTCGGCGTCGACTCGATCCCCGTCGTCTTCCTGACGACTCTCTTCACCGGCATGGTCATGGCGCTCCAGACGTTCAACGGATTCGCCCGTTTCCACGCGGAGGACTTCGTCGGGAGCGTCGTCGCTCTCTCCCTGACGCGGGAGCTCGCGCCCGTGCTGACCGCGCTGATGGTCACGGGCCGGGTCGGCAGCGCGATGGCAGCGGAGCTCGGCACCATGCGCGTCACGGAGCAGATCGACGCGCTCACGGCGCTCGGGACGGAGCCCGTGCAGTATCTCGTGGTCCCACGGGTCGCCGCGTCGATCCTGATGATGCCGCTCCTCGTCATGCTCGGCGACGCCGTCGGGATGTACGGGGGGTACCTGGTCGCGGTGCAGCTCCTGGGCGCGAACCCGGTGACTTACATCGACAACTCCTTTCAGTTCCTGGAGGTGTCCGACGTGACTTCGGGCATCGTGAAGGCCGCCGTTTTCGGCCTCATCTTCTCGCTCGTCGCGTGCGTGCGCGGCTACTACACGGAAGGGGGCGCGGAGGGCGTCGGCCGTTCGACGACTCGCGCCGTCGTGGCGGGCAGCCTCGCCGTGCTCTTCGCCGACTTCTTCCTGACGAAGCTGCTGTTTTGAGCCGACGAGCCGAGACGCCGGGCGCCGCCGTCGCCGTCCCCAAGATCCGGATCGAGGATCTTCGAAAGTCCTTTGGCGGGAAGGTCGTCCTGGATGGAATCGACGTGTCGGTCGCGGAGGGGGAGTCGCTGGTCGTCGTCGGGTCCTCCGGCACGGGCAAGAGCGTTCTCCTGAAGCATTTGATCGGCCTCGTGCGCCCCGACTCCGGGAAGGTCTACGTGGACGGTCAGGACTTCTGGGCGCTCTCCGACCCGGAGCGGACCGTGGTCCGCCGGAAGTTCGGGATGTCGTTTCAGGAGGGCGCTCTCTTCGACTCGATGAGCGTCTTCGACAACGTCGCGTTTCCGCTGCGCCGGTCGGGGCGCCCGCCGGAGGAGGTTCGACGCCGCGTCCGGGAGTGCCTCGACATGGTTCACCTGCCCCACGTCGAGGAGAAAAGGCCGTCGGAGCTGTCGGGCGGCATGCGGCGCCGCGTCGGGTTCGCCCGCGCGATCGCTCACCAGCCCCAGATTCTCCTCTTCGACGAGCCGAACACGGGCCTGGACCCGATCATGACCGACGTCATCGACGAGGTCATCCTCGAGCTCAAGGAGCGGCTCGACCCGACGATCGTGACCATCACGCACCACATGGAGAGCGCGCGCAAGATCGGAGACCGCATCGCCCTTCTGCATGGCGGGCGCATCCTTTACGAGGCGCCTCCCGACGAGTTCCTGGATTCCAGTGACCCCGCGGTGCGCCAGTTCGTGGAGGGGCGCGCCGAGGGGCCGCTCACGGTAGAGTTCGAGAGGGAGAGCACGGCAATGGCCTCGAGGGAACCATGAGCACTGCCGCGAAGGTGGGAGCATTCTTTCTGATCGTTCTCGCGATCGTTGCGCTCTTCATCTGGAAAATCGAAGACCTTCGGATCGGTCGCGAGCCCTCGCGACACGTGACCGTCCAGTTCAAGGACGTCGCGGGATTGAACGAGAAGACCGCGGTCCGCGTCGCCGGAGTCCGCGTCGGCCGCGTCACCAAGATCCGGCTGGTCGAGGGCAAGGCGCTGGTCGACATCGACCTCGACAGCGACGTCGCGTTGAGACAGGGAGCGTCCGCTTCGATCGAGAGCCTCGGGTTGCTCGGAGAGAAATATGTCGAGCTCGTCCCCGGCCCGTTCGGGGCGGGGCCCCTGCCGGACAACGCGGTGATCGTCGGGGGCGTCCCGGTGTCGTTCGACGAGATCACCAAGCTCGCGCGGGACATCGGTGTGGACGTCAAGGAGATCACGCAGAGCCTGAAGGACTCGATCGCCGGTGCGGCCGGCGAGGAAAGGCTCGAGAACATCGTCGAGAACATGCGCGCGATCAGCGAGCAGGTTCGAGCCATGGTCGAAGCGAACCGCGGCGGCGTCGACGCGACGGTAGCCAACTTCCGCGAGTTCTCGCTCGCGCTGAGGGAGCTCGTCGACCGGGTCGACGCGCTCGTCGCCGCGAACCAGAGCAATGTCACCGAAGGCCTCTCGAACATCCGGGAGATCTCGGGAAAGCTCGACACGACGGCCGAGAACCTGAACCAGATCACGGGCCGGATCAAGGAGGGGGAGGGCACCGTCGGCAAGCTGGTTCAGAGCGATGAGACTCACCAGAACCTGAACGATGCGCTGGTGGCGGTGAAGGAGGGCGTGGCCGGTCTCAACAAGGCGATCGGCGCGCTCGGGAAAACGCGGATCGACCTCGGCATGCGGGCGGAGCACCTCGCCGCTCACAACCGCGGAAAGGGCTACTTCACTCTCGACATCCTGCCTCCGGACACCGCGCGGTTCTATCGCATCGAGCTCGCATCGCAGCCCTTCGGCCGGAGGAAGAGCTCGACGACGGTGGAGCGCACCGTTTTTCCGGACGGCCACACGGAGACGACGACGACCGACACGGACGAGTTCAAGGACGATTTCGCCATCTCGGCGCTCTTCGGCTGGCGCTGGAAGGACGTCGTCGCCCGGGGCGGTCTCATCGAGAATCGCGGAGGCGCCGGCGTCGACTACATGATGCTGAAGGACCGGCTGCGGTTCTCGGCCGACCTCTGGGATTTCAATCGACCCAACGACTTTTCGGCGCACGCCAAGCTCGCGGGGCGCTACTACTTCTCTCCTTCGGTCTTCGTGACGGGCGGCTGGGACGACTTCCTGAACCGCCGCCGGGACGCCGATTCCGTCTTCATCGGCGCGGGCCTGCGCTGGAGCGACGACGACATCAAGTACCTGATGGGATCCATTCCCCTGAAAAGGTGAGCCGGGAAGCGGGAAACGGAAGACGGAAGACGAGGCGCCGGGAGTTCGTGACAACGTTACTTTGAACGCTCTTCGTCGTTTCCCGTTTCCCGTTTTCCGTTTTCCGGATTGAAATGTCGCCGAAACCGACGTCCCTCTTCGCTTGCCAATCGTGCGGCGCCACGTCGTCGAAGTGGCTCGGCCGCTGCCCGGAGTGCGGCGAGTGGAACTCCTACGTCGAGGAGGCGCGCCACGCGGTTGCGCCCGCCGCCGCGGGACCTTCGCGGGCCCGGTCGCTCGTCGACGTCGCCGCCGAGCCCGGCCGTCGGGTCGAGACGGGACTCCCGGGCTTCGATCGGGTGCTCGGTGGCGGGCTCGTCGCGGGTTCGGTCGTCCTCGTGGGCGGCGAGCCCGGGATCGGGAAATCCACACTTCTTCTCCAGGCCGCTCATGCGATCGCGCCGGGATCGCGGTCCGTCCTCTACGTCGCGGCGGAGGAGTCGGCGGACCAGGTTCGCCTGCGCGCCGACCGGCTGGCGATCGGTCACGACCGGTTGCTCGTCCTCTCCGAGACGGACGTCGAGCGGATCGTGGCCGAAGCCGTCGCGGAAGCCCCCGGCGCGATCGTCGTGGACTCGATCCAGGCGGTCCGCCACTCCGCGCTCTCCTCGGCGCCCGGGACGGTTTCCCAGGTGCGCGAGTCGGCGGCGGCGCTCGTCCGGTACGCCAAGGACCATGCCGTCCCGGTCCTGCTCGTCGGCCACGTCACGAAGGACGGAAGCCTCGCGGGGCCCAAGTCGCTCGAGCACCTGGTGGACGCGGTGATCGCCATCGACGGCGACCGCGGGTCGGCCCGGCGGATCCTGCGGGCGACCAAGAACCGGTTCGGTCCGGGCGACGAGATCGCGCTCTACGAGATGACCGCCGGAGGCCTGGCCGAAGTCCCGAACGCGTCCGCCGCGTTCCTCTCGGAGCGTCGCTCGGGGCTCCCCGGCAGCGCGGTCACCGCCACCCGCGAGGGAACGCGCTCGCTCCTCTCGGAAGTGCAGGCGCTCGTGGGACCCTCGATCGCGGGGTCGCCGCGCCGCGTGGCGATCGGAGTGGACGCGGGAAGGCTCTCCCTGCTGCTCGCCGTCCTCGAGCGCGCCGGCGTTTCTCTCTCGTCGCGGGAAGTCTTCGTCTCCTGCGCGGGGGGCCTGGAGATCTCGGAGCCCGCGGCCGACCTGGCGATCGTGGCGGCTCTTCTTTCCTCGGCCCGCGGCCGCGCGTTACCCGAGTCCGCCGTGTTTTTCGGGGAGATCGGCCTTCTGGGAGAGGTCCGGAGGGTTCCGGCAGCGGACTCCCGGCTCCGCGAGGCCGCCGCGCTCGGCTTCGGCCGGGTCTACCTGCCGTCCGAGAACGCCCGGGACATGGCGGTTTCGGCGAGTGTCAGCATCCGCCCGGTCGAGCGGGTTGCCGACCTCGTGTCGGAGCTCGGGCGCCCTTCATCCGCCGAAACGGGCTCGGCGCTGACCGCCAGCCGGAGCGGAGCCGGGCCCACCGGATTCGCGGGATAGGACGAGACGAGCGTCAGAGTCGGCTCGTCCGTGGGATCGAGCCGGAGGTCCTCCGGCCGGACCGCGCGGCGGCTGACGACGCGATAGGTTCGAAGGCCGAAAGGCGTCCGGAGCTCGACGACGTCGCCGACTAAGAGCTGCGACGCGAAGGCCGACCCCGAGTCGCCGGCGAGCGCAATGACCGCGTGCTTGCGGCCCGACACCTCTCCGGGCAGCGCCGTTCCCGGCACGTGCCCGGGACCGTGGGCCAGGGTGGCCGCGTCAGCGCCCTCCCGCACGGGAGCCTCGTAGTTCAACCGGGGGACCGAGATCCGCGCGATGGTGTCGCCCGCGCAGATCCGCCCGAGAGCGGGAGCGGACGGCGGCGGCGTCGCCGAAAACGAAAGGGCAGGCCGCAGGATCTCGACGGCACCGGCCGCCGCGATGAGCACGGCAGCGGCGAGCAGGGTGCCCGTCGCGGCGAGGATGCGGCGGAAGAGAATTCTGAGCACGGTCGATCGACGGGAAGTCTTCGTCTGGCTCAAATGAGCGCCCGGCCCCGCGATCTGCGGGACCGGGCGAGCAAAGATCTACGAAACCTTCCGTGCGAGCGAAAGCCCGACCGCGACGAGGGCAAGCCCCGCCACGGCGACCGTCGGGTACGCGGACCCGGTGGCCGGCAGCGTCTCGCGCTCCATCGGAGCCGGAGCCGGAGCCGGGGGCGGTTCCAGGGCGGGCGCCGGAGGCGGCGCGGGCGCTTCCACCAGCGGAGCCGGAGCCGGAGCTGGCGCAGGCGGCGCCGGAGCGGCTTCGACGACGGCCGGGACGGTGACGATGTTCACCTCTTTGCGGTCGATCACTTCACCGCTGACGTTCTTGGCCATGACGACGATCTTGTGGGCGCCGGGGGGGACGTTGTCGATGAAAACGACGTTCTGCTCGGAGCCTTTGACGGTCTGCTTGCGGTCGTTGTCGAGGAAGACGTCGAAGGTCGGCTGCGGAAAGTCCTTCTCACCAAACTTCGTGCCCTGGCCCTCTCCGAAGTTGCTGGTGTTGTAGGCGATCCCGACGCGCACCTGATTGCCGGTGATCGTCGCGCCCTCGGCGGGCTCGGTCACCCGGAGCTGAAGCGTGTTGGCGGTCGGGCCGCCCGTGTTGTAGTCCGCGCTCTGCGCCAGGGCGACGCCGGCGAACGCCCCAACGGCGAGGAAGAGGATCATGAGTCTGAGCGTCTTGGGCATGTTTCCCTCCTTGTTGAAGCCCCAGAGGCAGGGCATCGGGAATCTTCCCATCAAGTGCCGTGCCAAGACAGGCCTCCGAGCCCGGCTCGGAGATAAGTCCTTCAGATTGAGAGGTGGGAGGGCAGAGAGTCCGTGAGCGCGCGATAGGCCTCGAGGTACTTCTCCCGGGTGGTCCGAACGACCCCTTCCGGTAGCCGGGGCGCCGGCGGCCGGTGGTCCCAGCCGGTCGAGTCGAGCCAGTCGCGCACGAACTGCTTGTCGAAGGAGACGGGCGTCCGGCCGGGCGTCCACGCCCGCGCGTCCCAGTAGCGCGAGGAGTCGGGGGTGAACGCCTCGTCGATCCAGAGGAGCCGACCGTCGAGGCGGCCGAACTCGAGCTTGGTGTCCGCGAGCAGGAGGCCCTTGGATTCGGCGTACTGCCGGGCGCGCTCGTAGAGGGAGAGCGTGACCTCCTTCAGGGTCCGAGCCTCGTCTTCGCCCAGGTCGTCCACGAGCCGCGAATACGGGACGTTCTCGTCGTGTCCCCGCGGGTTCTTCGTCGCCGGGGTGAAGATTGCCTCCGGGAGCCGCTCTGCCTCGGACAGGCCGGGCGGCAGGCGCACCCCGCAGACCTCGCCGGTCCGGCGGTACTCGGACCAGCCCGAGCCCGCGAGATAACCGCGCGCCACGCACTCGAAGGGGATCACGTCGGCCTTCTTCACGATGACCGACCGGCCCTCGAGCAGGGGCGAGTCGGCCTGCAGCGATTCGGGGAACCGGGAGACGTCCGTCTCGATCAGGTGATTCTCGACGTCGTCGAACTTGTGGAACCAGAACGTCGAGAGCTGGGTCAGGATCTTTCCCTTGTCGGGGACGCCCGGCGAAAGAACGCAGTCGTACGCCGAAATCCGGTCGCTCGCGACGAGCAGAAGGGAGTCGCCGAGGTCGTAGAGCTCCCGCACTTTCCCGCGGCGCGAGAGCCGCGCGCCGGCGAGGTGGGTTTCGGTTACGGTCGCGAGCGCCATCGCGCGGACACTAGCACGGGATGCGCGGCGCGAACATGGAGGCCTCTGCTATCTTGACTTCGTGCAACTGAAGATCGTTTCGCACGTGAGTCGATCCGCGTCGCTCTGGCGCGTGGCGTTCGTCCACGAAGGCCGCGATCCGGGCCGCGGGTTCCCCGCGCCCCTCGCCGGCTCGATCCGCAAGGCGGCGCGGGCCGCCGGATTCCGCGGCCGCGATCGGGAGACCGCGGGGGCCGGAGCGGAGGACTCGGCGTGGCTCCTCGTCGGCCTCGGTCGCGCGCCGGCGTCTCTCGCGCGCCTCCGGCGGGCGCTGCGCCGGGCCGTCGGCGAGAGCGCGTCCCGGTCCCGCTCGCGCCTCCTTCTGGCGTTCGGAGCGGGCGTCGACGAAAGGACCCTCCGCGCTCTGCTCCCGCACCTCGCGCTCGCGGACTACGCCTTCGAGCGGTACAAGTCCCCGCGCCGGAAAGTCCGCGCCTCCGGGGCGACTTCGGCCGTCATCGTGCCGCCCGCGGGCGCCGACGTGCGCGCCCTGGCTGCCGCGGCGCGGGACGCTCAGGTCGTGGCGAGCGCGGTCTCCTGGGCACGCGACCTCGGGAACACGCCCGCCAACGACCTCGGCCCGAAAGAGCTCGCGCGCGAGGCGGTTCTCGCCGGAAGGCGCGACGGGTTCCGGGTCCGCGTCCTCGACCGGCGGGAGATCGTCCGCGAGAAGATGGCGGGCCTGCTGGCCGTCAACGCCGGCAGCGTCCGGCCTCCGGCGTTCGTCGTCGCCGACTACCGCCCGTCGAAACCGCGCGGAACGGCCGTCCTCGTCGGCAAGGGGATCACGTTCGACTCCGGGGGGATCTCCATCAAGCCCGCGGCTTCGATGGGGGAGATGAAGTACGACATGATGGGCGCCGCGACCGCGCTCGCGTGCGTCCGCGCGGCGAGCGCCATCCGGCTCCCGATCCGAGTCGTCGCCCTCACCCCTTTGACCGAGAACCTGCCGAGCGGGTCCGCCACGCGTCCGGGTGACATCCTTCGGATGCGCAACGGGAAGACGGTCGAGGTCGACAACACGGACGCGGAGGGTCGGCTCGTTCTCGCCGACGCCCTCGCCTACGCCGCGAGGTTCCGGCCCGACGTCCTCCTCGATTTCGCCACGCTCACGGGCGCAGTGCTCGTCGCGCTCGGGCACGAGTGCGCGGCCGTCTTCACGGGAGACGAGAAGCTCGCGAGAGAGCTTCGAGCGGCGGGTGACGCGACGGGGGAGCGGCTCTGGCGCCTGCCGCTCTGGGACGACTACCGGGAAAACCTGCGGTCCGAGTGGGCCGACATGAAGAACACGGGAGGGAGATCCGCGGGGACGATCAACGCCGCCGTCTTCCTGAAGGAATTCGTACCGGCCGGTCCGGCCTGGGCTCACATCGACATCGCCGGGGTGGCGCACTTCGAGAAGGAGCACGCCGGGTACGCCGCCGGCGCGACCGGCTTCGGCGTGGCGCTGACCGTCGAATTCCTGAAAAAGTGGTTCGAGAAATAGAGTGCCGAAGACAAAAGCGGGGTCAGGTCTTCACTGATCGCCGGAACGGTCGCTGAGGACCGACGGCCTTGCCACAATGCGAAGCAATGTGGCAAGTGGAGACCTGACCCCCTCGAGCTCTCTCTCTTTACCGCTTCCTCCGAATCAACAGTCCCGCGGCGACGAGCGCCAGCCCGCCGAGCGCCAGCGACGGATGCGCCGACGCGCTGCCGGGCAGCTCCTCGTACTCCGTGGCGATGGTCGTCGTCTCCGCGACGACCGGAGCGGGCGCCGGCTCGACCGGAATTTCGACCGCCACCGGAGGCGGCGCCGGGACCTCGACCGCGGGTGCGGGCGCGGGCGGGTTCGTGTAGGTCGTCGTCGTCGGCACCTCCGCCCGTCCTGTCGCGGACGTGCGGGTCGGAATCTCGGGTTGATCGGGCACCTGCTGAGCCTGAGGCGTGCTGCCTTGGACCTCCGGTCGGACCTCCTGCGCGAAGAGAGCCGACCCGAGGGCAAATGCCGTTGCCACAGCCAGTGTCGTTAATTTCGTCTTCATCGAAAGCCTCCTGTTCGAGATCGCCACCATTGGCAGGTGTTCGAAAGACTCAAGGCCCGTGCCAGTTTCTAAATCTCTGAAAGCAGGGACGAATCGACAACGTCGCCGCCCGTATGCCGGGCCCAGCCATGCGCGGAATCCGAGAGTTTGCGGGGCACGTGATTCCCGCGGCCACCCGCGGCTCGTGCGAGGGCGAACGCGCCGGTGCGATGTTTGACTGCCCCAGATCGCTCTGCTACCGTCGCGCGCCGCATGCCCCTCCGTCAGTTCGCGATCGGTCCGGTCGGGGAAGACGTGTATCCGCGCTTCGTGGACGAGCTCGCCGAGAAGTTCGATGACGCCTCTCTCGACCGGAACGTCGTCGCGCGGGACGCGCTCGTGCAGCTCTATCTCGGGCGCGCCGTCGACTGGCAGGAGTCGATCGAGGATCCCCGTTCTCCGCTCGCCGCCCGGACGCTCCTCGCGTCCCTGGACCCCCGCAACGCGACGGTCGAGGCGGAGTACTACCGGGAAATCGACCTGGAGAAGTGGTCGCGCGTCAAGCCGCTCCTCTGGTTCTGGCAGATGTTCGACCGGTCTCCCGTCGGGCGAAACGTCCGCCTCGGTACGCGGATGCGCGCGATGCTGGCCGCGCGCACGTTCCGCCGGTGCGGCCGCGACGTCCGGATCTTTCACGGGGTGGAGTTCTCGTTCGGATACAACCTGTCGGTTGGCAACGGAGTGACCATTCACCGCAACGTCCTGATCGACGACCGCGGGGAGGTCGTCATCGGAAACGACGTCTCCATCTCGGACTACGCCAACATCTACTCCCACGCCCATGCCGTGGACGACATTCACGACATTTCGCTCGGCCGCACCGTGATCGGGGACCGCGCCCGGGTCACGTACCACGCCGTCGTCCTGTCGGGGGTCGAGATCGGCCCGGACGGCATGGTGGGCGCGATGGGAGTGGCCTCCAAGTCGGTCGGCCCCGGGGTCATCGCCGCGGGGATCCCGGCGCGGCCGATCGGACAGAAGAAAACTCACTCGCAGTCATAATCGGGGCGTGATTCGCCGGCTGACGATCCGCAACCTCGCGATCGTCGAAGACCTGGATCTCGAGCTCGGCCCCGGGCTGACCGTCCTGACCGGAGAGACCGGGGCCGGCAAGTCGATCCTCGTCGACGCTCTCGCTCTGCTGGCGGGCGGCCGGGGCGCGTCCGACCTCGTGCGGCAGGGCGCGGACCGCCTCATGGTCGCGGGGGAGTTCGACTGCGACCGGTCGCTGCGCGACATCCTGGCCGACTCCGGCCTTCCCGCCGACGGTGACGCGCTTCTCGTGCGGCGCGAGCTCTCGCCCGACGGTCGCGGCCGCGCGTTCGTGGAAGACGAGCCGGCGGCCGTGCGGACGCTCGCGCGGCTGGGCGAGCGCCTCGTGTCGATCCAGGGCCAGAGCTCCGAGAAGGAGCTGGTCGACCCCGAGGCTCCGCTCGAGCTTCTCGACGCGTTCGCGGGCGCGAATCCGGAGCGCGAAGCGGTCGCGCGGGCGGCGGAGGCCTGGGCCGCGGCGCGCGACGCGCTGGAGAGGCTCGAAGAGTCGCGCCGCGACCGGTCGGCGCGGCTCGACACGATCGAGTTCCAGATCGGCGAGATCGAAGCCGCGTCGCCCGACGAGAAAGAGGAGGAGGACCTCGTCTGGGAGCGGGAGCGGCTCCGGCACGCGGACCGGATCCGGCGCGCGGGGGAGGCGGCCCTGGAGGCACTGTCGGAGGGGGAGGCTTCCGCCGCGGACCGGCTGGGCGAGGCCGCGCGCGCGTTCACCGAGCTCGCGGCCATCGATCCGCGCGACGCCGCCCGCGTCGAGGAAATCGAGGACGTGAAGAGACGGATTTCGGATCTCGCGGCCGCGGCGCGCGATGCGGCGACCGGCATCGAGTCGGACCCGGATCGCCTGACCGCCGTCGAGTCGCGGCTCGAAAGACTCTCGAGGATCAAGCAGAAATACGGCCCGACGCTCGGCGACGCGCGCAGCCTCCTCGAACGACTGCGCGCCGAGAGGAACGACCTGGCGAACATCGAGGACGCGCTCGATCACCGGCAGCGCGAGGAGCGCGCCGCGGGGGAAGCTTTTCGCGAGGCGGCAGCGGCGCTGTCCTCGAAGCGCCGGAAAGCGGCGCCGCGTTTCTCGGCGGCGGTCGAGAAGGAGCTCTCCGGTCTCGCCCTCGAGAAAGCCCGGTTCCGGGTCGCCCTCTCACCGATCGCCGGCGACGAGCCGAGGCGGCACGGGCTCGAGCGCGCGTCGTTTCTCTTTCAACCCAATCCGGGGGAGCCCGAGCGGCCGCTCGACCGGATCGCCTCGGGAGGGGAGCTCTCCCGGCTGCAGCTCGCCGTGCACTCGGCGGGGGCGGCGCGCGTCGGGAGGCGGCGGACCCTCGTGTTCGACGAGGTCGACTCGGGAATCGGGGGGCGCACCGCCGAGTCGGTGGGGAAAAAGCTCCGGAAGCTCGCGGAGCGCGACCAGGTCCTCTGCGTCACGCACGTGCCGCAGATCGCGGCGCTCGCGGACCGCCACTTCCGGGCGGAGAAGACCGAAGCCGGCGGTCGTACGATCGCGGCCGTCCGTCTCCTCGAGGGGAAGGACCGGGTCGCGGAGATCGCGCGCATGCTCGCGGGAGAGAAAGTTCCCGACACGGCGCTCCGTCACGCGCGCGAGCTGCTCGCGCAGGCGAAGGAAGGTTGATGGCGAAGGCGCCCCCCTCCGACCTCCACTCGCGGTCCATCCTCTTTCCGGGGATCGGCGCGGCGGGGCAGGAAAGGATCGCGCGCTTCTCGTTCGCCATGGTCGGGGTCGGCGCCGTCGGGGCGGCGGCCGCCGAGATCGCGGCGCGGGCGGGCGTCGGCCGGATCACGCTGATCGACCGAGACGTCGTCGAGGAGTCCAACCTCTCGCGCCAGCTGCTCTTCGACGCCGCGGACGCCGAGAACGTCGTACCGAAAGCCACGGCCGCGGAGGCGCGCCTGCGACGGATCGCGCCGGGGGTCGCGGCGCGCGGGATCGTCACCGACCTGACCGTCGAGAACGCGCGGGAGCTGCTGGCGGGGCACGACGCGATCGTGGACGGATCCGACAACTTCGAGACGCGCCTGCTCGTCTCGGACGCTGCGCGCGCGCTCGGGCTCCCGTCGATCTACGCGGCCTGCGTGGGGGAGGAGGGGCTCCTCGCCGTTTCGGTCCCCGGCCGGACGCCGTGCCTCCGCTGCTACCTGGAGACTCTGCCGCCTGCCGGCTCCGCGCCCACGTGCGACACGGCGGGGATCGTCCCCACGCTGCCACCCCTCGTCGCTTCACTGGCGGTGACGGAGCTGCTGCGCATCGCGACGGGCGCGGAGCCCTCGCGGGGAGTCCTCACGCTGCGCGTCTGGGACGGCGGCTTCCGGGCGGTGCGCGCGTTCGAGACCGCGCAGCCCCGCCCGGACTGTCCGGTCTGCGCGCACGGGCGCTTTCCCGCCCTGGAAGAGAGGGGCGCGGCCGAAGTCGTCAAGCTCTGCGGCCGGCGTTCGGTGCAGGTTGCGCCCCCCGGCCGGACCCGGCCGGACTTCGACTCGCTGGAGCAGAGGCTGGCGCGCGTGGGACGCGTCCGTCGGTCGCCCCAGCTCCTGAATGCAGAGCTGGACGACGTGTCGCTGACGATCTTCTCGGACGGCCGGTGCGTAGTCCGGGGAACGGACGACCCGGTTCGGGCGCGGGGTCTGTACGATCGCTACGTCGGGGGGTGATGTGAGACGGGTTCGCCTCGACGACCTCGTGAAATCCGAGGCGGAGGTTTCCCTGTTGCGCGATGTCCTCGCCCGCGGCGGCGTCGCCGCCGTTCCGACCGAGACGTTCTACGCGCTGGCGGCCGACCCGGCGAGCGAAAAGAGTGTGTCGCGAGTCTTCGAGATCAAGGGGCGCGACGACGGCAAGCCGCTGCTGGTGCTCGTCTCCTCGCGCGACGACCTCGCGCGGCTGGGAGTCGAAGCCGCACCGCGGCTGCTCGACCGTTTCTTCGGCATCTGGCCGGCGCCGCTCACGGTGGTGTTCCCTCTGCGCGCGCCGATCGCGGCTTCTCGAGGATCGCGGACACTCGCCGTGAGGGTTCCGGCCGGGGAGACGATCCGCCGGCTGCTCGATCGCGTCGGACCGCTGACCGGCACGAGCGCGAACCGATCCGGACAACCACCGATTTCCGACCCCGACGAGCTTGCCCGCGAGCTCGGCGGCGACCTCGACCTCTTGATCGACGGCGGAGCGACGCCGGGGGGCGCGCCCTCGACGATCGTCGATGCGACGCTCGAGCCGCCGCGGGTATTGCGCGCCGGCGCCTACGCCTGGACGGACCGGCCCAAATAGAATCGCCCGACCAGAGGTTGCCCACGCCGTCATGATCGGCCGGACACTCGATCACTACCGGATCGAATCGAAGCTCGGGGAAGGCGGGATGGGAGTCGTCTACAAGGCCCGCGACGTCCATCTGAATCGAACGGTCGCGGCGAAGGTTCTCCCACCCGAGAAGGTCGCGGATTCCGGCCGCCGGGACCGCTTCGTGCGTGAGGCGAGGGCCGCGAGCGCTCTCAACCATCCCAACATTGTCACGATCTACGACATCCGCTCGGAGGAGGGAGTCGACTTCATCGTGATGGAGTTCGTCGAAGGCCGGACTCTCGACGAAGCGATCCCTCCGAAAGGAATGCGGGTCGGTGACGCGCTCAAGTGCGCCGTGCAGATCGCGGACGCCCTGGCCCGCGCGCACGGGGCCGGCATTCTGCACCGGGACATCAAGCCATCGAACGTGATGCTCACGGGAGAAGGGCGCGTGAAGATCCTCGACTTCGGACTCGCGAAGCTTCTCGAGCCGGCCGAGTCGTCCCCCGACGCCGCGACGATGACCCGCCCGCTGACCGAGGAAGGGGTCGTGGTCGGGACCGCGGCGTACATGTCTCCGGAGCAGGCCGAGGGACGCTCGCTCGACGCCCGCAGCGACGTGTTCAGCTTCGGAGCGGTCCTGTACGAGATGGTCACCGGTCGCAAGCCGTTCACGGGCGACTCGCGGATTGCGGTCCTGAGCAAGATTTTGAACGCAGAGCCGCTGCCGCCCCACGAGCTTGCCGCCGCGATTCCACCCGACCTCGAAAAGACCATTCTCCGATGCTTGCGAAAAGACCCGGCCCGCCGGTACCAGACGATGGCGGACCTGAAGGTCGCGCTCGAAGACCTTGCGACTGAGTCGGCCTCGGGATCTCAGCCCGCGCCGGCCGCTGCCCGGGAGCGGGAGCCGTCGTCGCGGCGGCGGTGGATATGGGCCGCGCTCTTGCCGGCGCTGGCTGTTGCCGCGTTCTTCGTCTGGCGGGCGCGGCGCGCTCCCACGAGCGCCGAGTCGGTCCGGGCCATAGCGCTCACGACGTTGCCCGGCGTCGAGTTCTATCCCTCGTTTTCTCCCGACGGCGACGACGTCGCGTTCACGTGGTCGGGACCCAGGCAGGACAATCCCGACATCTACGTGCAGAGGATCGGTTCCGGCTCTCCTTTGAGGCTGACGACCGACCCGCTCAACGACTACAACCCGGTCTGGTCGCCCGACGGCCGGTGGATCGCCTTCCTCCGAAGCCAGCCGCGTGCGCCGTCCGGGCTTCGCAGCCGAGAGTTGCGGCTCATACCCTCGCTGGGCGGACCCGAACGTAAACTGGCGGACATCCGCTCGCAGGACTTTGCCGGTGGACTTTACCCCGATGCGGTGTATCTGGCCTGGTCACCGGACAGCAGCTCTCTGGTGGTCACGGATTCTCCGGGTGAGGGACAGCCCGACGCCCTCTTCGTGGTGTCGCTCGAAACAGGAGAAAGAAGGCGGTTGACGAACCCGCGATCTCCGGTGCTTGCCGACACGAGCCCGGCGGTCTCTCCCGACGGCCGCTCGCTCGCTTTCCTTCGCCGAACTTCATGGGGCTCAGGCGAACTCCAGCTGCTTCCGCTCGGTAAAGGTTTGACGGCCTCCGGTGAACCCGAGCGCCTGACGCCCGCTGCGCTTCGCGCTGACTATCCTGCATGGATGCCGAATGGTAAGGAGATCGTGTTTTCCGCCAGGGGCAGCCTCTGGAGACTGGCCGTCGCCGGAGAGAACGAACCAACGCGTATCCCTTACGTGGGAGAAGACGGTTCGATGCCGGCAATCTCGCTTTCTCAGCCTGGAAAGCCGGCCCGCCTGGCCTACGTGCGTAGCTACGCGGACGGGAACATCTGGCGTATCGAGACTTCCACTCCGGGCGCGCCGGCCTCGTCTGCGCCGGTTGTGGCGATTTCATCCTCAAAGCCTGAGTACCATTGTGAGTTTTCGCCGGACGGCCGCCGGGTCGCCTTCATCTCGACCCGCTCGGGAGACCCGGAGATCTGGGTTTCTGATCCGGACGGGTCCAACGCCGTCCAACTCACGTCCATGGGCGCTCGAGACACGAATTGCCCTCATTGGTCTCCGGACGGTCAACTCATTGCGTTCTCCTCCACCGTGGAAGGAGAGTTCGATGTCTATGTCGTTCCCGCTGCGGGCGGCAAGCCTCGCCGGCTCACTTCGCATCCGGCCGTCGACATCAATCCCAGATTCTCACGAGACGGCAAGCGGATTTACTTCAGCTCCATGCGATCCGGTGATTATCGAATATGGAAAATGCCGGCGGCCGGGGGAGATGCGGTGCAGGTCACGCCGAATCAGGGTTCTGGTGCCTTCGAGTCGCCGGATGGCAGCAATATTTACTACTTATCGTTTTCGGTCGTGTCGCCCGTGTGGCGCCTGCCGACTTCCGGCGGCGAGCCGGTCAAGGTTCTCGACGGGGTCGTTTGGTTTAATTTCTGGTTGCTCGAAAAAGGCGCCTACTATATCGACCGGCCCGGGGGCGAAAGCCGGCTTGGGTATCTCGACTTTGTCACGGGCAGGTCCACGACCGTGGCCCGGAACCTCGGTGAGGTTTCGTCAGGGTTGACCGCCTCTCCCGATGGTCGAACGATTCTCTTTACTCGCGTGGACTCCTCTGCCGACGACCTGACGCTCGTGGAAAACTTCCGCTGACGCCGCCAGCGGACCGCAGCTGCCGTGGGGGGTTATCCTCTCTGAAGACTTGTCTCTCGATCCCGGCACCCGACTGGGCCCCTACGAGATCGTCTCGCGCATCGGCGCGGGCGGCATGGGAGAGGTTTACCGCGCCCGCGACTCGCGGCTCGACCGCGACGTCGCCATCAAGGTGCTGTCGGACGCCGTCGCGGAGGATCCCGCGGCGCTCGCCCGCTTCGAGCGGGAAACGAAGGCGGTGGCCGCCCTCTCTCACCCGAACATCCTCGCGATCCATGACGTCGGCAGCGAAGCCGGCGTCTCCTTCGCCGTCATGGAGCTGCTCTCTGGTGAGTCGCTCGCCGAGCGAATCGCGCAGTCGAAACTGCCCTGGCGCCGGGCCGCAGCCATAGGCATCGAGATCGCCGAAGGCCTGTTCGCGGCACATTCGAAGGGGATCGTCCATCGCGATTTGAAGCCGGCGAACGTTTTTCTCACGTCGGACGGTCGCGTAAAGATCCTCGACTTCGGGATCGCGCGTGTTGCCCCGCTTCCCTCGGCCGGCGAGACCTCCGCGGCAACGGTCGCTGGAGGGACGAGTCCGGGGACGGTGCTCGGGACGGTCGGGTACATGTCGCCGGAGCAGGTTCGAGGAGCTGCCGCCGACGCGCGCAGCGACGTTTTCTCGCTCGGCTGCGTCCTCTACGAGATGGTGACCGGGCGGCGGGCCTTCGCGCGGGAGACCGCGGCCGAAACGCTCACCGCCATTCTTCGGGAGGACCCCGAGCCGGTCGCCGCTTCCGCGGAAGGAGTTCCTCTCGAGCTCGACCGGATCGTGGGTCACTGTCTCGAGAAGAACCCGGCGGAGCGGTTTCAGTCAGCGCGAGACCTCGCGTTCAACCTGCGAGCCGCGCTCACGAGCTCCACGGCGACACAGCCTTCGCCGATCGCAGCGCGTCTCCCGCGGCGCCGCACCGTGTGGTTGGGAGGCGGGGTCGGCCTTCTCGTTCTGATCGTCGGAGGGCTTTTCCTTCTCCAGCGCCGCGGCGCCCGTCCCGGAGCGCCCGGCGACGTGCCGGCCTCTGCGCCGCGCATCGCGTCGCTCGCCGTTCTGCCGCTCCAGAACCTCTCAGGCGATCCGGAGCAGGAGTATTTCGCTGACGGTATGACCGAAGCGCTCATCACGGACCTCGCGAAGATCCAAGCGCTTCGGGTCATCTCCCGAACCTCGATCATGCAGTACAAGGGGGTGAAGAAGCCTCTCCCACAGATCGCCAAAGAGCTCGGCGTGGACGGAATCCTGGAGGGCTCTGTCCAGCGCGCGGGCGACCGCGTGCGGATCACGGCCCAGCTGATCGAGGCCGCGACCGACCGGCATCTCTGGGCCGAAAGCTACGAGCGGGATGTTCGCGACGTGTTCGCGTTACAGAGCGACGTCGCGCAGGCGATCGCGCGGGAGATCCGGGTGACGGTATCGCCGGAGGAGAAGACGCGTCTCGCGACCACCCGACGGGTGAATCCCGCCGCCCACGAGGCGTACCTGAAGGGGCGTTACTGGCAGCTCAAGTTCAACGAGGAGGGCTTTCGAAAGGCGTCCGAGCTCTATGACCGGGCCGTCGCGCTCGACCCCGGCTACGCGCTCGCCTGGGCCGGCATCGCGGAGAACCTCGGCAACGGGGCGGATCTCTATATCCCCAGCAGCGAGGCCTTCTCCAGGGCGCGCCCCGCCGCGGAAAAGGCCCTGCAGCTCGACGAAACCCTGGCCGAGGCACACACCTCGCTCGGGCTGATCAGAGCTTATTTCGATTTGGACTGGCGAGGAGCCGAAACCGAGCTGGTGCGCGCGATCCAGCTCAACCCGAATTCCGCGTGGGCCCGGGACTGGTACGGCTGGTTCCTCGCAACGCTCGGCCGCTTCGACGAGAGCATCTCGCAGCTCGAACGAGCCCGCGCGCTGGATCCGTTATCGCCCGGGATCACCTCCGACCTGGGATTGGCCCATGTACTGAAGGGCGACTATGACCGCGCGACCGTCGAGCTCGATCGCGCGCTCACCCTCGATCCTGCCTACTGGGTGCCCCGCCTCGTTCGGACCTGGATGTACGAGCGGAAGGGTGACTTCGTGGCCGCGGTCCGCGAGGCGGAAGCCGTTGATCCCCGGCAAGCCGGGCCGGTCGCCCTGGCAGGGTTGGCCCGCGCCTACGCGCTTGACGGCCGGAAGGCGGACGCGCGGAGGACTCTCCGCAAGCTCGAGGCACTCTCTCGAACGGCCCATGTTTCGCAGATCTTTTTCGCCGAGGTCCATGCCGCGCTGGGAGAAAACGATCTCGCATTCGAGTGGCTGCGCAAGGGTCAGCAGGAAAAGTCCAACGGACTTGCGCTCTGGGCGAAGGAAGGCCCGGTGTTCGATCCTCTTCGGTCGGATCCGCGCTACGAACAGCTCCTCCGGGACTTGCACCTCGCACCCTGATTGCCTGCCTCGGCCGCGTGCTAGATTGCCCGTTTTCATGGGGTTGATTCGAGAGTACGCCGGCAAGACGCCGCGCCTGGGCGCGAGGGTGTACCTGGCGGAGACCGCGGCGGTCATCGGGGACGTCGTCCTCGGGGACGACGTGTCGGTCTGGTACAACTCGGTCGTCCGCGGCGACTGTCACTTCATCCGGATCGGTGACCGCACGAACATCCAGGACAACTGCGCGATCCACGTCACGCAGGGGACGTACCCGACGGTCCTCGAGGAGGAGGTCACGCTCGGCCACGGCGCCATCGTGCACGGCGCCGTCGTCCGTCGCGGCGCCCTGATCGGCATCCGCGCGACGGTCCTCGACGGGGCGGACGTCGGCGAGTCCGCTTTCGTGGGCGCGGGCGCCCTCGTCACGCCGCGGACCGTCGTGCCTCCGAGGACGCTCTGGCTGGGTGCCCCCGCGCGCCGGGTCCGCGACCTGTCCGACGCGGAGGTCGAGGACCTGAAGCACTTTCACTCGAACTACCTGGGCTACAAGGAGGAGTACTTCCGGATCGACGGAAAGTGGGCGCCGCGGTCGTGACGCCGCGCTACCGCTCGGTCAAGGGGACGCGCGACCTGCTGCCGCCGGAGAGCGAGCGGTGGGCCGAGGCCGAGCGCATCGCGCGGGAGACCTTCCGATCCCGGGCCTACGGAGAGATCCGCACGCCGGTCCTCGAGGAGACGGCCCTGTTCGCCCGATCGGTCGGGGAGACCACGGACATCGTTCACAAGGAGATGTACACCTTCGAGGACCGCAAGGGACGTTCGGTGACGATGCGTCCCGAGAACACGGCGGGCGTCGTCCGCGCGATCGTCGAAAGCGGCCTGGCGACCGGCGCGATGCCGCTGCGTCTCTACTACATCGGGCCGCAGTTCCGGTACGAACGGCCGCAGGCCGGCCGGTACCGGGAGTTTTCGCAGATCGGAGTCGAGCTCTTCGGCGTCGCGGGACCGGCCGGAGAGGCCGAGGTCCTCGAGATGCTCTTCGACTTCCTCCGGGCGCTCGGGTTCCGCGCGCTCTCCGTGTCGCTCAACTCCGTGGGCACCGCGCAGAGCCGTGCGGCGTTCGGCGAGGCGGTCCGGGCCCACGTCGCGCCACGGGCCGCCGCCTTCGGCGCCGACGACCGGCGCAAGCTCGAGGAGAACCCGCTCCGCCTCTTCGACTCGAAAGACCCCGACGTGCGGACGGCGCTCGAGGGCGCCCCGCGGACGCTCGAATTCCTCGACGCGGAATCGCGCCGGCACCACGACCAGGTGCGCGAGCTCTTGACGAAGGCGGGGATTCCCTTCCGCGACGAGCCGGCGCTCGTCCGCGGCCTCGACTACTACACGCGCACCGTCTTCGAGGTCGTCTCGGAGGACCTGGGCGCGCAGGACGCGCTGCTGGGGGGCGGGCGCTACGACGGGCTGGTCGAGTCGCTCGGCGGACCCGCTCTCCCCGCCGTCGGGTTCGCGATCGGAGAGGACCGGTTGCTGCAGGTGGCCCCCCTCGCCGCGCCCCGTCGGCCTTTCATCGCCGTTCTCCCGCAGAGCGCCGACGACGTCGCGGAGGCATCCGCGATCGCGCGGGAAGTCCGCGCGGCGCTTCCGGGCGGTTGCGTGGAAGTGGACCTCGCGGCGCGAGGGATCAAGAAG
Source organism: Thermoanaerobaculia bacterium (assembly GCA_035457525.1). Lineage (GTDB taxonomy): Bacteria > Acidobacteriota > Thermoanaerobaculia > UBA5066 > Gp7-AA6 > Gp7-AA6. The sequence continues at coordinate 18,324 of DATIBN010000240.1, read as the reverse complement.
GGGATGGCGCGCGCGGCTCTCCTGTTCGAAGAGGCCGCCTCGCGCGGCTTCGATCCGGAGAAGGTACTCGCGGTGTTCATCGGGGAACGGGAGCGGGGCGCCGGCTCGATCACCGTGAAGCGCCTCGCGACCGGCGAGCAGGAGACCTTTCCGCGCTCCGAGCTCGCCGAGCGGCTGGGCGCGGCGAGGGAGCGATGAGCCTTTCTCGGCAGCCCGCCGGGCTCCTGACCGCGGCCGACGCCGGGAAGACGGTGCTGCTGCGCGGCTGGGTCGGAAGGCGCCGCGACCTGGGGGAGCTCATATTCCTGAACGTGCGCGACCGGAGCGGCCTCGTCCAGGTCCTGTTCGAGCGCGCGCGGTCGGGAGACGCCGCGGTCGCGCGAGCCGCCGACGCGCGGGCGGAGGACGTCGTGGAGATCGAGGGCGAGGTCGCCCTTCGCGGCTCGGAGCAGGTCAACCGCGAAATCCCGACGGGGGAGATCGAGGTCGTCGCGAAGCGGATGGAGTTCCTCGCGCGCGCCGAGACCCCGCCGTTCCTGCCGGAGGACCGCACGAACGCGACCGAAGAGCTGCGGCTCCAGTACCGCTACATCGACCTGCGCCGCCCGACCATGCTCGCGAACTTCGTCCTGCGCGACGAGATCGCGTTCCGCGTCCGGAAGACGCTGCACGAGCGGGGCTTTCTCGAGGTCGAGACGCCCATGCTGACGAAGTCCACGCCGGAGGGGGCGCGCGACTACCTCGTCCCCTCGCGCGTGCACCGGGGGAAGTTCTACGCGCTGCCGCAGTCTCCCCAGCTCTTCAAGCAGATCCTGATGGTCTCCGGGTTCGAGCGGTACTTCCAGATCGCCCGCTGTTTCCGGGACGAGGACCTTCGGGCCGACCGCCAGCCGGAGTTCACGCAGATCGACATCGAGATGTCTTTCGCCACCGAGGACGACGTCTTCGCGACGGTCGAGGCCTTCCTCGCGGCCGCGTTTTCCGCGGCCGGGATCGAGGCGCCCGTGCCGTTCCCGCGCCTCACCTACGCCGAGGCGATGGAGCGATACGGAACGGACCGACCCGACCTTCGCTACGGCATGCCGCTCGTCGACCTCGGCTCCGCGGCCGCGGGCTCCGGCTTCCCGCCGTTCGAGAAGGCTCTCGCGGGCGGAGGGGCCATTCGAGGGATCCGCGTTGCCGGAGGCGCGGCGCTCTCGCGAAAGAAGCTCGAGGAGTGGACGGAGCTCGCGCGCGCCCAGGGCGCGTCCGGCCTCGTGTGGGCGAAGCGGTCTGGGGGAGAGACGACCTCGCCCGCGAAGAAGGCGCTCGGCGACGCGGGTCTGGAGCAGCTTCTCGCCGCTGCCGGGGTCGCGGACGGAGATCTCCTGCTCGTTGTTGCGGATCGCGCTGCCGCGGCCTCGGCCGCCCTGGCCGCGCTGCGCGGGGCGGCGGCGCGGGAGACCGGCGCGATCGACCCGTCCCGCCACGCGTTCTGCTGGGTCACCGAGTTTCCGCTCTTCGGCCGCGACGAAAAGACGGCGGCGTGGTTCCCGATGAACCATCCGTTCACTTCGCCTCGCGAAGAGGACCTTCCGCTCCTCGCGACCGACCCGGGGAAGGTTCGAGCCCGCGCCTACGACGTCGTGATGGACGGCGAGGAGCTGGGGAGCGGGTCGATCCGCATCCATCGCGCCGACGTGCAGGAGCAGGTGTTCCGCGCTCTTGGCATCACCGAGGCCGAGGGGCGCGAGCGGTTCGGGTTCCTCCTCGACGCCTTGAAGTACGGCGCGCCGCCGCACGGCGGGATGGCGCTCGGGCTCGACCGTATCTGCATGATCGCGGCGGGCGCCGCGTCGCTGCGCGACGTGATCGCTTTCCCGAAGACGACGTCCGGGGGCGATCTGATGACCGGGTCGCCGTCTTCCGTCGCGCCCGAGCAGCTCGAGGAGCTCGCGATCGCCCCGGTGCTTCCTCCGGAGTCGTGACGCCCGAGCGGATCGCGATCCGGGTCCGCGACACAGAGAGCGTCGTCTGGGTCGGGCGCGGCGCGCTCGACGATCCGGCGCGGCTCCTGGTCTCGGAGTCCGGGCGATGGCTCCTCGTCTCGTCGCGCAACGCGGGTGCCGCCGCCGCGCGGCTCCGCGACGCGCTGTCGCCGCACGCGATCCTGGACCTGGAGATCGACGACTCCGAGGAGGGGAAGACCCTCGACGTCGTTCGAACGATCGCCGACCGCGCGCTGGAAGCCGGCGTACGCCGGGACGACGCGTTCGTGGCGGCCGGAGGAGGAGTCGTCACCGACCTCGTCGGATTCGCCGCGGCCATCGTGCTGCGGGGCGTCCCATGGAACGCGGTTCCGACGACCGTCGCGGGGATGGCCGACGCCGCGATCGGGGGGAAGACCGGCGTCGATCATCCGCTCGGAAAGAACTTGATCGGCGCATTCCATCCGCCACGCGCGATCCTCGTCGACCCCTCCGCGGCCGCGACGCTCTCGGAGCGCGACTACCGGAGCGGCCTCGTCGAGGGATTCAAGGCGGCGTGGATCGCGGACGAGGACCTCGCCCGCCGCGCCGAGTCGAACGCTGGCCGGCTGCTGGCGCGCGACGAAGAAGCACTCGTCGAACTTCTTCTCGGGGCGGTGCGGGTGAAGGCGGACGTGGTCGAGTCCGACCCCTTCGAGCGGGGACCCCGCCGGGTCCTCAACTTCGGTCACACGCTCGGGCACGCGTTCGAGGCGGCCGGGAGTTACCGGACGCTCCGCCACGGCGAAGCCGTCGCCTGGGGCATCGCGGCCGCGCTCGCGATCTCCCGCGACCGGGCGGGGCTCTCCGAGGCGGCCGCGCACCGGATCCGGTCGGTGCTCGCCCGGCTCGGGCCTTTCCCGGAGCCGGACCGCTCGCCCGGCGCGCTCGAGCCGCTCCTCCTGCGCGACAAGAAGGCGACGTCCCGCGGCCTCGCGGGCGTCCTTCTCGAGGCGATCGGCCGCGCCCGCGTCGAGGAGGCCATCCCGGTCTCGGAGTGGCTCGCGGCGGCGGAGCGCGCGGCGATCGCCTGAGGCGGTGGGCGGGCGCCCACAAACCGCACCGGGCCGCAGGGTCCCCGCCGGGGGAGAGGTCGACGAAGGTCGGACTTATAATGCCGCAAGCTTTGAACAAACAACCCGTTCCGCGCCGGCTCCGCCTGTTCGTGCTCCTGTCCGGAGCACTCGTTCTCGCCTCCCTGGTGCCGCTCCTGATCTCCGACACCGCTCTCATCCGGCGCAACCGCCGGGCGCTCGAGGTCCTCGAAGAGAAGTACCTCACGCGGTCGTCGTCGGCACTGGCCGACCGGATCTCGGCCTACCACGCCTCCGCGCGCGAGGAGCTCGCGAACGCCGCGAACTCGGTTCGGATGGCGAGGGAGCTGACCGGCGAGAACCCGTTCACGTCCCGGAACGGCCCCGAGATCCTCCGGGCCGTGCTGAGAGGAGAGACGCCTCTCCTGGCCTTGCGCGGCGTGAACCGGAAGGGCATCGGCAGCTTCGCCGGCCCGGCGAGCCTGCCCGCGGAGGTCGAGTTCGAGCTCCGGCGCGCCTTCGAGTCGGCGCGCGACGGCGCTTTCTATTCGGGTGATCCGTTCGAGGCGCCGCCTCTGGGCGCCGTGTCCGTCCTCGCCTCGCCGGTCGCCGACGAAGACGGGTTGATCGGAGTCGTCGAGGCGGTGGTCTCGTGGGAGCCGATCCGACGCGAGTTCGCCGACGAGACGAGGCGCGACGTCCGGGCGACGCTCGTCGACCGGGAAGGGCGGATTCTCTTTCCTCCCGCCATCCGGGGGGGTGAACAGCGACATGCCTCCTCCCTGGTCGCGGACTTCCAGCGGTTTCCGGCGCGCGTCACGCGCTCTGAGACCCGGGCGGGGGTGACGGTCCTCGCGTCCATCGCGCCGGTGGGTCAGCCGGCCTGGGCCGTGCTCCTCGAGCGCGACCGCGACGCCGCCTTCGCGTCGGTCGACCGGATGATCCGCGACACCGTGCTGTGGAGCGCGGCGGCGTTGCTCGGAGCGCTTCTCCTCGGAGTCGTGTTCGCGCGCCGCCTGTCCCGGCCGATCGCGCAGCTCGCCGAGTCGACCCGCGCCGTCAGCGAAGGCCAGTACGACACCCGCGTGGAGGTGAGGGGGACGGCGGAGCTCGCCGATCTTTCCGAGAACTTCAACCGGATGAGCGAGTCCATCAGCACCGCGGTCAACAACCTGAAGCGCGCGGCGCGGGAAAACCACGAGCTCTTCATCAACTCGATCCGCGCGCTCGCCGCCGCGATCGACGCGAAGGACCCCTACACGCGGGGCCACTCCGAGCGGGTCGCGAGGTATTCCTCGCTCGTCGCGAAGGAGATGGGTCTCCCCTCCGAGGACGTGCGCCGCGTGCGGCTGTCCGCTCTGCTGCACGACGTGGGGAAGATCGGAATCGACGACCGCATCATCCGGAAGCCCACGGCGCTGACCGAGGAAGAGTTCGAGATCATGAAGAGCCATCCGGTGAAGGGCGCCGCGATCATGGACGCCATCCCGGAGCTCCACGACGTCATTCCCGGGATGAAGCACCACCACGAGCGGTGGGAGGGGGGCGGATACCCCGACGGTCTCGTCGGCGAGGAAATCCCGCTGCAGGCGCGGATCGTCTCGGTCGCGGACACCTTCGACGCCATGACCACCACGCGTCCCTACCAGCAGGCCATGGATCTCCGCTTCGTGTTTCAACGCCTGCGCGACCTCGCCGGGAACCGCTTCGATCCGCAGGTCGTGGACGCCCTCATCCGCTCCTACGACAAGGGAGAGCTGGTTCCGATCGCGCGCGAGGAAGCGCCTCCCGAAGCACCGATGCCGCTCCGGCGCGTCGAGGCGAGTTGACGGCCCCCGGCCGCCGAACCGCTTCCGCGCTCGCGGGTCTCCTCCTCGTCGTCTCCGCGTGCTCGAGCGCGAAGAAGACGGGCTCCGCGGAAGTCCTCCTGAACGAACGCATGGCGGCGGTCCTCCTTCGCGAGGGGCGCGCCGTCGAGGCCGAGCGCGCCTACCGGGACGTCCTGCCGCACGACTCCGGGAACCCGGAGGTCCACGACGGTCTCGGCGTCTCGCTTCTCATGCAGGGGCGGTACAAGGAGGCGTATTCCTCCTTCGATCGCGCCGTCGAGATCGACTCCGAAAAGCCCCTTTATCGGATCCATCGGGGGATGGCGAGCATCGAGCTCGGACGCTTCAAGGAGGCGGAGAGCGACTTCGACAAGGCAGAGGCTTCGCCGGCCCCCGAGGACCGTCTCGATGCCGCAATCAACCGCGGGCGGCTGAAGCAGCGCCAGAAGGACTTCGTCGCCGCGGAAGAAGCGTTCTCGAACGCCCTCGCCCGCGAGCCGAAATCCGCGGCCGCCCTGATCGGACGCGGGATGGCCCGCGAGTCCCGCGGCGCGATGGAGCAGGCCGCGACCGACTACCTCGAGGCGGTGCGCATCGACCCGAAGAACGCGGAGGCGAACCTGCGCCTCGGCCTCGTGCTCGTGTCGCTCAACAAGTCCGCGCTCGGGCGCCGTTACCTCGAGCGGACCATCCAGCTCGATCCCGGCGGAGAAGCCGGCGCGAGGGCCCGGCTGCTCCTCGAGGGAAACCCCGCCAACCCGCGTTCCTGACGCGCCCGTCCGTTCCATTCGATAATCGTCCCGGATGAACGGGAAATCCTTCTTCTCCAAGGTCCGGCGGGGTCTCTTCATGACCCACACCGAGATCCTCGAGAAGCTCGGCGACGCGGTCAAGAAAGGGCTCGGCTTCGACGAGTCCGTCCTCGAGTCTCTCGAGGATGCTCTCGTGGCAGCCGACGTCGGCGCCGAAACCGCCGCCGCCCTGACCGAAGCGGTTCGCAAGCGGGCGGGCTCGGCGGAGCGAAGCGACCTCCCGGGGTTGCGCTCGATGCTCATCGCCGAGATCGAGCGGGTCCTGGCGGGCGCGCCCCGTTCCCCGGCCCGGTCGGAGGTCCCCCTCGAGGTGGTGTTCTTAGTCGGCGTCAACGGCTCCGGAAAGACGACGACGACCGCGAAGCTCGCCGCACGCGAAGTCGCGGCAAACGTGCCCGTTCTCCTTGCCGCCGCGGACACGTTCCGCGCCGGAGCGATCGAACAGCTCGAGATCTGGGCCGGGCGCCTCGGCGTTCCCATCGTCCGCCACAAGGAGGGCGCGGACCCCTCGGCGGTCCTCTTCGACGCGCTCGCCGCCGCGAAAGCGCGGGGAGTTCGGAAACTCTTCGTCGACACGGCCGGGCGACTCCACACGAAAAAGAACCTGATGGAGGAGCTGGCGAAGATGCGGCGCATCGCGGCGAGGGAAGTGCCGGGCGCACCGCACCAGGTGCTGCTCGTCCTCGACGCGACGACCGGGATGAACGGACTCGCCCAGGCGCGCCGGTTCGTCGAAGCCGCCGGCGCGACCGGCGTCGTCCTGACGAAGCTCGACGGAAGCGCGCGCGGCGGCATCGTGCTCGCCATTTATCGGGAGCTCGCGCTGCCGGTCCTGTTCGTCGGTGTCGGCGAGAGCGTGGACGACCTGGTGCCCTTCGATCCGGCGGACTATGCCCGCGCGCTGTTCGGGGAGGCTCCCACCGAGGAAACGCGGGAGAGCGCACCGGCTTGAGTGCGCCGTCGGAGAAGCTCCTCACCCGGGCGCTCGATCTCGCGGAGCGCGGCCGCGACACGGTCCCGCCGAATCCCATGGTCGGCGCGGTCGTGGCCCGCGGACGGCACGTCGTCGCGGAAGCGTGGCACCGGCGCGCGGGGGGCCCCCACGCCGAGGTCGCCGCTCTCGAGCGGGCCGGAAAGCGCGCGCGGGGCGCGGACCTGTATCTCACCCTCGAGCCTTGCGTCCACTTCGGCCGGACGCCCCCCTGCGCTCCGCGCGTGGCCGCTTCGGGAGTCGCTCGCGTGTTCGTCGCGTCGCGGGATCCGAACCCGCTCGTCGCCGGGCGGGGAATCCGCCACCTTCGCCGCGCCGGGATCGAGGTCGTCGAGGCGCGAGGGGAACCGCGCCGGCGAGCCGAGCTTCAGAACGAGAAGTTCCGCCTCTGGATCTCGGAGGGCCGACCTTTCGTCCTGGCGAAGTGGGCCGCGACGCTCGACGGAAGGATAGCCTCGGCCTCGGGGGAGAGCCGCTGGATCACCGGGCCGGCGGCGCGGCGGCGGGCGCTCGCGTTTCGCGAGGAGTACGACGCCGTCCTCGTCGGGTCCGGGACGGTCCTCGCGGACGATCCACTGCTGACGCGCCGCCTCGGGACGGCGCGCGGCCGGCCGCACCGCAGAATCGTCCTCGACGGGCGGCTGCGGACGCCCGCTTCCGCGCGCCTCTTCCGGGATCCGGAAGGAGTCCTCGTCGCCACGGCGCTCTCCCGCCACCATCCGCGCGTCCGGCGGCTCGCCGCGCTCGGCGTCGAGGTCTGGAGCCTCCCGGCCCGCGGCGGCGCGGTCGCTCTCCCGCGACTCCTGTCGCGGCTGGCGCGCGAGGGGGTCTCGAGCCTCATGGTGGAGGGGGGAGCGGACACGCTCTGGCGGTTCTTCCGCGCGGGCCTCGTCGACCGTGTCGCGGTATTCACGGCGCCGATCGTCCTCGGCGGGGCGGGGGCTCCGGGAGCCGTCGGCGGCTCCGGGTTTTCGCTCGCCCGCGCGCCCCGCGTCGTCGACGTCGCGCATGAGGAGTTCGGCGAAGACTGGCTCGTCACGGCGCGCGTCCGGCGATAACTCGCCCTGCGCCGGTAGACTCTGACCGTGTTCACGGGGATCGTCACGGGAATCGGGCGCGTGGGAGCCCTGGACGGGCGTCGCGGCCGCGGCACACGGATCACCGTCCTCGCCCCCGCGCGTTTCGGCGGTTTTCGCCGGGGCGAGAGCGTGGCGGTGTCGGGTGTCTGCGTCACGGCAATCGAGGACGGCCGCCGGCTCGTCGCCGATCTTTCCGCGGAGACGCTCTCGGTGACGACGCTCGGCTCGCTCGCGACCGGCGATCCGGTCAACCTGGAGCGCGCCCTCGAGTGGCGGGGAACCGTCGCGGGGCACTTCGTGCTCGGGCACGTCGACGCGGTGGCGCACGTCCTCGCGGTGGAGGACGCGAAAGGCTCGTGGACGTACCGCTTTTCGATCCCGCGCGGTCTCGGACGCTTCGTCGTCCGCAAGGGATCCGTCGCGATCGACGGCGTGAGTCTGACGGTCGCCGCGCGACACGCCCGCGAGTTCGACGTCGCCGTGATCCCCGAAACCCGGCGGAGGACGACGCTCGGGGAACTGCGCGCGGGGGATCCGGTGAACGTCGAGGTCGACCTCCTCGCGCGTTACGGACGAATCCCGCGCGGGCGGCCGAAATGATCGAGTACGTCGACGTTCCGGACGCGCCCGTCCGGCCGCTCGAAGCCGACGTCGCAGGGCGGCGCGTCGCGGCGCACGCCACGCCGTACGGTGGGGAGGTCGGGGACCCCTCCTTCCGCTTCGATCCGCTCCAGAGGCGCCTCGTCGCGCGTCGGGGCTCCGGGCGCGTCGCGGTCGGGCCCGCCGATCCGGAATCTTGGGCGCGCGCCTTCTCGCGATGTCCAGCGGGCCCCGTACTCGTCGGCCCCGGGTGCCCCGCCGAGGAGATCCGGGGCGCCGGACTCTCCGCCGCCGAAGGCGCGGCCCGCGCCGGGCGGGGCGTTTACCTGCTCGACCCCGATCCGGCCGGAATTCCCGCAAGGCGCGGGAGCTCGCTGACCGCGATCCTCTGCTGGACGCCGGCCGTGGACGACGTCGCGGAGCGGCTCGCGCCCCTCCTCGCGGCGGGGGTTCCCGCCGGGGCGCTCCTTCCGATCATCCCGGGCTGGACCGACGACGCTCGCTTCATCGAGCAGTGGTGGGCGCAGTTGGCCGGCGCCGGAGGCCTCTTCGCCGCGGCGGTCGCCGCCACGGGCGGCGGCGACGATCGGCGGCTCCTCGTCGAGGCACGAGCACGCCTCGATCCAACCTCCGCGGATGCATTCTTCGAGAAGGCGCACCACTCCGACTGGGCCTCCGCGGTCCGGGAAGGCCTCCGTCTCTTCCGCGCGGAGGCGGCGCGACGCGGGTTGCCGGCAATGCCGCCGCGGCCGGTCGGCGCCGGCGAGCCACCCGGCAATTCCGCGGCGGCGGGATGGCTCGAAGAGAGGGCGGTCACGGTCGAAGAGGACGAGCATCGCGCGGCCCTGTTCCACGGGGCCGCGCGATGGATCGACGAAGCCGGGCGCGACCTCGTTCCCGTCGTGCGCGAGGGCAACTTCGGCAAGGTTTTTCCGTTCGGCGCCTTGACCGCCGAGGCCGAGGCCGCTTTTCGCGCCGAGCGCCTCCCGTGACGGCCGAGCCCGCCGGTCTCTACGTCCACCTCCCATACTGCCGGTCGCGTTGCGGCTACTGCGCGTTCGTCGTGACGACGGACGAGTCGAGCCGCGGCGCGTACCTGGAAGCTCTCGTCCGCGAGGCGCAGCTCGTCTCCGCGGCGGCGGCGGGCTCCCGTTTCGACTCTCTCTACCTGGGGGGCGGAACACCGTCTCTCGTTCCCGCGCGAGACCTCGCGAGCCTGCTGTCGGAAATCCGACGGCTCTTCGAGTTCGAAGTCGACGTGGAAATCACGCTCGAAGCGAATCCGGAGGACGTCACCGACGACGCATTCGCGGGGTGGCGGGACGCCGGCGTGAACCGAGTGTCGCTGGGTGTGCAATCGCTCGAGGACGCCGAGCTCGCGGCCGTCGGGCGCCGACACGACGCCGCGGGGGCGCGGCGCGCGATCGAACGGCTGTCGTCGCGGGGCCTCTCGCTATCGGCCGACCTCATTCTCGGACTTCCGGAACAGACGGCGGCGACCTTCCGACGGAGCGTGGAAGCGGTCGCCGCGGCGGGCGTGGAACACCTCTCCGTCTACCTGCTCGAAGCCGAAAAGTCTCCGGCTCTGGAGGAGGACCGCCGCGTGCATCCGGAAGCCTATCTGTCGGACGAGGAGCAGGCGGACGCGTGGCTCGAAGCGGGGGAGGTGCTCGAAGCGAACGGGCTCGGTCACTACGAGATCTCCAACTGGGCCCGCGAAGGCCGTCGGGCGCGTCACAACGTGAAGTACTGGACCCGGACGCCCACACTCGGGCTCGGGATCTCCGCCCACGAGCTCTGGGGGGAGCATCGCCGCGCGAATGTCTCCGCCATCCCGGCGTATGTCGCGGCGCTCGCCGAAGGCCGCCGCCCCCTCGCCCTCGATCGGCCGGTCGATGACGACGAGGCGGCCCGCGAGCGGATCGTTCTGGGGCTGCGGCTTCGCGAGGGGGTCGCGACGGCAGGGCTCGAGGCGTGGATCGCGTCCGACGGCGATCCGCTCCTCGCCGGGGACTACGCCGCGTGGTGCGACGCCGGCGTTCTCGAGAAAGAGAACGACCGCGTGCGATTTACCGAGCGGGGCTTCCTCGTCTCGAACGACGTTCTCTGCCGATTCGTCTGACCGTCGCGCTCCCCTTGCTCGGGATCTGGCTCCGCCACCGGCGCTCGGCTCGCCAAACGTCGGCTCGACCGAGCGCCTGATCCCTCGCTGCGGTCGCGCTCCCGCGGCGCAAGGCTCCTCCGCTCGGTTACTTCGCGGAGACTCCTCGCGCCGCGATCCTCCTTCGGCCCTCCGTCAAATAAATAGAGGAGCCAGAACGAGCGTGATCGTCGCGAGCAGCTTGATCAACACGTGGAGCGACGGTCCGGCCGTGTCCTTGAACGGGTCGCCGACCGTGTCGCCGACGACCGCGGCCTTGTGCGTCGGCGAGCCCTTCCCGCCGAGCGCGCCGGTCTCGATGAACTTCTTGGCGTTGTCCCACGCGCCTCCGGCGTTGTTCAGGAAGGTCGCGACCACGATCCCGGCGATCGTGCCGACCATGAGGAACGCCGCGACAGCCTCGGCGCCCACGCCGAACGACTTGAACGCGAGGCCGACGGCGATCGGCATCCCGACCGCGACGAGACCCGGCGCAATCATGGCTTTCAGGGCACCGCGCGTGACGATGTCCACCGTTCGCCCGTAGTCGGGCTTCTCCGTTCCCTGCATGATGCCGGGGCGCGCCTTGAACTGGTCCCGCACGTCCTGGATCACGACCCCCGCGGCCTTTCCGACCGCCTTGATGGCGAGGCCGGAGAAGAAGAACACGAGCATGGCTCCGAGCAAGGCGCCGAGGAACACCTCGGGCTTGGCGATGTTCACGGACTCGAGCGGCGCCCCGTAGTTCTTGAGCTCGTCGAGGTACGCCGAGAAGAGGAGGAACGCCGCGAGCGCCGCGGACCCGATCGCGTAACCCTTGGTCAGCGCCTTCGTCGTGTTCCCGACGGCGTCCAGGCGGTCCGTCTTCCGTCGGATCTCCTCGGGCTGGCGGGACATCTCCACGATGCCGCCGGCGTTATCGGTGATGGGACCGAACGTGTCCATCGCGAGGATGTAGGCGGCGGTGCCGAGCATCCCCATCGTCGCGACCGCCGTGCCGAAGAGGCCGCCGCCGGGCAGCGCGGCCGCCCCGATCTTGAAGGAGGCGAGGATCGCGACCGAGATCGCGAGGACCGGGAGGAGCGTGCATTCGAAGCCGATCGCGACCCCGGCGATCACGTTCGTGGCCGGACCGGTCTGCGAGGCGTTCGCGATCTCTTTGACCGGGCGGTAACGGTACTCCGTGTAGTACTGGGTGATGTAGACGAAGGCAATCGAGGTGAGCACTCCGATCATTCCGCACAGGAAGAACTTCCACCACGCGTCCGGCGCCGCCGGGTTCGCCAGCAGCCAGCGCGTGGCGACGAAGAAGCCGACGATGGCCAGTGCGGCGGCGACGTAGTAGCCCCGGTTCAAGGCCTGCATCGGGTCGCGATCCTCGCGCGTCCGCACGACGAAGATCCCGACGATGGATGCGAGCAGTCCGAACGCGCGCGCGACCAGCGGAAAGAGCATGACGCCGACGATTCCCGCCGCGAATCCCATTCCGCCGCGTTCGGCGGCGGTGGCGAGCGTCGCGCCCAGGATCATTGCGCCGATGTTCTCGGCCGCGGTCGATTCGAAGAGGTCGGCGCCGCGGCCCGCGCAGTCACCGACGTTGTCGCCGACGAGGTCCGCGATGACGGCCGGGTTGCGGGGATCGTCCTCCGGGATGCCGGCCTCGACCTTGCCGACGAGGTCGGCCCCGACATCCGCCGCCTTGGTGTAGATGCCGCCGCCCAGCTGGGCGAAGAGGGCGACGAAGGAGGCGCCGAACCCGTATCCGACGATCAGCAGGGGAATCTGGGCCTGCGGCACGTCCGTGAACCGGCTCACGAGCCAGTAGAGCCCGCCCACGCCGAAGAGCGACATCGCCACGACGAAGAGGCCCGAAACCGCGCCGCCGCGCAGGGCGATCCGCAGCGCGTCGTTCAGCGACGTCCGCGCCGCCGACGCCGTCCGGATGTTCGAACGGATCGAGATCCACATTCCGATGTACCCCGCCACGACCGAGCAGCTCGCGCCGAGAACGAAGGAGATCGTGGTCCACATGGCGAGCAGGAGCGCCGTCGGCACCGGATCGAAGTCGTGGTGCGCCCGGACGAAGCCGTAGAGCACGAAGATGAGCGCGGCGAGGAGCGCGGCCAGCAGCAGGATCGTGAGGTTCTGCCGCTTGAGGAACGCTTCCGCTCCCTCCTTGATCGCGTTGGAGATCTCGCGCATCGCCGGCGTGCCAGTGTCCCGCTTCAGGACCCACGAGATGAGATAGCCCGCGACGAAGAGCGAGCCCACCGAAAAGACGATGACGAGGGGTAGAGCGAGATCGTGTGGCATTCCAACTCCTCTTGTGCGACGTCGGGGTGGGGACGGACTCGAAATCCGTCCCGCGCGATATTACTGCGCGGGCGCGGGAGCTTCCGGCGGCGGAGGCGCCGCGGCGACTCCTTCGACCGGCACCGTCTCGAGAACGATGCCGAGGTTCTTGGCTCCCGCCGTGCGGACGAGGTCCATGACCGCCGCGACGTCACCGTACGTCACGCTGTCGTCCGCCGAGAAGAACACCGTCTTGTCGCGGCGGTTCTTCAGGATCTCGGTCAGGCGAAGCCCCAGCTGCTGCTTGTCGAGCTGTTCCTTGTTCAGGTAGAGCCGGCCCGAGGGGGTGATCGACACGATCAGCTGGTCGCTCGGCGGCTGCGGGGTATCGAGCTGAGCCTTCGGAGGCACCTTGATGTCGTACCCCATCTGGAGCAGCGGCGTGATGACCATGAAGATGATGAGGAGCACGAGAACGATGTCCACGAGCGGAGTGATGTTGATGTCGCTCTTGTAGCCTCCGCTCGCCGGGCCTCCGACTGCCGCCGCCACCGCGTTAACCCGCCGTTCCTTTGGTTTTCTTGTCGACGATGAGTCCGGCGTCCTGGAAGCCCGCTTCCTTCGTGATCCGCATGACTTCCTTGACCTCGCCGTACTTCAGCCGCTGGTCGGCCTTGATGACGAGCTCCGCGGCGGGATCGCGCTGGTACATCTCGTCCAGCTCTTTGGTGAACTCCTCCTTGGGGAGCCACTTGGCGTCGATGTAGTACTTCGGCGGATCTCCCCACGCGACCGTGATCAGCTTCTGCTTCGCGTTCTCCGGCTTCTTGTCGGGGTTATCGGTGGCCGGGAGCTGGATCGGGATCCCTTTCTGGAGCATGGGCGTGACTACCATGAAGATGATCAGAAGGACGAGACAGACGTCGACCAGAGGGGTGACGTTGATGTCGCTCTGAAGGCTGTGTCGGTCGCCGCCGCCGCCGCCCATTCCCATGGCTGAACCTCCGAACTAGGACGCGCGCGCGGACAGGTTGACCCCCGCTCCGCGGCGCTTGATGAAGTAGTCGATGAGCTCCGAAGCCGAGTTGGACATCTCGACCTGGAAGCGCTCGATCTTGTTGGTGAAGATGTTGAAGAGCCAGACGGCCGGGATCGCGACGAAGAGGCCGAGCGCGGTCGTGACGAGAGCCTCGGCGATTCCCGTGGAGACCGCCGCGATTCCTCCCGTGCCCGTCATCGCCATTCCGCGAAAGGCGTTGATGATGCCGATGACGGTGCCGAAGAGCCCGATGAAGGGCGCGGTCGTGCCGATCGTCGCGAGACCGGAGAGCCCCTTGCGCATGTCGGCGGTCGTCATCAGGGCTTCCCGCTCGATTGCCCTTTCGGCTGCCTCGATCGGGTCGTGACCGACGACGTCCGCCGTCCCGCTCTGGATGTCGTGATGGAACTCGTACAGGCCGGCGGCCACCACCCGCGCCAGGTGACTGTTCTTGAATTTCTTCGAGGCCTCGATGGCGTCCTGAAGCTTGTCCTGCTTCAGGTAGGTGGTCACGAGCCTCGCGAAAGCCAGCGACTGCTTCTTCGCCTTGCTGAAGAAGATCCAGCGCTCGATCGCGACGGTGAGGGAATAGATGGACATCAGGACGAGGAGCACGGCGACCCCTTTCGCGAGGATGGTCATCGTGTGCCAGAGCTCTACTGGGTCGAAACTCATTGAAAACGCTCCTTCTCTAGTTCGTTCTCACCGGTCAGCGCCCGTCCGAATCCTAATGCAGGTTGAAGGTGACGGTCACCGTCAGATACACGCGGACCGCGCGTCCGTTCAACGTCGCGGGCCGATACTTCCACTGCTGAACCGCTCTCGTCGCGGCCGCATCGAGGAGCGGGTTCACGGACTTCAAGACCTTGACCTCTTCGACGTTCCCGTTGGCCGTGATGATCGCCTCGAGAATGACGACGCCCTCCATCCGCGCCTTGCGGGCGGCTTCCGGATAGCTCGGCTCGACGCGGTTCACGAGCTGCGGGGCCTTGACGTCCCCGCCGACGCGCAGGGGCTCGTCCCCGGTCCCGGGTCCCGTTCCCCCCACGACGCCGCCGAGAACGCCGCCCATGACGCCGCCGGGGACTCCACCTTCGACTCCACCCTCGACCCCCTCGGTCGTCGGGGCTTCGGGCTCCGGCGAGGCCAGCGGCTCCGGGATCTTTTCGGGGATCACGGTGGGCGCGGTCATCTCGGACGGTTTGACCGGCACGGGCTTCTGAGCCTCCGGCTTGGCCGCCGCGGGTTTGGGCGCCGCGGCCGGCGGGGGAGGCGGCGGTGGAGGCGCCGCCGCGTAGAAAGTCACGGGGATGGGGGGCTCGGGCACGTCTTCCACGAACCAGATCGATGCCCCGACCACGATCCCGATGACGAGAACGTGCAGAGCCAGCGAAACCGGCAGCGACAGAGCCTTCCGGCCCTTCCCCTTCTGCTTGCCCGACTCGATCAGAACGTCTTCGAACATTGCAGTCTCTCCCCGCCCGAAAAGACCCCGCTCCTACCGGGCCGGTTCCGGCGTGGGCGTCGTCGCCAGGGCCTTCTTTCGCAAATCCAATGCCTGCTGGAGGTACCGGTTGGCCGTGTCGGTGTACTCCTGCTTCTTGGCCGGGTCCGGGTCGATCTTGGCCTTTTCCCGATAGAGCAGGTTCAGGTACGAGAGCGCCTCGAAGTACTCGGGCCGGATCTGGAGCGCCCGGTTCAAGGCGTCGATCCCCTCCTCCACGATCCGGGCGCGCTCGACGGGATCGATGTCCGGGAAGTTATACGAGCGGTCCCAGGCCTGGACCCCGATGAAGTAGTAGACCTCGGCCTTGGCTTCCGGCGAGGTCTCCGCGTCGAGGCGCTTGCGCAGCCACTGGAGGGCGTTGTCGACGTCCCCCTTCTTGAAGTACATCTGCGCGAGCGATTGCATCGCCTTGACGTCTTTGGGGTCTTCGGCCACGAGCTGCTGGTAGAACGCGATCGCGTCGTCGTACCGTTCGGTCGCGAGGTACATGGAAACCAGGAACTCCCGGGCCTTTCGGTCCTCCGGGGCCGACTCGGTGTAGATCTTCAGGTGCTCGATCGCCTTCTGCGCGTACTCGAGATCCTTGGCGTGCTTCGAGCCCGGCTGGTACATCCCCATGTACGCGAGCCCGATGTTCTTCTGGAGTTTCTTCTCGTTCGGGTCGAAGCGCAGCGCCTCCTGGTAGGCCGCGAGCGCCGTCTGGTACTGGCCGGCCTTGAAGAACTCGTTGCCTTTCTTGATCTCCTGGCGGGCCTTGATCTTGTTGCAGCCGCCCGAGAGTCCCGCGAAGACGAGGAGAGCCGCGAAAACCGCGACGCGGCTTCGAGCGAACGAGACTCCCCGCTGCATGACCATGCTGGACCCGCTCCTCTTCTCTTTGCTTGGCCGGCGGGCGCCGCCGGCCCGGAGGCGGAATTCTGTTGAATTCGGGAGGGCAAAGCAACACCGAATTGCGAGGCGCTTCCTGCAACGTCCGGAAGGAGCGAGGTTTCCGGCCGCGCCCCGCCCGGGAGCGCGCCGGGAGCGCCTTTCGCCGGCTCTCGAAACGGCTCGGTCGGCCGCGGTCGGGGAATAATCGCCGGTCTCCAAAACTTGCCCGTCGAGGAGGAACCTCTTGAAAAAAACCGCTCTCTGGCTCGTTCTCGTGGCGACCGCCCTGTCCGCGCAGACCGCGCCCCCGGCGGGCGCCCCGCCCGCTGCGCCGCGGGAGGCCGGGGGGAGCACCCAGAATCCGCCCGCCCCGCCGGCGAAGCCCGAGTCCCGTGACGACTCCCAGCGGATGCCGCCCATCTCGGAGCGGGTCGAGGTCTCCGTGACGAACGTGGACGTCATCGTGACCGACTCCAAGGGAAACCGGATCTCCGGCTTGACGCGCGAGGACTTCGAGGTGTTCCAGGACGGCGTCCCGCAGGCGATCACGAACTTCTACGCGGTCTCCGGGGGAAAGCTTCTCCTCGAGGACGGCAAGACGATCCCCATCGACTCGCCCGCCGCGGCGGCCGAGGTCCCGCGGGAGCTGAAGACCCGCTACGTCGTCTACATCGACAACCTGAACATCCAGCCGCAGAACCGCAACCGGATGTTCAAGCGCCTGAAGGAATTCATTTCCCAGAACGTCGGGCCGCAGGCGGAAGCCATGGTCGTGACCTACAACCGGTCGCTGAAGGTGAAGCGGCGGTTCACCTCCGAAAAGGGGGACGTGCTCGCGGCGATCGAGCAGACGGAGCTCGAGACCGGCGGCGGTACGACTCTCGCGGGGGAGCGCCGCGACGCGATCTCACGGATCAACGAGGCTCAGACGGAGGACCAGGCGATTCGCATCGCGCGAAGTCACTCGCAGTCGCTCCGGAACGACCTGCAGTTCACGGTGGACGCGTTCAAGACCTCGCTGAACGCGCTTGCCGGGGTCGAGGGAAGAAAGATCTTCCTCTACGTCTCGGAGGGTCTGCCGGCGTCGGCGGGGGCCGAGCTCTTCGACACCATTGCCAAGAAGTTCCCGGGCGGGCGCGGCACGCTCGAGACGCTCGACTTCGACATGAACACGAAATACGCGTCGCTCGTCCAGGCGGCCAATGCGAACGGCGTCACGATCTGGGCGCTCGACGCCTCGGGTCTCGCCGCCGACGACCTCGTCTCGGCGGAGAACCGCTACATGGAGGCGCGGCCCTCGACCTTTGCGATGCGGCAGAACACGCAGGGTCCTCTCCTCATGCTCGCCGAACAGACCGGCGGCATCGCGGCCATCAACACGAACGACTGGAAGGAGAGCCTGGACGAGCTCTCGCGCGACTTCTCCAACTTCTATTCGCTCGGGTATCGCTCGACCCGGGCCGCATCCGACCGGCCCCACTCGGTCGACGTCAAGGTGAAGCGCAAGGGTCTCCGGGTGCGGGCGCGCAAGGGCCTCGTCGACAAGTCGACCGAGACCCGTACGGCCGAAGCGGTCGTCGCGAGCCTCCACTACCCGAGGACCGACAACCCGCTCGGGGTGAGCGTCACGCTCGGCGAGCCGAAGCCGTACGACAACGAGAACTTCCTGTTGCCGGTCCGCGTCGCGGTGCCGGTCGGAAAGCTGGGCCTCGTGCCGTCGGGCGACCGCTACGAGGGGCAGTTCTTCGTCTACTTCGTGGTGCTCGACGCGCTGGGCAAGCAGTCCGACCTCCAGGTCCAGCGGCAGGCCGTGACCGTCCCCGCCAAGGACTTCACGGTCGCGCAGGGGAAGGACTTCTATTACGACGTCCAGCTGCTCGTCGTTCCCGGCGGCCAGAAGCTCGCGGTCGCGCTGCGGGACGGAGTTTCGAACCTGACCTCCTATCTCCAGAAGAACGTCTTCGTCTCGGTCCTCCCGAAGGAAGCGACCAAGAAGACGGGCTAGCCGCCCGTCCCGAGCCGCCCCCGGAGCCCGCCGCGGCACCCGCGCCATAATCGCCGGGTGAGACAGGAGCGGGCGGCTCTCGTCCTTTTCGCCCGCGCGCCGGTGGCGGGCGCCGTGAAG
>DATIBN010000239.1:0-3383 GCA_035457525.1 Thermoanaerobaculia bacterium | reverse complement strand
CAGCCGGGGACGCCGCCGTTTTAGATCGTGGCAGTTGTCTCTTTCTCGGCAATGTCGCCCGCAGTGGCTTCACCGGCGATGGCGATCGGCGCGTCCAGATACTTGTGGACGTACTGCACCGCCATGGCGCCCTCTCCGACTGCGGAGGCGATGCGCTTCGTTGAGCCGAGGCGAACGTCGCCGACCGCAAAAACGCCGGTCAGGCTCGTCTCGAGCGGCATGGGCTCCCGGCCTGTACGCCATGAGTTGCGGTCGAGATCCTGCCCGGTGGCGATGAAACCCCTCGGGTCGCGCTGCAGGGTCCCCGCAAGCCACTCCGTCCGGGGTTGTACGCCGATGAGAGCGAAAAGAGCGTCGATCGCGGCGACCTCCTTCGTCTTCGTCGGACGATGTTCGAGCACGACCCGGTCGAGAGCAGCGTCGCCTCCGCCGCCCACCACCTCGGTCTCGACGCGGACTTCGACGTTCGGACGGCTGCGGATCTCCTGCACGAGATAGTCCGACATGCCCTCTTCGAGGGATCCGCCGCGAACGGCCAGCGTGACGCGTCGGGCAGTTTTCGAAAGGTGCACGACGGCCTGTCCGGCGGAGTTGCCGCCGCCCGCCACCACAACGAGCTTGTCTTTCAGGACGCGTGCGTCACTCGGCGCCGTGTAGAACAGTCCCTCGCCCGTGAAGCGCTCGAGCTCCGGAATGCCGAGGCGCCGGTAGGCCGCCCCCGAAGCAATGACGACCGCGCGGGCCGTGATCTCGGTTCCATCCGACAGAGTGAGTATTCGATCGAGACTCCTCGGTTGGAGGCGGGAAACTTCGCGCGCGAGCACATATTTCGTCCCGAAGAGCCACGCCTGCTGATAGGCCCGCTGGGTCAGCTCACCGCCCGAAATCCCGCGGGGAAAACCGAGGTAGTTGCGGATGAGCGAGCTCGTGCCCGCCTGCCCGCCGATCGCTTCGCGTTCGATGACGATCGTGCGCAGTCCCTCCGAGGCCCCATACACAGCCGTAGCCAGACCAGCCGGCCCCGCCCCGACGACGGCGATATCGCACTCGCGTTCCTCCAGATTGCTGGCGCCGAGCGAATCCAGCAGCTCCGCATTCGAAGGATCGGCGAGAACGAGGCCGTCGAGAAGAATCACGACCGGGAGGCGAGATCCGTCCCGGCCCGCCGTTCTCAGGAGGCGCTTCCCCTCGTCGGAGTTCGCCGCGTGGAATCCGTGGGGAATTCCGTTGCGCTCGAGAAGATCGCGAAGCTCCTGCGAGCGCGCGGAGGGATGCGCACCCACGACCCGCACGAGCTCCATTCGGGGGCCGTGCGCCCGAGTCCAACCCGACAGGAACTCGCCGACCGCGGGATACAAGTGGACCTCCGGCGGAGACCAGGGCTTCTGGAGGTAGTTTTCGAGCTGGCCGAAAGCGCAGCCCTGAAGAATCGCCGGTGCGGCCGTCCGATCTCCCCAGGAGACGAGGAGCGCCCGCTGAGCGGTGGGGTGGATCTCGTGAGCCCGTCGCAGGACGTCGAGTCCGTTCATCCCGGGCATCCACTGGTCCGCGATGATCAGGGCCAGCTGTTCACCGTCGGTCCGCATCCGTTCGCACTCCTCGATCGCCTCCCGTGGCGAGAGGTACGAGACGACGCGATAGTCCGCGGCGTACCGGCGGCTCAGCGCATCGAGCAGCTCGGCCAGCGGCAGCGGTTCGTCGTCGATCACCATGATGACGGGCAGAGTCAGCATCCAGTCCTCCCGTGGCAAGAAACGTCAAGCGTTCGCAGATCCGTTCCGGCTTCCAGAGTGCGATGTCGGCCACCGAACACTTCGAAGCCGAGATCAACGACTCTAGCTTCGCTCAGAGCTCGTCTCAACCCAAGCCGACGCTGGGACGCGGCTTTGATGACATGACGCAGGATAGAGTTCGCCGAGCGACAGTCCGATGACACTCCAGGCGGGTACCCGTCTCGGCGCCTACGAGATCCTCGCGCCGCTGGGTGCGGGCGGGATGGGGGAGGTCTACCGGGCGAGGGACGCGAAGCTCGAGCGGGAAGTGGCGGTCAAGGTCTTGCCCGCATCCGTCGCCAACGACAGCGACGCGCTGGCCCGGTTCGAACGCGAGGCCAAGGCGGTGGCGGCGCTCTCGCATCAGAACATCCTCGCGATCTTCGACTTCGGCCGGCACGAAGGCGTCGCCTACGTGGTCACGGAGTTGCTCGACGGAGACACGCTGCGCGGAAAGCTCGATGCCGGCCCGATCTCGCAGAAGCAGGCGACGGACTACGGGCTCCAGATCGCCAGGGGACTCTCGGCGGCGCACGAGCGAGGGATCGTCCACCGGGACCTGAAGCCCGAGAACGTGTTCGTCACCCGGGACGGGCACGTCAAGATCCTCGACTTCGGCCTGGCGAAGCGGATCGAGGCCGCGAAACCGGGGGAGGCGACGGAAGCCCCGACGGTCGACGGCCAGACGGAGCCCGGCAAGGTGATGGGGACGGTCGGCTACATGTCGCCCGAGCAGGCGCGCGGGCTCCCTGTCGATCACCGCTCGGACATCTTTTCTCTCGGGTCGATCCTGTACGAGCTCTTTTCGGGGAGGCGGGCGTTCAAGAAGGACACGCCGGGAGACACGCTGGCGGCGATCATCCGAGACGAGCCGCCGGAGCTGACGGCGATCGGTCGGGACGTTTCGCCCTCGCTCGATCACATCGTGCGGCACTGCCTGGAAAAGGATCCGGGTGACCGGTTCCAGTCGGCGAAGGACATCACGTTCGCGCTGTCGGAAGCGTCGGGCCCGGCAACGGTGACGAGCATCGCGGAGCCCGTATCGGCGCGGGCCCCCGGTAAAAGGTGGGTCCTCGCCGCGGCAGCGGCTGCCGTTGGCATACTGCTGGCGGTCGTCGGCCTTTTTCTGGTTCGACGCGCCCCGAGCGGGGCCGCTGCCGATGCCGTCCGGCGGATCGCGGTGCTGCCGTTCGAGAACCTCGGCTCCGCCGAGAACGAGTATTTCGCCGACGGCATCGCCGACGAGGTGCGGGGCAAGCTGACAACGATTCGGGGACTCCAGGTCATCGCCCGGGCCAGTTCGACGCCGTACAAGAAGACCACGAAGACGCCCCGGCAGATCGCCGACGAGCTCGACGTGAGCTACCTGCTGACGGCCACGGTGCGCTGGGAGAAGAGCGCTGGCGCGAGCCGGGTTCACGTCAGCCCTGAGCTGGTGGACGTCACGCAGCGCAACGCTCCGACCTCCCGCTGGCAGCAGGCCTTCGACGCGTCGCTGACGGACGTTTTCCAGGTCCAGTCGGACATCGCCACGAGAGTCGCCCAGGCCCTGGGCGTGGCTCTGGGAGCCGGCGAAGAGAAGCGGCTTTCCGAGAGGCCGACGGAGAACCT
>DATIBN010000238.1:0-10563 GCA_035457525.1 Thermoanaerobaculia bacterium | reverse complement strand
GTCAAGTACCACCAGGGCGCTCAGGGAGCGCACGAGACCGTCAGCGGGAAGAAGGTCGCGATCACCGTCCCCTCCAACCCGTCGCACCTCGAGGCCGTGGACCCGGTGGTCGAGGGCATGGTCCGCGCGAAGCAGGACCGGCGGGGGCACGGCCCCGACGGGTGGCAGCGCGTCCTCGCCGTCATCACCCACGGCGACGCGGCCTTCGCCGGGCAGGGGATGGTGGCGGAGGTCTTCAACCTCGCGCAGCTGCGGGGCTTCCGCACGGGAGGATCGATCCACCTGATCGTCAACAACCAGATCGGCTTCACGACGCCGCCCGCGTCCGGACGCTCCTCCCTGTACTCGACCGACGTCGCGAAGATCAACCAGGTCCCGATCTTCCACGTCAACGGCGACGACCCGGAGGCGGCGTACCGCGTCCTCCAGATCGCGCTCGACTACCGGCAGGAGTGGCACAAGGACGTCGTGCTGGACCTGATCGGCTTCCGCCGGCACGGGCACAACGAGGGGGACGAGCCCACGTACACGCAGCCGCTCATGTACAAGCGGATCCAGGAGCATCCGGGTGTGCGCGCCCTCTATGCGCGCAAGCTCGTGAAGGAAGGGGTGCTGACCGAGCCGGAAGCCGCGGAGATGGAGGAGCGCGAGAAGGCGGAGTACGAGTCCGCACTCGCCAACGCGAAGGAGGTCGCGAAACTCCAACCCGCGGAGCCCGCGCCCGCTCCGTCTCATGTCTCACGTCTCACGTCTCACGACGTGGAGACCGGCGTCCCCGCCGAGACGCTGTCACGCGTGGGACGCGTCCTGACGACCGTGCCCCCGACCTTCCACCTGAACCCGAAGATGGTCTCGCAGCTCGCGCGCCGGGCGAAGATGGCCGACGGCGCGCAGCCGCTCGACTGGTCGACCGCGGAGGCGCTCGCGTTCGGAGCGCTCCTCATCGAGGGAACGCCGGTCCGCCTGACCGGGCAGGACACGAGCCGCGGGACGTTCTCGCAGCGGCACATCGTGTTCCACGACGCCGTGACCGGCGAGACGTGGACGCCGCTCTGCGACCTCCAGCCCCGGCGCGCGGGGTTCTCGGTCTACGACAGCCCGCTGTCGGAGGTGAGCGTTCTCGGCTTCGAGTACGGCTACAGCGTCGAATCGCCCGAGACGCTCGTCCTCTGGGAGGCGCAGTACGGTGACTTCGCCAACGGCGCGCAGGTCGTCCTCGACCAGTTCGTCACCTCGGCGGAAGACAAGTGGCAGCAGAGCTCCCGGCTCGGGCTCCTCCTGCCCCACGGCTACGAGGGGCAGGGCCCCGAGCACTCGAGCGCGCGCATCGAGCGATACCTGCAGCTCTGCGCGGAGGACAACCTGCAGGTCGCGAACGTCACGACGCCGGCCCAGTACTTCCACCTGCTGCGGCGGCAGATGCGCCAGCCGGCGGCCAAGCCGCTCGTGCTCTTCACCCCGAAGAGCCTCCTGCGGTTTCCGGCGTCGTTCTCGCCGCTCGAGGACCTGACGCGCGGCGCGTTCCGGACGGTTCTGGACGACCCGGGTATTGCCGACCGATCGCTCGTGTCGCGCGTGCTCCTGTGCAGCGGAAAGATCTATTACGACCTGCGGAATGCGCGGGAGCAGAAGCAGGCCAACGCCGTCGCGATCGTTCGACTCGAGCAGCTGTATCCCTTTCCGGGCGACGCGCTGCGCGAGACGCTCGGGCGCTACGACTCCGCGCGCGACTTCATGTGGGTTCAGGAGGAGCCCCACAACATGGGGGCGTGGTCGTTCGTTCGACCGAGGCGGTCCGAGTTCCTGCCCTCGGGCGCGACGTTCGGTTACGCCGGCCGCGCGCCGTCGGCGTCGCCCGCGACCGGAAACGCCGCCGTGCACAAGAGGGAGCTCGAGCAGCTCATCTCGGAGGCGTTCGGGCAGTAGGACGCGTCAGCGCCGCTTCTTCGGCCGCATCTTCTCCAGCGCTTCCTTGAATAATTCACGCGGGATCTTGCGGTAGTCGGAGAACTCGCCGGCGCCGGCGAGCCACTCGCCGCCGTCCATCGTGATGCAGTCGCCGGTCTGGTACGGGCAGAGGTCCGAGAGCAGGAACACCACGAGGTTCGCCAGCTCCTCCGGCGTGCCGAGGCGGCCGAGCGGGATGCGCTCGAGAGTGTTCTTCTCCGCCTGGGGAAAGGCCATGAGGCGCGTCCACGCGCCTTCGGTCGGAATCGGCCCCGGCGCGACGGCGTTCAGCCGGATCCCGTGTTCTCCCCACTCGACGGCGAGCGAGCGCGTCATCGCGAGCACGCCCGCTTTCGCGCAGGCGGAGGGGAGCGCGAAACCGGTTCCCGTCCACGCGTAGGTCGTGACGACGGACACGATCGAGCCCGGCGCCTTGCGCTCGAGCAGGTGACGGCCGACGGCGAGCGTGCACCAGACCGATCCGTGGAGGACGGTCCGGACGACGGCATCGAAGCCGTTCGGGGTCAGGTCTTCCGAGGTCACGAGGAAGTTCCCCGCTGCGTTGTTGACGAGCGAGTCGACCCGGCCGAACCGCTCGACCGCGTGAGCCACGAGCGCGTCGACCTCCGCCGGCTCGCGGACGTCGGCCGGCTGGTAGTGCACCTCGCCCCCCTCCCGGGCGACGGCGCGGATCTCCTCCGCTGCCCGCTCGAGGCGGTCGAGCGTTCGGCCCGCGATCGTGACCTTCGCGCCGTACGACGCGAACTTCTTCGCCATGGCGAGCCCGAGGCCCGAGCCGCCGCCGGTCACGAGAATCGATCTTTCCTTCAGGATCTTCGTATCGAACATTGCCGGTGCTGGGCCGCTACGATAGAGACCGGAGATTGCCATGGCAAACGAAAACGTCAGCCGCCGTTCCCTCCTCGGGCGCCTGCTCGCCCTGCCCGCCGCGCTCGGACTCGTTGCGAGGGACGCCCGGGCTGCGGACGCCTGCTCGCCGACCGAGCCGGACTTCAAGGGGCCGATGTATCTCGCCGGGGCGCCCCGCCGCTCGGTGCTGGCAGGCCCGAAAGAGCCGGGGGAGCGCCTCACGATCCGGGGGACCGTCTTCGGCCCCGACTGCCGCACGCCGCTCCCTCGCACGCTCCTCGACGTCTGGCAGGCGGATGCCCGGGGGGAGTACCACTGGCAGGAGGAAGACTTCCGCCTTCGCGGGCAGATCCTGACGGGCCCGCGCGGCGAGTACGAGCTCGCGACGGTGAAGCCCGGCGGCTATGGCGGCCGCCCCGCGCACATCCACCTCACGATCTCGGCGCCGGGCCACGCGCCGCTGACGACGCAGATCTACTTCAAAGGCGATCCGCGTCTCGATCACGACGTGTGCGGCGCGGCGTGCAACTCGGACGATCCGCACCGGATCGTCACGCTCGCGAAAGGTCCGAACGGGCTCGCCGGGACTTTCGACGTCGTGATGAAGGACGCGCCGGGTTAGTTGGGTTTCTTCTCCGTCACGCGGACCTCGGGCATCGGCGTCTTTCGCACGAGGAAATCCTCCTCGACGAACGGCCCGTCGCCCAGGCTGATCCGCACGGCGTAGGTTCCCTCGATCGTCAGGAGTGCGGGCCCCATCACGACGGGAAACCAGATGGTCCGCCCCGGTTCCCCCTCGTAATTCAACTCCCCGCTGGCGTCGAGCAGCTTGTTTCCCTGCGGGTCCGCGACCGAGACGGAAAACGCGAACTTGCCGGTCTCGAGCACCTTCGCCTTGATCGCCAGCCCGATCGAGCGCATCTGAAGCGGCAGCTTCTGGACCTGGACGACGTCGGAGTAGACGCCGATCAGGAGCAGCTTGCCGTTGTTCTCGAAGCGTACGTCGTCGCAGAGGACGAGGGCTTCGAAGAGGATGGTCTGACCGGATTCGCTCATGACCCGTGTGGCATGTGGCGACCTGACCCCCAATGTGGCAAGTGGAGACCTGACCCTCTATGTGGCAAGTGGAGACCTGACCCCATTTACGTCAGGTCCACCCACACGGACTTGACCTGCGTGTACTCCTCCAGCGCGTAATGGCCGCGCTCGCGGCCGAAGCCGGACTCCTTGTAGCCGCCGAAGGGGAGCCCCGGGTCGTAGTAGTTGTACGTGTTGATCCAGACGGTGCCGGCCTTCAGCGCCTTCGCCGTGCGGAACGCCTTCTTCACGTCCTTCGTCCAGACCGCGGCGGCGAGGCCGTAGATCGTGGAGTTGCCGATCGCGACGGCGTCCGCCTCGTCCTTGAAGGTGAGCGTCGCTAAGACCGGCCCGAAGATCTCCTCGCGCGCGATCCGCATCTCCGGCCGCACGCCGTCGAAGACGGTCGCCTCGAAGAACGCGCCCTTCCCGCCGACCGCGGCGCGGTTGCCCCCGGCGACGAGCGCCGCGCCCTCGCTCCGACCCGCCGCGACGTAACGCTCGACGTTCTCGCGCTGTTTCTCCGAGACGAGCGAACCGAGCCGCGTCTTCGGGTGGAGCGGGTCGCCCGGGGTCATCTTCTTCGCGCGGTCCACGACCTTTTCGACGAGCGCGTCGTGCGCCGATTCCTCGACGAGTAGACGCGACCCGGCCGAGCAGAGTTCCCCCTTGCCGTAGAAGATCGCGTTGATCGCGCCCTTCGCCGCGGCATCCAGGTCCGCGTCGGCGAACACGACGTTGGGGGACTTGCCGCCGAGCTCCATCGAGACGCGCTTCACCGTCCCGGCCGCGGCGCGGAGGATCGTCTTTCCCGTCTCGGTCTCTCCCGTGAAGGAGATCTTGTCGATGCCGGGGTGCTCCGCCATCGCCGCGCCGATCGTAGCTCCGGGGCCGGTCACGACATTGAAGGCCCCGGGCGGCAGCCCCGCCTCACGCAGCAGGTCGGCGAAGAGGAGCGCAGTCAGCGGAGTCAGCGACGCGGGCTTCAAGACCACGGTGTTTCCGAGCGCGAGCGCCGGTGCGATCTTCCACATCGCCTGGAGGAGCGGAAAGTTCCAGGGCGTGATGGCGCCGACGACTCCGACCGGCTCCCGCAACGTGAGCAGAAAGGCATCGCTCCGGGCGGGAAAGGTGTCTCCGTAGAGCTTGTCGGCGTACTCGCCGAAGTAGGAGAGCGCCTCCGCCGCGACCGGCATGTCGATCTTCGCCGACTCGAAGATGGGCTTGCCGTTGTCGAGCGTCTCGACGCGGCCGAACTCCTCGGCGCGTGCGAGAAGCATGTCGGCGGCCTTGATGAGGATCCGCCCGCGCTCGCGCGGCTTCATCGCGCCCCACGCGCCCTCGAAGGCGGCGCGCGCGGCGGAGACGGCGCGGTCGAGGTCCTCGCGCCCGGCCTCCGCGACGTCCGCGAGCGTCTCGCCGGTCGCGGGGTTCGTCGTGGAGAAGCGCCGCCCGGAGGCGGCCGGTACGAACTCGCCGCCGATGAAGAGATCGGTCTTGAGATCGCTCGCCGCTGCGGTCTCGGTGGCCAGTTACTTCCCCTTGAACTTCGGGACGCGCTTCTCCTGGTTGGCCGCGATGCCTTCCTTCGCGTCGTCGCTCTGGAAGAGAAGCTGCTGGAGCTCACGCTCGACCGCGAGCGCCGACTCGAGCGGCAGGTCCCAGCCCGACTGCACGGACCGCTTGATCCGGCCGACCGCCTTCGACGCCTTGTTGGGCGGCACGAACTGGCGCGCGTAGTCCATGACCTGCTCCCACCACTCCTCGGGGGTCGCGTCGATGACCTGGTTGACCAGGCCGAGGTCGTGGGCCTCCTCGAACGAGAACGTGTTGCCGGTAATCATGAGCTCGATCGCGCGCGACTTTCCGATCAGCTTCCCGAGGCGCGCGGTTCCGCCCGTGCCCGGAAGGACCCCGAGGGTCACCTCGGGCAGACCGATCTTCCCGGCGTCCTTGCGGGCGATCCGGATGTCGGCCGCCATGGCGATCTCGAGGCCGCCGCCGACGGTGTGGCCGTTCAACGCGGCGATGACGAGCTTGGGCGTGTGTTCGAGCCGCAGGAGCGTCTCGTTCGCGTGGAGACAGAAGAAGTACTTGAACCCGGGCGTGACGGCGTTCAGCATTCCGATGTTCGCGCCGGCCGAGAAGAAGCGGTCGCCCTTCCCGCGCAGGACGATGACGTGGACGTCATCGTCGAAACGCGCCTTCAGCATCGCGTCATCGAGCTGGCGCATCATCGCGTAGGTGTAGGTGTTCGCCGGCGGATCGTCCATCTCGACGATCGCGATGCCGGAATCGGCTCGGTAGTGGACGATCTCGGCGCCGGCGTCGGCGCTCGTCCAGTCGCGGGTTTGAACGGGTGTGCTCATGGGGGGTCCTCCTGACGCCACTTCGGATTGAAAAGCGTATCAGACAGAGGCGACCGGCCCTCGGACAGCAGAGAAGGGCTCCGGGGCTCCACCCAATCGCCGGTGCCGTCCGGGCGGATCTCCCTCTTCCAGATCGGGACGTACTCCTTGAGCCACTCGATCGCCAGCCGGCACGCGGCGAACGCAGTGTCGCGGTGGGGCGCCGTCACGAGGATCGCGACCGACGGCTCACCGATGGAGAGTCGCCCGACGCGATGCGTGATGCGCACCGACGTCCCCGGCCACTCCTGCGAGACCGACGCGACGACGTGAGCGATCTCGGACTCCGCCATCTCTTCGTAGGCCTGGTATTCGATCGCGACCGTTTCCCTGCCCTCGCTCTCGTTGCGAACGACCCCCACGAAGAGACAGACGGCGCCGTCGGACGGACGGGGCGCCGCGAAGAACGCGGCGAGGTCGATGGGCTGGTCGGTCAGGTACATCAACCGCCCGCGACCGGGGGCAGGTAGGCGACTTCGTCGCCGTCTTCGAGCGGCACGTAACTCGGCTGGTAGAGCCGGTTGACGGCGGCCGGCGGCATCTCCCGGAAGCGCGAGAACGCGGGGATCTCGCGCGACAGGATTTCCCAGAGGTCGAGGATCCGGGTTCCCGGCGGGACCTCCCGGTCCTCCTCCGCCCGGCCGGCGGCGTCCCGAAACGACGCGAAATAGAGGACCCGAACCCTCATCGCGCCGGAGTTTATCCTCCGGCCGCCGGGCGGTTTGACACTGACCGACCGGTCAGTTACGGTGAGCGAATGAGCGCACGGGTGCCCGAACGCGAAGCGCAGAGGCGGCTGGCGCTCGTGAAGGCGGCATTCCGCGAGGTGGCGGAGAAAGGGTTCGCCGAGGTGACGCTCGACGACATCGCGCGGCGCGCCGGAGTGTCGAAGGGCGTGACGCTCTACTACTTCTCTTCGAAGGAAGACCTCTTCCGGCGCCTCTTCGCGTGGCTGGTCGATTCGATCCACGCGCGCATGCGGGACGCGGTCTCGTCTGCGGCGGCGCCCGCCGAGAAGATCCACGAGCTCGTGGCGATCACCTTCCCGTCTCCGTCGAAGAACCGGGCGTTCTTCCGGACCTTCGTCGACTTCTGCGGGCTCGCCGCGCGCCGCGACGCGTTCCGCGACGTGATGGAGCGCTTCTATCGCGGCTGCCGCGAGATCGACGTCGAGATCGTGCGCGACGGAATGCGCCGCGGGGATTTCGCCGTGACCGACGCGGACGCGGCGGCTTCCACCATGAGGGCCATCTTCGACGGTCTCATGATGCAGTGGCTGGCGGAGGCCGATCTCGAGGCTTCCTTCAACGGATATCGGGACCGGTGCGAGCTCGAGCTGCTGCGCTATCTGGAGGCGGGCGCCGGCGGCCGGCGCGTCCCCGCGGCGGCGCCCGGCGCCGTAGAATCCCGCGCATCATGAGCGGCGTTGCGCCTTCCGTGTTTCCCCGGCGAATCGTGCTCGCCGCGCCGCGCGGATTCTGCGCGGGGGTGGTGCGCGCGATCGACGTGGTCGAGCTGGCACTCGAGTGCGTCGAGCCGCCTCTCTACGTCCGGCGCGAGATCGTCCACAACCTGCACGTCGTCCGCGGCTTCGAAAAGCGCGGCGTGCGCTTCGTCGAGGAGCTCGACGAGGTCCCCGACGGCGCAACCGTCGTCTTCTCCGCGCACGGCATCGCGCCGCGCGTCCGCGAGGAGGCGCAACGGCGGGGACTCAAGGTGATCGACGCGACCTGCCCGCTCGTGACCAAGGTGCACCTCGAGGCGATCCGGTTCGAGCGGCTCGGCTACCGGATCATCCTCATCGGCCATCCGAACCACGAGGAGGTCGAGGGGACGATGGGCGAGGCGGAGTCGCGGATCGCGCTCGTTTCGTCGGTGGCGGACGCGGAGGCGGTCGAGGTCGAGGATCCGGAGCGCGTCGCGTACATCACCCAGACGACGCTCTCGATGGAGGACACGCGCCCGATCGTCGACGCGCTGAAGCGCCGCTTTCCGCGCATCGCGGGCCCCGCGAAGGACGACATCTGTTACGCCACCCAGAACCGCCAGCTCGCCGTCCGCGCGCTCGCGCGCGAAGCGCCCGTCATCCTCGTCATCGGCTCGAAGAACTCGTCGAACTCCAACCGCCTCGTCGAGGAAGCCGAGCTCGCGGGCGCGCGCGCCTACCTGGTCGACGATGCGTCGGGCGTCGATCCGGCGTGGCTCGCGGGCGTGGCGACCGTCGGCGTCACGTCGGGCGCCTCGGCCCCCGAATTCCTCGTCGATCAGATGGTCGCGCACCTGACGTCCCTGGGCGCGGAGCGGGTCGAGCGGCTCGTCACGGTCGAAGAGAACGTGCACTTCTCGCTTCCGGCCGAGCTCCTTGAGGCAAAAGCGCGCGCCCCCCGCGCCGCCGTCGCGCTGCCCACCGTTTGAGCGGACGCCTCGCCGGCCGGGTCGCCTTCGTCACGGGCGCTTCGCGCGGCATCGGCGAGGCGATCGCGCGCCGCTTCGCCGCGGACGGCGCCCGCGTGGCGCTCGCCGCGCGTGACGCGGAGGCGTGCCGCCGCATCGCCGGGGAGATCGAGCGGGAGGGGGGCGAGGCCCTGCCGCTCTCCTGCGACGTCACCGACGCGACCGCCGTCGCGCGGGCCGTGGCGGCGGTCGTCGAAAAGTGGCGCCGGATCGACATCCTCGTCAACAACGCGGGGCTCGGAGGCCCGACGACGCTCGCGAACCGCGACGACTCGCGGTGGGACGCGATCCTCGCGGTCAACCTGACCGCCGTCTTCCGGGTGACCCGCGAAGTCCTGCCCCACCTGGCCGACGGAGGGCGGATCCTCAACATGTCCTCGGTCGTGGGCCGGTTCGGCGTGGCGGGTCACGCCGCCTATTCCGCGACGAAGCACGGGGTGATCGGCCTGACCCGGACCTTCGCCCTCGAGCTCGCCGGCCGGCAGATCACGGTCAACGCGATCTGTCCGGGATGGGTCGAGACCGACATGGGCCGCGCGGGGTGGCGACGGGTCGCCGAGCGCCACGGCGGGGATGAGGCCGAAGGCCGCGAGCTGGCCGCGAAGATGGCGCCGCTCAACCGCGTGATCCAGCCGGAGGAGGTCGCGGGACTCGCCTCGTACCTGGCTTCGGACGATGCGCGCTCGATCACGGGACAGGCGATCGTGCTCGACGGAGGGCAGGTGATGCCATGATGCGGGAAACCGGAAACGGAAAACGGAAAAGGGAAAACGGGAGACGCAAAGGAGAGGGAATGACGAAGGACGAGTTCCTGAAAGCGCTGGATGCACTGGTGGCCGAAAAGCACCTCTTGAAGCACCCGTTCTACAAGCTCTGGAGCGAGGGGAAGCTCTCGCGCGAGACGATCCGCGAGTATTCGATCTCCTACTACCCGCACGTCGCGGCTTTCCCGACGTACGTCTCCGGAGTGCACTCGGGTTGCGACGATCCGAAGGTTCGGCGGGAGCTCCTCGAGAACCTTGTCGAGGAAGAGGGGGGCGAGGCCGACCATCCGACGCTGTGGCGGCGGTTCGCGGCGGCTCTCGGAGCGGCGGAGTCGGACCTCGCGGTCGTTCCGCGCACGCCCGAAGTGGCGGCGGCGATCGCCGAGTTCCGCCGGGCGACGCGCGAGGGCTCGGTCGCCGAGGGGTTGGCGGCTCTCTACGCCTACGAATCGCAGATCCCCGAGATCTCACGCACGAAGCGCGAGGGCCTCGCGGAGTTCTACGGAATCGACGCCCCGGAGGCGACGCGCTTCTTCATCGTGCACGAAGAGGCCGACGTCTGGCACCGCCAGGTCGAGCGCGAGGCGCTCGGTCGCGTCGCCGCGACTCCGGTGGATCAGGAAAGGGCCCTCGCCTCCGCGGAACGTTGCCTGGACGCGCTGAACGGAGCGCTCGACGGCGTCATGCGGGAGAACGGTCTCGCAGCCTGAACGTCCCGGCCGCATGAAGACCGCGGCGGCGGGTGCCGCGCTCGCGCTCGCCGCCGCCATCGCTTTCTGGCCGGTCGTCTCGGGAGAGCGGTCGTTCTTCCACTGGGATCTCCGTTACGAGCACGTTCCCATCTGGCAGGTCACCCAGAAGGCTCTTCTGTCGGGCGAATCGCCCTGGTGGATCGACGGGCACTACTGCGGGAACCCGCTCCTCTTCACGCAGGAGGCGCCGCTCTTCTATCCTTTGACGGCGCCACTGCTCTTCACCGCTGCCCCCGCGCACCGGCTGAGCGACCTCTTCACGCTGTTCCACTTCTGGCTGGCAGGGTTCCT
>DATIBN010000237.1:0-15883 GCA_035457525.1 Thermoanaerobaculia bacterium | reverse complement strand
CACCCGCCGCAGTTCAACGCTGATGCGATTGCATCAGGGCGCCGGGCCCGTCCCGCCCTAAGTTGCGAGCTATGAGCGGGGACAAAAACTGGATCACTGTCGATGGCAACGAGGCCGTCGCTTCGGTCGCCCATCGTCTGTCGGAAGTCATCGCGATCTACCCGATTACGCCCTCCTCGGCGATGGGCGAGCTCGCCGACGAGTGGTCGGCGGCGGGCCGCCGCAACGTCTGGGACGCCGTGCCCCGGGTCGTCGAGATGCAGTCCGAGGGGGGAGCGGCCGGCGCGGTGCACGGGGCCCTCCAGGCGGGAGCGCTCTCGACCACCTTCACGGCGTCACAGGGCCTCCTCCTGATGATCCCGAACATGTACAAGATCGCGGGCGAGCTGACGCCGTTCGCGATGCACGTGGCGGCCCGCACGCTCGCGACCCACGCCCTCTCGATTTTCGGAGACCACTCCGACGTGATGGCCTGCCGCCAGACGGGCTTCGCGCTTCTCGCGTCCGGCTCCGTGCAGGAGGCGCAGGACATGGCGGCGATCGCGCACGCCGCGACGCTCGACTCCCGCATTCCGTTCCTCCACTTCTTCGACGGCTTCCGCACCTCGCACGAGGTCGCCAAGATCCAGCGGCTCTCCGACGACGAGCTGAAGGCCCTCGTACCGGACGGGCGGATCCGGGAACACCGTGCCCGCGCGCTGACGCCGGACCGGCCCGTCGTGCGCGGGACGGCGCAGAACCCCGACGTCTTCTTCCAGGCGCGCGAGGCCTGCAGTCCTTTCTTCGCGGCCTGTCCCGATCGCGTGCGCGAAACGATGGACCGGTTCGCCGCCGTGACCGGACGGCGCTACGGCCTCTTCGACTACGTCGGCCACCCCGAGGCCGAGCAGGTCATCGTCGTCATGGGCTCCGGCGCGGAAGTCGTTCACGAGACCGTCGACTGGATGGTCGCGCGCGGAAAGCGCGTCGGCGTGCTCAAGGTCCGGCTCTTCCGCCCGTTCTCGATCCCGGATTTCGTGGCCGCCCTGCCCTCCACCGTCCGGAAGATCGCGGTCCTCGACCGGACCAAGGAGCCCGGCTCGATCGGCGAGCCGCTCTACCAGGACGTCGTTACGGCGCTCTCGGAGGCGCGCGATTCGGGGCTGCGAGTCGAGAGGTTCGGATCGGTCGTGGTGGGAGGCCGCTACGGGCTCTCCTCCAAGGAGTTTCATCCCGGGATGGTCCAGGCCGTGTTCGACCTTCTCTGGGCCCCGAAACCGAAGAACCACTTCACCATCGGCATCAACGACGACGTGTCCGGGAGCTCGCTGCCGTTCGACAACGGTTTCGACATCGAGCCGGATTCGGTCGTTCGCGGCGTCTTCTTCGGGCTCGGCGCGGACGGAACCGTCAGCGCCAACAAGAACTCGATCAAGATCATCGGCGAGACCACCGGAGGCGCCGCGCAGGGCTACTTCGTCTACGACTCGAAGAAGTCGGGCGCGACCACGATCTCGCACCTGCGGTTCGGGCCCGCGCCGATCCGCTCGTCCTACCTCGTGCGGAAGGCGCAGTTCGTGGCGTGCCACCAGTTCGGCCTCCTCGACCGGTACGACGTCCTCGGCTACGCCGCCGAAGGCGCGAACGTCCTGCTCAACTGTTCCGGCGGAGCCGGCGCGGTCTGGGACCGGCTGCCCCGCGAGGCGCAGGAGCGCATCGTCGAAAAGCGGCTCCGGGTCCACGCGATCGACGCCGACCGGGTCGCGCGGGAAGCCGGGCTGGCCGGCCGGATCAACACGATCATGCAGACGTGCTTCTTCGCGATCACCGGGATCCTGCCGCGCGAAGAGTCGATCCTCCGCATCAAGCAATCGATCGAGAAGAGCTACGGGAAGAAGGGCGCCGGCGTCCTGGCAAAGAACCTCGCGGCCGTGGACCGCGCGCTCGAGAACCTGGCCCGCGTCGAGATCCCTGTCTCCGCCGACTCCACCCGGCGGATGCCCCTCCCCGTCCCGGCCGACGCCCCCGATTTCGTCCGCCGCGTCACGGGAACGATCATCGCCGGGCACGGTGACGACCTGCCCGTCTCGGCGTTCCCGCCGGACGGGACGTGGCCCTCCGGGACGAGCCGGTACGAGAAGAGGAACATCGCCGACGAGATCCCGGTCTGGGATTCGTCGCTCTGCATCCAGTGCAACAAGTGCGCGCTGGTCTGCCCGCACGCCGCGATCCGGGCCAAGGTCTACGAGCCCGCCCTCCTCGAGGGCGCGCCCGAGGGGTTCCTCTCCGACACGTTCCGCGGGATCGACTTCAAGAACTGGAAGTACACCATCCAGGTCGCGCCCGAGGACTGCACCGGCTGCTCCCTCTGCGTCGTCTTCTGCCCGGCCCACGACAAGAAGGACAAGAGCCGGAAGTCCCTCCGGATGGAGCCGCAGCCGGCGCTTCTGGCGGCCGAACGGAAGAACTTCGAGTTCTTCGAACAGCTGCCGGAGGTCAACCGCTCGCGCCTGCGCGTGGTCGACGTCAAGGGATCGCAGTTCTTCCAGCCGCTCTTCGAATACTCCGGCGCGTGCTCGGGCTGCGGAGAGACGCCTTACGTCAAGCTCCTGACGCAGCTCTTCGGCGACCGCGTCCTGGTCGCGAACGCGACCGGCTGCAGCTCGATCTACGGTGGGAACCTCCCGACGACGCCGTACACGACCAACCGCGAAGGGAGGGGGCCGGCCTGGTCGAACTCCCTCTTCGAGGACAACGCCGAGTTCGGGCTCGGGTTCCGGCTCGCGGTCGATGCCCGCGAAGATCGCGTCCGCAACGACGTGGCGCGCTTCGCCGACGTGGTGGCTCCGGGACTCGTGGACGAGATCCTCGCGGCTCCGCAGGCGACCGAGGCCGAGATCAGCGCACAGCGCGAGCGCGTCGGCCGGCTGCGCTCCGAGCTCGCGCGGCTGCCGGGCCGCGAGGCGCGGCTCCTCGAAGCCGACGCCGACGCGCTCGTCAAGAAGACCGTCTGGATCGTGGGCGGCGACGGGTGGGCCTACGACATCGGGTTCGGCGGGCTGGACCACGTCCTCGCGAGCGGAAGCAACGTCAACATCCTCGTGCTCGACAGCGAGGTCTACTCGAACACCGGCGGGCAGCAGTCCAAGGCGACCCCGATCGGAGCGGCGGCCAAGTTCGCCGCGGCCGGCAAGGAGACCGGCAAGAAGGACCTCGGCCTGATGGCCATGACCTACGGCAACGTCTACGTCGCCCGCATCGCCTTCGGCGCGAAGGACCACCAGACGGTCAAGGCGCTCCAGGAGGCGGAGTCCTACCCGGGTCCGTCTCTCGTGATCGCCTATGCCCACTGCATCGCGCACGGCTACGACATGGCCGACGGCACGAATCAGCAGAAGCTCGCGGTGGACTCGGGAACCTGGCCGCTGTACCGGTTCGATCCGCGCCGCATCGCGAAGGGCGAGGCGCCCCTTCAGCTCGACTCGCCGCCGCCGAAAATCCCGATCGAAACCTACATGCGCAACGAGAACCGTTTCCGGATGCTCGAGCGGCTGGGAGAAGACCGGTGGCGCCACCTCGTGGACGCCGCCCAGAAGGAGGTCGACCGCCGCTCCGCTCTCTACCTGAAGCTCGCCGAGCTCTCGCCCGGGACGTGGAGCGCGACGGCGTCGGCCCCGAAAGAGGAACTGCAGACCGCGGAGGTGACGTGATGATCCGCGTCGAGGATTTCACCCAGCTGCCGGAGGGTCGGTTCGTCCCGATCGAGGGACGGGTCCAGAAGTGTCCCCGCTGCGGGCGCAACGGCATCGAGGAGCACCCGGTCGCGGCGAGCGCCTACTTCCTGCACGTGCAGGCGTCGGAGATCCTGCCGGACGGGATGATCGACGAAGCGCTCGACTGCTGCTCGCTCCCGACGCCGGCCGCGAACTAATCGTCGCGCGCTCTTCGCTCGGGCTCAGGCGGCAGATTTCCCGATCCGAACGGGCAGGCGGCGCCCGTTCCAGGCGCCCGGCCACTCT
Organism: Thermoanaerobaculia bacterium; assembly: GCA_035457525.1. Lineage (GTDB taxonomy): Bacteria > Acidobacteriota > Thermoanaerobaculia > UBA5066 > Gp7-AA6 > Gp7-AA6. The sequence goes on along the minus strand of DATIBN010000237.1, from coordinate 11,885 downwards.
TCGAGGACGCCGGGGAGCGCCGTTGCGCAGGTCCGGCAGCGGCCGTCTGCCGTCAGGTTCCACTCCTTCAAGTAGTACCGATCGCGCCCGATGACGATGTCCCCGCAACCGTGGCACCAGGTGCTCTCCCCCGCCGAATCGTCGACGTTTCCGGTGTAGGCGTATCGCACGCCGTTGTCGAGAGCGATCTGGCGGGCGCGGCGCAGCGTCGAAGGGGGCGTCGGCGGGACGTCCCGCATCTTCCAGTCGGGATGAAACGCCGAGAAGTGCATCGGCACGTCGGGCCCCAGGTTCTCGACGACCCAGCGCGTCATCCGGTCGATCTCTTCGCTCGAGTCGTTTCTCCCCGGGATCACGAGATTCGTGACCTCGAGCCAGACGTTCGTCTCGTGCTTCAAATAGACGAGAGTGTCGAGGACGGGCTGGAGGCGCGCGCCCGTCACCTCCTGGTAGAACTCGTCGGTGAAGGCCTTCAGGTCCACGTTGGCGGCGTCGACGTGGCGATAGAGCTCTTCCCGCGGCTCCGGGCAGATGTATCCGGCAGTCACGGCGACGGTCTGCACGCCGACCTCGTGGCACGCCTGCGCCACGTCGATCGCGTACTCGAAGAAGATCGTCGGGTCGTTGTACGTGAACGCGACGCTGCGGCATCCGAGCTCGCGCGCCGCGGTTGCGATCTCGCCCGGCGATGCCTGGTCCGAGAGCTTCTCGATCTCCCGCGATTTGCTGATGTCCCAGTTCTGGCAGAACTTGCACGAGAGATTGCACCCGGCCGTTCCGAACGACAGCACGGGGGTCCCCGGCAGGAAGTGATGAAGCGGCTTCTTCTCGATGGGATCGACGCAGAAGCCGCTCGAGCGCCCGTAGGTCGTCAGGACGATCTGATCCTCCTGGCGCGCCCGGACGAAGCAGAGGCCCTGCTGTCCTTCGCGCAACGTGCAGAACCGCGGACAGACGTCGCACTGGATCCGGCCGTCGTCGAGAACGTGCCAGTACCGGCCCGGGACGATCGGGCCGGCCGGCCATCGATCTCTCTCAATGAGCTGCATCGCATCCTCCCGGGGGGCCGGCCTCGAAATGCCAGTCCGCCCTCTCCAACCAGGCTGGATCGTCTCCGCCGGCGCAACCCGACCGCTCCGCAGGCGCCGTGCGACGATCCCGTTCGAAGTCGAGGTGCGCGCATTCCGCTTCGCGTCCGCGCACGACTCGTCGTCCCGTCATCGCCCCGCCGCGCACCGTCACGACGGTATCGCGGTGCTCGCCCCCCGGGCCGTCGTGGTAGATCACGACCCAGTCCCGCGTCCGCCCGAGCTCGTGCGCGCGCGCCGTGTTGGAGAAGAGCGCGGTGTAATCGCGGCTGCCTCGCCTCGTGTGGAGGATCGGCAACCAGGCCTCGTGCCTCGGGTTGAAGCGGCGGGGTGTGATCCGCGGGAGCTCTCCCGCCGCGGACCTGCGGAGATACTCCGCGTCCACTTCCAGGAGCTCGGATACCGGAACCTCGACCGGCACCTCTCGGGGAAACCGGGCCCGCGGCAGCCGGCACGCCAGGCTGTCGATGATCCCGGCGACTCGCTTCGCGCCGAATCCTTCGACGGAGGCGAGCCGGCCGGAGTGAGCCGCCGCCTCGAGGTCTTCGAGCGTGGCGATCCCGAGATGCTGGTGGAGGCGGGCGGCGAGCTCCCGCCCGATTCCCGGCACGGAAGCGAGCAGCCGGCCCGGCTCCATCTCGCCGCGAAGGCGCTCGAGCATGGGCAGGCAGCCCGTGTCCACGAGGCTCTTGATCGCACGGGCAGTCACGGGGCCGATGTCCGGCAGCTTCTCCAGCCCTTCCCTTCCTCCCTCGCGGAGGATCTCGGCCACCGACCGGTCGAGCGCCCGGACCCGGGACGCCGCCGACCTCCAGGCGCGAACCCGGTAGACGTCGGCGCGCTGAGTTTCGAGGAGCCGGGCCACCTCTTCCAGTCGGCGAGCGACGACGTCGTTCCCATTGAGGGTCTCGAGCGGCACCGGGGCGGCTTTCGGCCGGGATTCGGGCATTGCCAGAAAGACTGTGCCTCATTCCGGCCGAATTCGCCTGATCCAGTTGAATCAAAGCGGCTTAGCGCGCCCCCTCCCCGTGTCGGCGAGCTGATTCAATTGCATCAGTGGAGGCCGTCGCCCACCGCCTACGCTCACGACGTGAAAGGCGGGCAGGCACCTCTGGCCGCGAGCGAGCCCGAACCGCTCGTGGCGGCTCCGCCCGTCCCCGAGGCGGGCGCCGACCTCGTGCTCATCGGAAACTCGAACGTCGGAAAGAGCGCCCTCTTCAACGCGCTGACCGGCGCCCACGTGACCGTCTCGAACTACCCCGGTACGACCGTCGAGGTGTCGAAGGGGTCGGCCGTTCTCGGCGGGCAGCGCACGGCCGTCACCGACACGCCCGGGATCGCGTCTTTCCTCCCGTCCTCCGAGGACGAGCGGGTCACGCGCGACATCCTGCTCGTCGAGCGCCACCGCGCGATCGTTCTCGTCGGGGACGCGAAGAACCTCGAGAGGACGCTCCTCCTCGGCGTGCAGCTCGCCGAGATGGACCTTCCCTTCGTCCTCTGCCTCAACATGATGGACGAGGCCGCCGAACGCGGGATCGCGATCCAGGCGGAGAAACTCTCCTCCCGGCTCGGCGTCGAAGTCGTTCCGACGGTCGCGGTCCGACACGAGGGAATTGCACGGCTCGCGCGGTCGCTCGCCTCTCCGCGCCGCGGCGCCGTGCTCGTCGAGTACGGCGAGGCGATCGAGCGGGCGGTCGCCTCGATCGAGGCGCTCCTGCCCCAGGCGCCGATCTCATCCCGAAGCCTGGCGCTCCTCGTGGCGTGCGGAGACGAGACCCTGAATCCCTGGCTCGAGAGTCGGATGAGCCGGGCCGACCTCCAGCGGCTCGACGAGGTCCGCCAGAAGCTTCGTCGAGAGATCGGCGGCGACGTCTCCTGGGCGGTCAGCCGCGCGCGCCTCCGGGTCGCACGCCGCCTGACGAACGGGGCCGCCAGCCGCCCGACGTCGCCGCTCTCGTCCCGGCGATGGGTCGTCCGCCTGGAGGAGCTCACGACGCATCCCGTCTGGGGAGTTCCGATCCTCGCCGCCACGCTCTACGTCGCTTACCTCTTCGTCGGAAAGCTCGGGGCGGGCATGCTCGTGGATCTCCTCGAGGACGGGCTGTTCGGCGGCGTGATCGGGCCGGCGGCGATCTCGGCCGCGGACCGGTGGATACCCTGGCAGTTCCTCCGCGACATGCTCGTCGGGCCCTACGGCGTCGTCACCATGGCTCTGGCCTATTCGCTCGCGCTCCTCCTCCCGATCGTGACGACGTTCTTCATCGCCTTCGGCGCTCTCGAAGACTCCGGTTATCTCCCCCGCCTGGCGGTCATGCTCAACCGGGTCTTCCAGAAGATGGGCCTGAACGGGAAGGCCGTTCTGCCCATGGTGCTCGGCCTGGGATGCGACACGATGGCGACGATGACGACGCGGATCCTGGAGACACCGAAGGAGCGTCTGATCGTCATCGTGCTGCTCGCCCTCGGCGTTCCGTGCTCTGCGCAGCTGACGGTCGTGCTGGCGATGCTCGGCGGGCTCGCTCTCTGGGCGACGCTCGTCTGGGCCGGGGTCGTCGGAGGAGTCATCGTGCTCGTCGGCCGCCTCGCCTCCCGCGCGCTCCCCGGGCGCGGAAGCGATTTCGTGCTCGAGCTCCCGCCGCTGCGGCTGCCGCGGCCCGGCAACATCGCCGTGAAGACGCTCGCCCGGGTCGAGTGGTACCTGAAAGAGGCCGTGCCGCTCTTCGTCCTCGGCACGCTGCTCCTCTTCCTCGCGGACCGTGTCCACCTGCTCGGCTTCGTCGAGCGACTCGCCCGGCCGATCGTCTCCGGCTGGCTGGGGCTTCCCGCGGAGACCGCGGAAGCGTTCGTCGCCGGGTTCCTCCGCCGCGACTTCGGGGCGGCCGGACTCTTCCGCCTCGCCCGCGATGGAGCGCTCGACCCGATCCAGATCGTCGTCGCGATGGTCACGATCACGCTGTTCATCCCGTGCGTCGCCAACTTCTTCATGATCGTCAAGGAGCGCGGCTGGAAGACGGCGCTCGCGATCGCCGCGTTTATCTTCCCCTTCACTCTCGCGGTCGGCGGGTTGCTGAACGCGTTCCTCCGCGCGGTGCCGGGGCCCTGGCGATGAGGGACGCCGCGATGGCAACCCCCTCACCCCAACCCTCTCCCGGAGGGAGCGGGAGTGCGCCGCCCACTCTTTTCACCTGCCCGCTGTGCGGAGCCCGGTTCACTCACGGGGAACAGGTCTGCGGCGCGTGTCCGCTGAAACCGGGCTGCGACTTCATCGGATGCCCTCACTGCGGGTACCAGGTTCCCCGAACGTCCGTCATCGTCGAAACGCTGGGCCGCCTCTTCCGGTGGCTCGGAAGGAGAGGGTCATGAGCCACGATCGGGACCTCGCGGATCAGGACGTCGAGGAGGTCGCCGAAGAGCTCTGGACCCTCGGCGAACACGGTTCGAACCGGCTCTCGGACCTCCGGGACACGACCCGCGTTACGAATCTCTTCGAAGCGCTCGCGGAGCTCGGACGGCGCGGGCTCGCGCGCGTCGAAGAAGACCGGGTCCAGCTGACGCCCCAGGGACGCGAGCTCGCGGCCCGCCAGGTGCGCCGCCACCGCCTCGCCGAGGCGCTCTTCACCACGGTCCTCGAGGTTCACGACGACGAGGCGGTGAACCAGACGGCCTGCGTGATGGAACACGTCCTCTCGGGCGGCATCGCCGATTCGATCTGCGCGTTTCTCGGCCACCCGGTCATCTGTCCGCACGGAAAGCCGATCCCCTCGGGCGCCTGCTGCCGCTCCTTCACGCGGACCGTCGAGCCGCTCGTCCAGCCGGTGGACCGGCTGGCCGTCGGAGAGGAGGGGCGGGTCGTCTTCATCTCGCCACGCGCGCCGGAGCGGATGACGAAGCTGTCGAACCTCGGCGTGGTTCCCGGGGCGATCGTGCGGCTCCAGCAGAGGAAGCCGGCGGCCGTTCTGCGCGTCGGTGAGACGACGCTCGCGCTCGATTCGGAGGCGGCTGGAGAGATCTACGTCAAGAAGGTGAGCTGAGGAGGCCGGACGAACGGCGCGGCTCCGCCCCGGAAGACGGAGCCGCGGAAACGTCGCTGGAAGCTAGGCCCAGGGTTCGATTCGAAGCTTGTCGTTCACCATCCGGACGCCGGGGGCGTGGCCGATGACTCCCACGATCGCGTCCTTCTCCAGCCACGAGTTGACTTTTCCGGAGAGCGTGACGGTTTCGTCTTCGATCGTGACGCCGATCTGCTCGGCCTCGCGCTCGGCGCGGCGTTCGAGGGCGTCCTCGATCAACTTCCGGATGGCCTTCGGGTCCACCTTCTTCGGTTTGATGGTGATCTGGTTCCAGACTCCCTTGACGCCTCCAAGCCGCCGAACCACCCTGCCGGCGTCCTCACGCTCCCGGAGGAATTCGACCTCGCCCTCGAGCGTCACCCAGCCGTCGGAGACGTTCGAGCGGATCCTCTGATCCGGAACGAAAGCGTCCCACTCGAGAGCGCTGCGGACCGCCCGCGCGATCTCGGTGTCGGTCTTGCCGGGACTCCCGGCCAGGTGGACCTTGATGTCGTTCGCCACGTCGAGAACGCCGGCGACCCGATGGGCGGCCTCCGTCGCCGCGTGTTTCTTGGCGAAGTTCTCCACAGTGCCCGTCAGGGTCACGACCCCCTTGTCGACCTCGACGCCGACCTCGGTCGGTCCGATGCGGGTGTCCCAGCGGAGCTCCCGCATCACGTCCTGTTGAATCGTCAGATCGGATTTCCGGATGGTTTCGAGCATGTCCCACCTCCTCGATTCGACTCGCGAACCGAGGAGATGTTGGTTCCGGAAAGGGCTTTCCCCAAGAGCAAAACACATCATGCACGGTCGCTCGAACGGCGGCACAATCGCGTGCGGTGGGTTCCTGATGTTCCTCGATCGCCGCGAAGCCGGCCGAGCGCTCGGCCGCAAGCTGGCGTCGTACGCCGGCCGCAGCGACGTCACGGTCCTCGGTCTTCCCCGCGGCGGCGTCCCGGTCGCCTTCGAGGTTGCGCTCGCGCTCGACGCGCCGCTCGACGTGTTCGTCGTCCGGAAGCTCGGCGTCCCGGGGCACGAAGAGCTCGCGATGGGAGCGATCGCATCGGGGGGCGTCCGGATCGTGAACGCGTCCCTGATCGAGTCGCTGGCGATCTCCGAGGAGGAGGTCGAGCGCGCCGTCCGGCGGGAGCAGGCGGAGCTCCGGCGCCGGGAAGAACTGTATCGCGGAGGTCGGTCCGCTCTCGATCTCCGAGGGCGGATCGCCATCCTGGTGGACGACGGGCTGGCCACCGGATCCTCGATGCACGCGGCCGTTGCGGCGGCGCGCAAGCTCGGACCCGCGCGGATCGTGGTCGCCGTACCGGTCGCCCCTCCATCGACTGCCCGTGAGATGCGTCGGATCGCGGACGACGTCGTCGTCGTCGCGACCCCGGAGCCGTTCGACGCGGTCGGCCGCTTCTACCAGGAATTCGATCAGACCGCGGACGAGGAAGTCCGACACCTGCTCGGGCTTTCCGCCCGGATACCGGTCGGAGAGGAGCAACCAACGTGAACGTCGAGCACGTATCGATTCCCGAGATGCCGAGCTTCCTCGAGAGGTTCTCGCGCGGTCACGAAGGATGGCTCACCCGCGTCGAGGTCGAGGACGAGACGCGGCGGGGTGAGATCGAGACGGAAGAGCAGCCGCTGGGCGGAATCGTCGCGGACCGGTCCCGCGGTCAGCTTCTCGTGTTCCTCGAGAACGACAACCGCGGCTCCAAGCGATACTGCATCGACCGGCCGACCGAGATCTGCCGCGAGACGGCCGGGGAGACGGTGCGCCTGGAGGTTGCTTCCGCGGACGGGTCCACGACCGTCGTCGAGTGCCACCCCGCCGGACACTGAAGGCGCGTCCCGCGCCCGTTTCGGAAGGGAGGAAAGGCATGATGCCCGCACGGATCAATTTCGTCGATGGCCCTCGCTCGGCAGCGGTCGAGGCCAGGATTCGCGAACGGATTGACCGGCTCGCGCGCTTCTCCGACGAGATCCAGAAGTGCGAGGTCTGGCTCGATTCCCCGCACGGCCACCACCGAAAGGGCCGCCTCTACGGCGTCCGGATACGTCTGACCGTGCCGGACGAGGAGATTGCGGTCGAGCTCGTGCCCGAGAGTGACGACGTCCACGTGGCGATCCGCAAAGCGTTCGACGCCGCGAGACGCAAGCTGGAGGATCACGAGCGACGCCGGCGCGGCCAGGTGAAAGCGCACCCCCGGGCGCGAGGCCGGGCAGCGCCGGCGTGATGGTGAGTTCGAATCATGCGGCGGTTCTCCCCTCGGGCTACGCTGACGATGCTCGATCCGGGCACGTTCCACCAGAACAGCCGGGATCGAGCCGGGGAGGCGCGACGCCGGGTCAGGAGCAGGCCGGTTGTCGCGCCTCTCGCAGTTTCAACGGCCCGGAAGAGGCCCGCGGAAGCGGGAGCCCGATCCGGACGGAGAGGAGGGAGCAATGAGGCTCCGCGACGTCATGCACACGAAGGTCGAAACGGTTACGCCGCGGGAGTCCGGCGCGGTCGCCTTCGAGCGGATGCGGCGCGCGAAGATCCGGCACCTCGTGGTGCAGGACGGCCGGAAGATCGTGGGCGTGCTGTCCGATCGCGACCTGGCGGCGATGGGCTCCCTTCGACAGGTCGAAACGGTGGAAGACGTCATGACTTCGCCGGCGATCACGGGCTCGCCCGATCTGACGCTTCGCCAGGCAGCGAATCTGCTGCGCGGGCGCACGATGGGATGCCTGCCCATTCTCGAGGACGGGAAGATCGTGGGGATCGTGACGACGACGGACCTGCTCGAGCTGATCGGCAGAGGTGTGGAGCGCCCGGTCCCGAAGACCCGCCGCTGGATCCTCAAGGATCGGGGGCCCCGGCGCCGGGCCGTGACGGGGAGAGGCCGCACGGTGAGGGTATCGGGGCCGCGCTCCTAGAGTCGCGTTGGAACTGAAACGGAGGAGAACATGAAGAAGACGGTCGCCGGCGTCGGCGGTCTCTCGATCGGGGCCGCGCTGATGTATCTGTTCGATCCGGAGCGGGGGGCTCGCCGTCGGGCGCTCCTGCGCGACAAGTTCCGTCACGTCGCCCACTCGGCCGGCGAGAAGCTGGACGTGAAGTCGCGCGACGCCGGCAACCGACTCCACGGCCTCGTCGCGCGAACGAAGTCGCTGCGGAAGACGCCGCCCGTCTCCGACGACGTCGTGGCGGAGCGCGTGCGCTCGCGGATCGGGCACGTCGTCTCGCATCCCGGCTCGGTCGACGTCATGGTCAAAGACGGCCGCGTCATTCTCGCCGGACCGGCGCTCACCCGGGAGCTCGATCCGCTGATCGCCGAGGTGGAGCGCGTTCGGGGTGTCGCCGGCGTCGAGAACAGGCTCGAGCTCCACGAGGACCCGGGCGGCGTACCGGGTCTTCAAGGATGAGCATCTGTTGCCTCGGTAAAGGAGCGCAGAACATGTCACCGAGACTTCGTGGGAGGGAGCGCCGCGCCAGGGGCTCCGATCCGCGTCCGCGCCGGGTGCATCGCGAGAGCGGTGTCAATCGCGGCATCCGCCCGGGCTTCGCGAGGGGAAGGTCGCATCGCGCAGAATCGTTCCCGGGCGCCGGATTCCCTCCGCTCGACCCGTGGGACCGGGGTCCGTACTTCGGAATCCTCGAGGAGGCCGGTCCGGCTTGATGTAGACGGATCAGGCGCCGGAGCGCAATCGAAAATACGCTCCTTCTCGACCGGTCCGGGCAGGCCAGCTCTTCGAGCCGATGGTCACCCGACGGCAGGGGGTGCCGACAGCGCCCCCTTCAATTTTTTCCGGCCTGGGGAGGATCGCCGGGCTCTCCCGGGGAAATCCGGGTCGCGATCCCCTCGCTCTTTCGGATCACCTCGCGCGCGAGCGCCCGATGGACGGTTGCCATCTCCGGATCGAGAAACTCGAGGGGATCCGCGCCTTCCCGGTAAACGTCGGGATGCGATTCGAGCCACAGGGAGCCGTCCTCCGAACGCGCGAGGAGCACCGGCCGATAAATGAGCTCGACGGGCGTTCCGATCGACACTCGCGGGAACAGATCGGCGACGTCGTCCGGATGCAGACGGATGCAGCCGTGAGTCTGGAATCTGTAGACGCTCGTCGGAGCGGTCGTGCCGTGAATGCCGCAGGAGGAGGCCGTCAGCCCCATCCAGTAGGAGCCGAGGGGGTTGCGGGGGCCCGGTGGGACACGGGTCTCGACCCTCTTCCCCTCGCGCCGCATTTCTTCCTGAATGGAACGGGGGACGTCCCACACCGGCTGCTCCTCCTTCGTCGCGATGAAGAAGCTCCCTCGCGGCGTGGGCCAGTCGGCCCTTCCCAGGCCGACGGGATACCACGCGACGAGGCTGCCCGCCTCGAAATAGAACAGGAGTCTCTGGGGCACGTTGATCAGGATGCCGTCCTCCGGGATCGCGGGGACGATGTGACGGTTGTCGATTCGCAGGACGCGACCCGCCGGGATCACCGCGGTGATCGAGAGGCCGTTCTGACTTGCCAGAACCGGTGGGTCGACTCCAAACCGCGCGCCCACGCGCGCCAGGGAATCGCCCGGTTGCAACGCATAGGTGAACTCGTTTCCAACGACGCGACTGGACGGAGCGGCGGCGGCCACCGCCGTCGTTGATGACGGCGAGAGGAACAGGATCGAGAAGAGGAGGAGGGAAAGGGACATCGGTGAACTCCGGCGATGGGACGTTGAGCCTCCGGATCTCCTCCATTGGACCGGCGATTGGCGCGGCGACGTTGATTCGTTTGGATCATTCGCCGCGGATCTGCCGGCGAGAACATGTGGGGCGACAGGAGAGATTCCGATGGACACCTCGCACGTCCCGACCCGAAGAGGGGATCCGGCGAGAGGGATGAACGACCCCGCCCGGAGCTTCCCGGTCAACGATCCCGATTCCACGGCCCGCGAATACCCGCTGCGGCCGGCCTTCGTGTCCTCTTTCGAAGAGGAGTCGCGCCGCGGCGTCCTCGCCGCGGAACCGACGGCGGGACTGATCATGACGCGCGACGTGAGGTCGTGCCGGCCCGACCGGACACTCCTCTGCGCCGCGAGCGCAATGCAGCGCGGAGACTGCCGGTTCCTGCCGATCCTCGACCGTGAAGGCCGCCCGATCGCGGCGTTGACCGACGGAGACATCTGCGAGATCGGCGCGGGTGATCACCGCCCGCTGCGGGAGATCTTCGTTTCCGAGGCGATGAGCCGCGAGATCTTCACGTGCCGTCCGGAAGACCCGGTGAGCCGGATCCTGGAAACGATGAAGACGCGGCGGATTCGCCACCTCCCGGTGGTCGACGACGACGGTCGTCTCACCGGCGTCGTGTCGTTGACGGACGTGATCCTCCGCGTCGAAGAAAACGGGCCGGAGATCGCGGAGTCGCTGCGTCCGCGGATCGCCGAAGTGCTGCGGGTCATCTCGCAGAAGGAGCGTGGGGTCCGGACCGTCCGGGTCAACCCCTTCCGCGAGGACTGAGGCCGGCCTTCGCCGGCGGCTTCAGTCGGTCCCGGTGCTCCGGTTCGCGCACGGAACCGGCCGGGCGTCCGCCTTCGGATGCCGGCAGAGGTACTCGTAGGCGAACTCGCGGAGGTTCGCGCTCTTCAAGCCCAGAAGCCGGGCCTCGATCTCGGCGTCCGCGAACTCCCATCCGTCCACGGCCACCCGGTGAATCAACCAGAACGCGGCGACCCGGTTCGCCGTCCCGCAGTGAACGAACGCCGGCCAGACCTTCCGGTCCTTCATGACGGCCAGGAAAGCGTCCACCTGCTCGTCCTTCGGCTCGAGGGTGCGAACCGGGATCGAGACGTACGCGAGGCCGAGCCTCTTCGCCGCGGCGGCCTCGGCGGCGGTGTCGTATTCGGAGGGCTCGCGCAGGTTGATGATCGTGCGGAACCCCTCCCTCTTGAGCGAGGGAAGCTGGTCGATCGTCGGCTGACCCCCGGTCGCGATGCGCTCGTCGATCCAGTAGAACTTGTCGATGTCGGCGCAGGTCGAGCCGGCGAAAACGGCGGCGGCCCACAGAGTCGCCGCGGCGGCGAGACCGGTCACGGCGAGACGTCCAAGGCTCCGGATTCGAGTGTGGGTTTTCATCTTCGTCAGAACCTTTCTGCCCCGCTGGAATCATTCGGCGAGGGAGCTCCCCCGCGTAGATTCATTTGCATCAGCATTCACCCCTTGACGCAGGCGATCGGCAGAACGCGGGCGACCCGCCGCGAGAGCCCGGCCTCCTCGGCGACCCGGGCGACTTCGTCGACGTCTTTGTAAGCTCCGGGAGCTTCTTCGGCCGCGCCCTTTGCCGTGTGCGACTTGATGACGATGCCTCTGGCGGCGAGCTCCCGGATGAGAGGCTTTCCCTCCCACGTCGCCTTCGCCTTCGTACGGCTCATCTTTCGGCCGGCGCCGTGGCAGGACGAGCTGAACGCGCGCGTTTCGGATCGAGAGGTCCCGGCCAGAACGTACGACGCGGTTCCCATGGTCCCGCCGATTAAGACCGGCTGGCCGACCGCGCGGTACTCGAGAGGTACCGCGTCGTGACCCGGCCCGAACGCGCGTGTCGCTCCCTTGCGGTGGACGAAGAGGAGCCGCTTTTCCCCCTGCACCTCGTGCTCCTCCGCCTTGCACGTGTTGTGCGAAACGTCGTAGAGGAGCCGCAGCTCCGCCGACGGAAAGTGGCGCGCGAAGACCTTCCGCACCAATGCGCCGATGACCTGGCGGTTGGCGAGCGCGCAGTTGATCGC
>DATIBN010000236.1:0-8454 GCA_035457525.1 Thermoanaerobaculia bacterium | reverse complement strand
GGAGAGTTGAAGCGCGGGCGGCGCGTCCGGCATCCGCGCTACGGCTTCGGCGTCATCCTGTCGCAGGAGGGATCGGGAGAGGAGACACGCCTGACTGTCTACTTCGACCGCGCCGGGAAGAAGAAGTTCGTCGCGCGCTATGCAGACCTGACGCCCGCATAGCCGTCGCGCTCCCTTGCTCGGGATGTGGCTGACGCCACCGGCGCTCGGCTCGGCAAGCCAGCCTCGACCGAGCGCCTGATCGCTCGCTCGCCCTCGCTCCCGCGGCGCGCGCCTCCTCCCTCGATTACCTCGGGAGACTTCTCGCGCCGCGACCGGAGCCTCGAGGGACCATTTGTGCCGCATTCGCGCAAGCGACGCGCGCTCGGCAGGCCTTTCTCCCTCTCCCCGGTGACGGGGAGAGGGTCGGGGTGAGGGGCACCACCACGTTGCTCCCGCGGCGCGAGCCTCCTCCCTTCGGGAGACTTCTCGCGCCGCGAACCAAGGACTCGGGGACTTCGCGCGCCGCGAACAAGAGCCTCGGGAGACTCCCGGCGCCGCGATGCAACTGCTCGGAGGCGGCTATTGGGCCGGCGGTGACTGGAAGTACCCGTTCACGTCCACGATGAACTGCGCCGTGCCGCTGCTCTGCCCGCAGAGGATGGAAATGCCCCCTCCGACCCCCAGGGGGACGATCGCATTGTTGGCCCGAGTCTGGCCGGAAACGTAGTTGATCGTGGACGCGAGCGGCAGCGGCGCCCCCGCGGGAAAGACGGTCAGGTGTCCCGGCGCGCTGGGTTCGGTCACCACGACGTTCAGGGAGACGGCCGTCGCCTCCGCCGGAACTCCACAGCGCCCCGTCATCGTGAAGGTGCGGACGGCGCCCGCCTGGAGCGACGGCCCGCCGAACGGTCCGGTCGGGTCACGCGTGTCCACCACGCGGCAGGGCTCGAGCGTGTAGAAGCCGAACGGTAAAGGAGTCCGCGTCGGGGTTGACGTGATGGTCGGCGTCGGCGTCGGCGTGGAGCTCGGCTGCGGACCGGGCGGCGTGCGCGTCGGGGTATTCGTGATCGTCGGAGTCCGCGTCGCGGTCGGGGTGTTCGTCGCGGTCGGCGTCGCCGTTTTCGTGGGGGTGTTCGTCGGGGTGTGCGTCGCGGTCGCCGTCGCCGTATTGGTCGGGGTGTTCGTCGGCGTCGGGGTCGGCGTCGCCGGCACCCCGAAGCTTCCGGTAACCGAGAGGGCATACGGCCCGTCCGAGGAGTTGTCCGGATGGACGTATGCCGAGTCGACGCCGAAGTAGTACGTGCCCGCCGCGAGATTCGAGACCATCAGCGTTTCCGGCTCGCCATCGAAGTTCGTGTCTGCTCCGCCCTGGCACGAGCTGAGGTCGCCGCAGACCGAGAGCACGTAGATCCCGGGGTCGAAAGTGTTCGAGGTCGTCGTCACGGTGAAGGTCAGGCTGTTGCCGGGTCCCAGGATCGTGAAGCTGTAGAAGACGTCGGGTCCCGGCCGCGTCGGCCCGCTCCCCACGATGCCGCAGGCGAAGGGGAGAGAGCCCGTGCTGTTGTCGGTCGCTCCGACCGTGGTCCCGGTGTCGTTGAACGGAAGCGTCGTGATCGCCGTCGGCGCGCCGCAGAGGTCGCCTCCGGCGAGAATCGAAAGGGGGGACAGCGACGTCGATCCCGACGGCGGGCTCGATTCGCCGGGGCTCGGAGCTTGCGCGGAGCGGCGGAGCGAAAGGAGGTCCGGGCCCGGCGAGGCGAGCACGACGAAGGACAGCCCCAGCAGGACGACGAGTTTCCCGACGTTCTTGAGCGACATTCAGTTTTCGGATCCGCCGCCAACTATGAACGGTCGCCCGGCAGAGTCAAGGAGCGATGCCACATCCGCTGCTGGCCCCGGACCCCCGATCCCTGTAATATGCGCCGTTCCGCGGGGTCGTAGTTCAGTTGGTTAGAACGCCGGCCTGTCACGCCGGAGGTCGCGGGTTCGAGTCCCGTCGGCCCCGCCAGTTCTCTAGTTCCTCGTGGGCAAAGCGACAGCGGGCAACTCCGCCGCGGGCTCGGGCCTCGGCCTCGCACGCTTCTCCCAAATCCGATCCCACCCCAGCCGTCGTGCCGTCTCGAGGTTGACGGTCCCGTCCGCATCGTAAGTGCCGTTGGCGATCAGCATCCGCTTCTGCCCTTCGGTCAGATACGACGGCATCTTCGCATCCGCGCTCGGCGGGACGTATTCCCACCCCTCAACGATCGGCTCGAGACCCTTATGCGTCTCTCGCACGCCGTTTACCAGGTAGAAGAACTCCACATTTCGGGAGCTCCGGAGAACGATCCGGTTGAGCCCTACCCTCGACACGGCAATGACCGCCATATCCCCGATCGGAGTCGCGACGACCGAAAGGCTGTCGGCGTCGGTCACGAGCCGGAAGTCCTCGGGGACGTCGATCGTCGCGACGCCGTTCTGGAACTTTCCCTTCCCGCGGAAGTACGTCCCGGCCTCCGGGCCCTCCAGCGCGACGTAGCGGATAACCTTCGAAGCGTCCTGGGGATGAGGCTCGACGAAGTACTTGGCACCCGTTCCGCCGTAGTCCCCCGCCGCGAAGACACCATAATTGTCCATTCCGGCGTCGTAGCCGAGGTGTCCAGTCGCGATCGGCTCACCGTTCGAGAAGTTGACGAGCTGTCCAGATACGGCACGCTGTGCGGCGTCGTGGTCTTCGCTCAAACCAAGGACGCCGGTCCCGAATCGACTATCGCCTCGAACCCCGATCGTGCCGCCCGGCCCAGCCGCGGAGACCGTCATGCCGTTGACGTCGATGCCGAGAACGCCTGCCGCACCGTTGACGACACTATTGCTCTCTCCCGAGACGCCGTAGGTCCGCCCCGGAGCCAGGCCGCCGGCGTATCCCCAGACTCCCGCAGAGTCGTTCGTCGACGAGTTCGTCGCGCCCACGACGCCGAAGACGATTCCCGACGGTGCCGACTGAAGTCCATACACACCGGTCGAGCCGTCGAAATCGTTCTCCGAGATTCCCCACACGCCGAAGACGGGCCCGCAACCCGGAGCACCTGAGGAAAGCGTCTCACCCACGACTCCCGCAGATCCGGTATGGCACGACTCGGAAAAGAACGCACCTCCGTTGGAGTAGGTGTTTACCGTATTCGTGTTTCGGGCGAAGACCACGCCTGAGCCGGGCGATGGTCCACCCGGTACGTTCCCGACCGCTCGAAACGGCACACCGGGATTGTAGGAATCCGTGAAGTAGCCGTTGATGTCGATGACGAGGTGTGTGTCGAACCCGGCCACCTGGACGTCGATCGCGCCGTTGGTGCCGGCCGGGACGATGATGGCGTTGGCGATGGCGCCGTTGCCGACGAAGTTCCAGTTGAGAACCGACGTGACCGATACGCCGGCGCCCGTCGGGAACGCCCGGATGTCACCCGGCGCCCCGGCGGTTTCGGTCACGGCGAAATTCAGGGAGTATGCGTCGACTCCCGCGGGGATCCCCGTGCATGGCCCCGAGTCGATGTCGAAGGTACGGATCGCGTTGGCCGCCATGATCGGCGGGCCGTACGCGCCGCTGAAACCTTGTGAAGGCCGGGTGTCGACGACCCGGCAGGGCACCATAGCGACGAAGGCGACGCCCGGGGAGATGTCGGTCATCGGCGACAGGACAGTTGCCGACGAGGTGCGCTGATATGCGGGTACTGTCCAGTTCCTCACCGGAATGTCGCCGGAATGTGCGACGAGCGGGATTCCCAGGACGGCAGCGAGGGACGCGGAGAGAATCTTTCCCCGAACGTGCGACATGGCCAGCCTCCTCGGTCGCTCGATCCTATGTGAGACGGAGCGCCAGGGCGACATTCGCCGTTCGGGTCAGCTAATCGCAGTGTCCCGGACCGACCGCTCCCTCGTTGTATCCGGTCAAAAGCTGCGTGAGCCCCCAGGTCTTCTCGAGCGAGAGATACCCGGAGCCGCCCGGCGGCACGACAAGGCTTCCGATCAACTGGTCCGCCGCGGCGACGGTGTCCGCGATCGCGGCGGGGTCGGTTCCGTTGGCCAGGTTCAGCTTCGCGGCGATGAGCTGGTGCGCCAGCGCGATCAGGCCGTTTCCGTCGGCGGGCGTCTCGAGGATCGCCTGCAGGTCCAGGCCTGTGTACACGACCGATCCGAGCGTCAGAGAAGGCACCCCCCACTCGAAGCCGTTCGCGCGCGTCGGCACGGGGCCGTGGTCCCTCCAGTACGCCGCGGTCACCGTGCACCCCGAAACCGCCTCCTGGCAGAACAGCGTGCCGCACCGGATTTCCGGGGAGAGAGGCGCGCCGGCGTGCGCCGTCGTGGCCCGGGCCGTCGACCGGAAGACGTAAGCCGAGCTGCACTCGAGCGAGCCGGAGCAGCTCGTCGTCGCCCCGCTGTCGTCGAGGAGCTGGCCGATTTCCACGGTCACGCACTGGTTCGGCGGGATCTCGCGACGGGAGAACTGGGCCTGCCCCCGGAACGAGGCCGTGCAGATCGCGGCGCCGTCGCCGACGGGCCAGCTGTTGTCGTCCCCGGTCCCCAGGACCGCGTCCGGGCCCGCCCGGAAAGCCGCCGCGGTCGTCCACTCGATCGAAAAGCCGCCCGGCGTCCCGGAGGCGCCGGCGCAGACCTGGAGGGCGATCGAGAGGCGGGTTGCCCCGGCGCAGGCGAGCGACGGCGCGCTCTGTTTCTCGGATCGATCGGCCGCGACGGCCGGGAGGGCCGAGGCGAGAAACGCGTACAGGAACGCGAAAAGGACTTTTCCACTCCCAGACCTGCTCATGCCCGTCCTCCGCGCCCGCCCCGGCGGGCGCCGGCTGTCATCCATCGTTTCAGGCTGGGAGTTCCGCGATCATGATCGCCGCGCCGCGTGGCCAAAACAATTGGACGATGGTCGACCCCGGTTTCGCCCGATTCCCGACCGGGACTACGGCGCGGCCCCCTTCGAGACCTCGCCCGCCAGCTCGTTGACGAACGTTCTCAGGTGCTCCTGCCAGAGCGCCGGAAACGAGTGGGTACCGTGGCCGCGCGTGTCCGGACCGATCGGGATGAGCACGTAACGCGCGCGGGGCACCCGGGGGATGAGCCGCTCCATGAGGCCGAGCTCGGGCGGGTTGACGAAATCGTCCGCGGAGTTGATGGCGAGCACCGGCGCCCGGATGCGCTCGAGGTGCGGGGAGGGGTCGTAGTCGCGCGAAGCGTCGAACGCATAGAGGAAGTCGTTCGCGTCGGCTCGGGCGAGGCGGGTCCGCATCTGGTCCGCGAGGAAACGATCGGCCGCGTCCCGCGTCGGTGCCGCTTTGTGCCACTGGAGTGGGCTCGAGGTCATGAGAAGGAGGATGTGCACCGCCTTCTCGAGCCCCGGGGGCTGCCGGTCGTAATTGCCGCCGCGCCACTCCGGGTCGCTGCGGATGTCGTCGGAGATCATCTTCCTCAGCACCCGGTTGCGGCCGGCGATCTGCGTCGGGACCGACGCGAGCGGAACGAGGCCGTCCATGAAGTCGGGGTATTTCTCGCCCCAGATCCAGGCGTGCATTCCGCCCATGGACGTCCCGATCACGAGGCGGAGGTGGTCCACGCCGAGGCCCTCCGTCAGAAGCCGGTATTGCGCCGTCACCATGTCGTCGTATCCGTACCGCGGAAACCGGGCGCGCAGGCCGTCCGAGGGCTTCGACGACCCGCCGTGTCCGATCCCGTCGGGAAGGATCAGGAACCACTGCGACGCGTCGAGGAGCATTCCGGGCCCGAAGAGCACCCCGGCGAAGTTCTCGGTCACGAACTGCGCGCCCGAGCCGGTGGTCCCGTGGAGCACGAGCACGGCATTCTCGACGGAGCCGCGCGCGCCGCGCCGGGGAGCGCCGTACGTGCGGTAGTGGATTCGGAGCTCGGGGAGGACTTCTCCGCTCGCGAACCGGAAGTCTCGCGCGACGAAGTCGCCCTGAACCGGCGCCGCAAGGGGCGCCGCGCCGAGCCGGAGAGGAAACAGGAAGAGGAGAAGGGCTCCGAGCGCCCACGCGCCCCGGTCCCGCGTCACGCCACTTCCCACCGCCGGGCGAGGCGCCGCGCGAGCGCGAAGAGCACGACCCCGGCCGCGAGCAGGAACGCGACCTGGGGGGCGAGCGCGGAGAGCGGAGCGTCGCGCCAGAAGACCTTCATGAAGCCGTCGATCGCCCAGGCGTTCAGCGTGACGAGGC
This sequence comes from Thermoanaerobaculia bacterium, assembly GCA_035457525.1. Taxonomy (GTDB): domain Bacteria; phylum Acidobacteriota; class Thermoanaerobaculia; order UBA5066; family Gp7-AA6; genus Gp7-AA6. The sequence goes on along the minus strand of DATIBN010000236.1, from coordinate 2,263 downwards.
CGATCTTCTGGACCTTCTCGGAGAGGAGATATCTAGGAAACATGCTGCCGCCGAGCGCCGACATCACGAGGATCAGGAGATTCGAGAGAGCGACGAGCTGCATGCGCGTCCGCGCGAGGGCGGCGAGGACGAGGCCGAACGCCGAGCACGCGATCGCGGTCGCGACCGCCATCACGACGAACCCCGGCACGTGGCGATGGAGCTCGAGCCCGAAGAAGAGCTCTCCCCACGCGAACATCACGGTGAGCTGGGCGACCGCGACGCAGGAGAGATAGAGGAGCTTCCCCAGGAGGAGCTGCGTCATGGTGACGCGCGTGGACAGAATCCGGTCGAGCGTGCCGCTCTCGACCTCCTCGATGAGCGCTCCGCCCGCGCCGGCCGCGGAAAACAGGAGGAACATGACGCCCAGCCCGGCGGCGAAGACCGCGACCGTCGGGTTCTCCATCTTTTCGCCGAGCACGTCGCGGATCTCGACGGGCACGAGGCCTCCCTCCGCCCCCGCCGTGGTCCCGCTGCCCGTCTGGGAGCGCAGCGACGCGACGTTTTCCTGGAGCCGCGCCCTCTGCTCGGGCGTGAGGTCTCCGCCCCAGCGGTCGAGCTGGTCGATCCCGGTCTGCGCCATCACGTCGGGCATCGACGTCATCGCGACCTTCTGCACGAGGCCGGACACCACCTGCGGCGCGATCGGGTCGGCCGTATCGGCGAGAATCCGGATCGCGGGAGCGCCCGTCGCCGGGCCGAATCGGATGGGCGCCGAGCCGAACCCTTTCGGCACGATCAGGGCGAGGGGAACGTCCCCGCGGCGCACCATCCCCTCCGCCGCCGCGGCGTCGGCAATCGGAGACTTGCGGCCGTCGGGGAGCGTCTGCACGTCGATCACCCGGAGGCCCTTTTCGCGCTTCAACGCCTCGACGAACCGGCCGGAGTTGGGCGTTCCGTCCTCGTCCACGACTGCGATCGAGATCTGACGAGTCGCGGCGCGCGACGAGCTGCCGCTGAAGATGCTCGCGAAGACCGAAAAGAAAACGACCGGAACGATGAAGGCGAGCACGAACGCCGCGCGGTCGCGCTTCAGCTTCGCGAAATGCGTACGGGCGACTGCGAGGATCATTCCCGGAGCTCCCTGCCCGTCAGGTGCAGGAAGACGGACTCCAATGTCGCGGTCTTGAGCGCCATGTCCCGGATCCGCGCCCCGTCGTTGCGGAAGATCCCCAGGATGTCGGGGATCTCGCGGGCCGGTTCGGTCACCGGGATCTGCACGGTCGAGTCGCTGATGGACGCGCCGCGCCGCTCGAGAGCCTCCGCGAGCTCCGGCGTCAGCGGTTCCTCCGTCTCGATCGTCAGCAGCCGGGCGGCCGGCAGCGTCGCTCGCACGAGCTCGTCCTTGGTGCCGAGCGCAATCACGCGGCCATGGTCGATGATGGCGATCCGGTCACAGAGGCGCTCGGCCTCCTCCATGTAATGCGTCGTGTAGAGGATGGACACGCCGTTGCGCCGGAGCTCCTCGATCATTCCGTAGATCCGTTCCCGGGACTGCGGGTCCACTCCGACGGTCGGCTCGTCCAGAAGCAGCAGGCGCGGCCCGTGGATCGTCCCGGCGGCGATGTTCAAGCGCCGCTTCATTCCTCCGGAGAGACGCTCGGTCTTCTCCTTGTCGCGGTCGGCCAGGCCCGTCCACTCGAGGCTCTCGCCGACCGCCTTCTCGAGCGGCTCACCCCGGAGGCCCTGGTATCGGCCGAACGCCTGGAGGTTCTCGGCGGGGGAGAGGAGGGGATAGAGGGCGATCTCCTGAGTGACGTAGCCGACGCTCGCCTTCGCCTGCGCATCGTCGGGCGGCCGGCCGAAGACGCGAACCGATCCCTTCTCGAGCTGCACCCGACCCACGATCGACCGGACGATGGTCGTCTTGCCGGCGCCGTTGGGTCCGAGGAGCCCGAGGATCTCACCGGGGCGAAGCTCGAGCGTGACGCCGTCCAAGGCCCGGCGGTCGCCGAACGACTTGACGACGTCGCGGATCTCGAGCGGGAGGGCGGCGGGCACGGCGCCGGAAGTCTATCGTCGCGTTCGCTCGGTCGGGAGCTGCTCACGCACCGGCGAGCGGCTCGCCAGACCCGGCTCGACGCTCGCCTGCTCCCTCCCTCGCTTCCGCTCCCGCGGCGCGCGCCTCCTCCCTCGATTACCTCGGGAGACTTCGCACTCCGCGACCAGAGTTTGGAACTGGGACCTGGGACTGAAAAAAAGCGGGGGCCGAAGCCCCCGCTCA
>DATIBN010000235.1:0-11088 GCA_035457525.1 Thermoanaerobaculia bacterium | reverse complement strand
CTCCGGCTTCGTCGTGGGGCGGGATCCTCTCGGCCGCGCCGGCCTACATCGAAGAGGCCTGGTGGCTCGCGGTCTTCCCGGGGCTCGCCCTGTTCGCGACCGTGTCTGCCTATAATCTGCTGGCCGAAGGCCTCCGACAGGCGACGACGAGCTCGAAGTGAAGTAATGCCGGAACGCGTGGCCCTCTATCCCGGCTCGTTCGATCCGGTCACCAACGGGCATCTCGACGTCCTCTTCCGCGCCCGGCGCCTCGCCGACAAAGTCATCGTCGCGATCCTCGAGAACGACGAGAAGCGGCCGCTCTTCTCCCTGGAAGAGCGGATGGAGATGATCCGCGAGATCGTGGGGGACGAGCCCTCCGTGTCGATCCAGTCGTTCTCGGGATTGCTCGTGGACTTCGCCGCCCAGACGGGGGCGACCCTTCTCGTCCGCGGGCTTCGCGCCATCTCCGACTACGAGTACGAGCTGCAGATGGCGCTGATGAACCGCCGCCTCGCGCCGTCGATCGAGACCGTGTTTCTGATGGCGAAGGAGGAGTACTCGTACGTGTCGAGTCGCCTCGTCAAAGAGGTGGCCCGGCTGGGAGCCGACGTGTCGGGACTCGTGCCCGAGCCGGTCCGCCGGCGGCTCGTCGCCCGGCTTTGAAGTCCGTCGAGACGCGGCTCCGGGTCCGGTACTCGGAGACCGACCGGATGGGCATCGTCTACCACGGCCACTACATCGCCTGGTTCGAGATCGGCCGGACGGAGTACTGCCGCGCGGCCGGGGTGCCCTACCGGGCGCTGGAGGATTCGGGACTGCTCATCCTGGTCACGGCCGCCGAGTGCAAGTACCGCCGCTCCGCGCGGTACGACGACGAGGTCCGGGTCGCGACCACGCTGACGGAGCTCGCGAGCCGCGGCCTCGCCTTCGCCTACGAGGTCCGCGACGGCGAAGGGCGCCGCCTGGCCGAGGGCGCCACGCGCCACGTTTTCGCCGACGTCTCCGGGAAGCCGACCCGCGCCCCGGCCGCCGTCATCGAAACGCTGGAGCGGTTTCGCGCGGAGAGCTGAGGGCTAATTCCGGATCCGCCCGCGCGCAATCGTCCAGAGGATCTTCGCACCGGCCCGGACCGTACCCGACAGCGTGCCCGTGATCTTGGAGACGCCGACCCGGCGGCGATAGGACACCGGGGTCTCGGCGATCGCGAGGCCGTTCTTGACGGCTTTGACCTGCATCTCGGCCGTCCATCCGAAGGTCGGGTCCTCCATCCCGAGGCGCCGCAGCGCCTCCCAGCGGACGGCGCGGAACGGGCCGAGGTCCGTGAACGAGTACCCGTAGAGCAGCCGGATCAGGGAGCAGGCGAGCGCGTTGCCGAATCGCGCCTGCGGCAGGAGCGCTCCGGGCTCCCGGGACCCGAGCGTCCGGGAGCCGATCACCAGGTCGCAGCCGCCCGCGATCGCTTCGACGAACCGCGGCATCTCCTCCGGGTGGTCGGAGTAGTCGCCGTCGAGGAAGACGACGACGTCGGGGGGTGCGGATTCGAGCGCCGCGATCCCGGCGAGGCACGCGCGGCCGTAGCCGCGCCGCTCCTCGCGGACGAGCCGCACCGGAAGGCCCCGGGCGACGGCCGGCGTGTCGTCGGTCGAACCGTTGTCCACGACGATGATGTCGCGAACCAGGTGGCGCGGGATGTCCGCCACGACGAGGGGAAGCGACTCCCGCTCGTTGAACACGGGAATGACGACCGTCACGGACGGCGAAGCACGGTCCGGCGGCATCACGGCATCGCGCGCGCGCGGATGCGGGGCGGTCGCAGGGACACCGCCAGCCCCGAGAAGATGAGCGCCGCGGCGACGGCCGTGCGCCACCCGGGCCGCTCGCCGAGCACGAGGATCGCGAGCGACGCGGCGATGACGGGCTGAAGGAACACGTACGCCGCGACCCGTGACGCCTCCGTCCGCGCGAGAGCCCACGAGTTCAGGAGATAGGGGATCACGGTGCAGAAGACGATGACCGCGCCGAGGCTCCACCATGCCGTCGGCGTCACCTCGGCGGGTGAGAAACGAAGAAGGGCCGGGATGGCGACGAGGACGATGGGCGCGGTACCCCAGCGGAAGACGGCCGACGTGAAGGCGAGGGGGCGATAGCGCGCCAGCATCGGCCGTGAGAGCACGAGGTAGAGCGAGTAGGAGAAACCGTTGGCGAGGATGAGGAGATCGCCGCGGAAGTACCGGCTGCTCCATTCGAACCGCTCGGCGTTCAGGAGGACGAGCGCGCCGGCAGCTGCCAGCACGATGCCGGCGACGGCGCGCGGCGTGGTCCGCTCGCGGCCGAGGAGGACGGCCACCGCGAGGGTGAACACGGGGATCGCGGAGATCAGGATGGACGTGTTGACCGCGGAGGTGAGCGACAACCCGAAGATGAACAGAACCTGGTTGAAGGAGACGCCGAGCAGCGCGAGGAGCAGGATCCGCCGACGGTCGGAAGGCGCGAGAAGTTCGGGCGGCGAGAGGCGGCGGACGACCTCGAGCATGGCGGCCGAGCAGACGACCCGGATCGCGGCGAGCGCGAGCGGCGGGATCGAGAGCAGCGCGAGCTTTCCGAAGATCGGGAAGAGCGCGAACCCGGTCTGCGCCCCGGCGAGCGCCGCGTGGATCTTCCAGGCCGGGCCGGCGTGGACGTGGGCGGGAGCGGCCGTCCGCTCCTTCACGCGGCCGGGCGGTCCGAGACGATCGCGGAGAGCCCGGGGCTCGCCACCGACACGAGCCGCGCGCCGGAGGCGACGTCGCGGAACGCGTATCCGAGCCCGATCGGACCGAGTCGCGGCGACACGACGGAGCTCGTGACGCGGCCGGCCTCGGTGCGCGCGGGAGTCTCCTCGCCCGGGCGTCCGAGGACAGAAGCCGCTCCGATCGAGCCTTCCGGAAAACGGAACAGGACGAGCCTCCGATTCACGCGCCCGTACGTGCGAAGCCGCGCGACCACCTCCTGGCCGACGTAGCATCCCTTCGTCGTCGAGATCGCGTCGTTCATGCCGACTTCGTCCGGGAGATTCGAGTCGTCCATGTCGGTTCCGTAGCGCGGCCGGCCCGCTTCCACGCGGAGGACCTCGGCGGCGTCCGCGGAAACCGCGACGGAACCCGCGGCGGACAGGTGCGTCTCCAGATCGTCCCGGCGCCCCGCGGGAACGAGAAGGTCGCACGAGAACTCGCCCTCGCCGGGCAGCCGATCGAGGCCGCCGGGAAGCGAGAGCCCGGGCGCTTCGCGCCCGTAGAGCCCGACGCGAAGGAGGTCGGCCGAGCGATCCTCGACCGCCACCTTCGAGAAGACGGCGTACTTCCGGACGTGATCGAGGACGCGCTGCCGCAGCGTTTCCGGCACGACGAGCCGCAGCCCTTCCTCGAGCCCGACCACCCGGGCCACGAAGAGGAGCTTGCCCTTCGGGGTCAGCCCGGCCGCCGGGCGGCTCTCGCCCGGGGCGAGGTCGCGGATGTCCTGCGTGAGCTGCCCCTGGAGGAAGGTCTCGCGATCGGCGCCGGTGACGTCGAGGATCCCGGCGGGGCGGAGCCGGTGCGCGAGAGATTCCCGGGCGGCCGCGTAGCCCGCAGGAATCGCCGTGTCGGAAGCGGTCGGGCCCACGGCCGCAATTCTAGGGCCCGCCGTGCGGGCCGCGCGGACGGGAGCTATTCGGCCGCGATCGTCGCGCGCAACCGCACTTTGGCCGCGTCGGCGATGTCCAAGGTCTTCATCAGGGTCGAGACCCGGATGTCGTCGTCGAGCTCTCCCGGCGAGACCGAGCCGCTGCGGTCGCTCGACTTCACCACGTTGCCCTTCTTGTCCAGGATCTGGAGCGACAGCTTGATGCGGCACTTCGAATCCCCGCGGTTCGAGACGTTGAATTCCCACCAGAGCCACGACTTGTCCCCGGGATCCTTCGCGCGCGCCTCCGAGATGTCCTCGTCGTCCGGGTAGTTGCGCAGCGTCAGGCTCTCGATCGAGCACCCCTGGTGGGTCCAGCCCAGTCGGGCGTCGGATTCCCGGGGAACCGGTATCGACTTCTCGAAGGAGCCGCCCGCCGCGAGAAGTGGCGAGCCACCGAGGAGCGCGAAGAGAACGAAAGCCGTCGGCCGTGCGTTCATGATGCCTCGCGTTCGTTTGTTTGCGGCATCGTATCATCCGCGCGATGAGCGAGCCCGGGCCCTCCGACGGCGGCCTGCACGTCATCGACATCTTCATGATGTCGGTGAAGTGCGGCAACTGCGACACGTACCAGACGATCGTCGGTTTCCAGAAGATGCCGGAGAAGAACGTGTACACGTACGAATGCGAGAACGAGGTGTGCGACCCGAACGTCACACGGACGATCGTGGAGGTCCCCCGGGAGTTCGACAACTCGACCAAGCGCGCGGAGGAGCTGCCGTACTACGCCGCCGACGACGATCCGGGGGAGCCTGGGCCCTGAAGCCCGGCACGGGGCGTCTGTAACCGATACAATGACCCGTTTATGAGCCGCGCCGCCGGACCGCACCCCGTTCCCGCGCTGGCCCCCGATCTCGTCGATCGGCTGCGCCGGCGCCTTGCTTCGTCGCCGGCGCTGCAGTGGCTCCAGCCCACGCTGGAGGAGCTGGCGCTCGACTCCTGCGTCCTCAAGCTGAAATACCGTCCCGAGCTGACGAACGGGTCTCCGACGATTCACGGAGGGATCCTCGCGACGCTCGCCGACACCGCGGTCGCGTTCGCCCTTTCGACCAACTTCGACGGGAAGATGGGCTTCGCGACGACCGACCTCTCGATCCACTTCCTGCGACGCGCCCGGACGGACGTCGAGGCGCGCGCCCGGATCCTGAAAAAGGGGAGGCGGGTGTCCGTGGGGGAGGTCGACCTCGTGGATGCGGACGGCCACCTCGTGGCGCGCGTCCTGACGACCTTCCTCCTGACGACCTCCTCCTTCGACTACCTGCCGGCAGGTGCGCAATGAACGACGACGAGCCCGTTCCGTTTCCGGCCGCCGAGGCGGGGGAGGGGGAGAAGAAACCCCGCCGCCGCCGCGGAGGCGTCCGACGCCGCAAGGCCCGCCCGCCGGACGCGGCCGAATCGCCGGCGCCCCGTCCGGCCGCGCCCGCTCCGGTGCCCTCCGTCCTCGCGGCGGCGACCGCCATCCCCGCGCCGTCCGCTCCTGCCGGGACGGCGCCGAGCGCCGCGATGTCGTTCGGGTCCGTCCCGCAGCTCCCGGCGCGCCCCGCCATCGAGCAGCGCCTGGCGGTCTTCATCGACTTCGAGAACATCGCGCTGGGCGTCCGGGACGCGAAGTACCAGAAGTTCGACATCAACCTGGTGCTGCAGCGGCTCATCGAAAAGGGTCGGATCGTGTTCAAGAAGGCGTACGCCGACTGGACGCGGTACTCCGAATACAAGCGGGAGTTCCACGAAGCCGCGATCGAGCTCGTGGACATCCCGCAGCGCGGCTACACCGGCAAGAACTCGGCCGACATCCGGATGGTGGTGGACGCCATGGACCTCGTCGGCGCGAAGGCCCACATCACGACCTTCGTGATCCTCTCGGGGGACTCCGACTTCTCCCCGCTCGTTTCGAAACTGAAGGAGAGCGACAAGAGCGTGCTCGGCGTCGGAGTGAAGAGCTCGACGTCGAACCTCCTCATCTCCAACTGTGACGAGTTCATCTTCTACGAGGACCTCGTCCGCGAGTCGCGCGCGCTTCCGTCAATCGAAAACCTGCCCAAGAAGCAGCAGGACGTCTTCCGACTCATGCTCGACTCGATCCAGGCCCTCCAGCGCGAGAACTACGACGTGATCTGGGGTTCGATGGTCAAGCAGACGATGCAGCGCAAGCAGCCGTACTTCAACGAGACCTATTACGGCTACAAGTCGTTCTCCGAGCTCCTCGAGGACGCCCAGCGTACGGGCCTCATCACGTTGAAGAAGGACGCGAAGAGCGGGGGATACATCGTCTCGGTGTAACTCGACCGCCGAAGGTTGCACCCTCTCCCTCCGGGAGAGGGGGCCGGGGGTGAGGGGGCTGCCTCGCTCCAGCGCTTTCAGATTTCGCGGAAAAAGAACCGATCGAGTACCGAGAGCCGCTCCGCCCGGTCGAAGTCGGGGTCGACGATCCACAGAGCCGCGGCGATCGAGGAAGCGAGCGAGTTTCCGTCCTGCGGGGTGAAACAGAACCCGATCACCTCGCGGTCACCGTTGACGGTCACGGTCGGCTTCGCGACGACCGTCTGAGAAAAGATCCGGCCGTAGTAGCCGTGGTCCCGGCCGAACGAGAAGATCTGGTTCGCCGACCGCTTCTCGGTCATCGCGATCCGCGTGTTGCACTGGAGTCTCTGGAGCACCTTCTCGCGCGAGGACGGCTCCGAGAGCTCCATGTCGAACCAGAGGGAGTGCATGTACTGCGTGTTCAACTTCATCGCGGAGGAGAAGATCCGCGGTTTCCAGCCGATCGTCTCGAACAGGTGATACGCGTCCCGCGCGTGGTGCGTCCCGAACTCGGGGTCGTCGTGCTTGCCGGCCGTGGGCGCCGGACAGAAGCTCGAGTCCTGGGAGACGTCGTTCGCCCGGCGCATACAGACGAACCTTCCGCTGTCGAGCGTGAGCTCGCCGTCCCGTGACCCGAGCGTCTTGATGAGGGTCGCGATGTTGTGCGTGTTGCAGGAGACGATCTGGATGAAGCGGTCCTCCCCGGGGACGAGCGCCTCCTCGTTGATGCCGATCGCGAACGGCTTGCCGAACCCGAACTCGCTGCCCTGCGCGATGAATCCGTTCGGGCCGTCGATCTTCTCGTAGATCTTCTTGTTCTCGTTGCCCGCCGGCGTGCAGTCGATGACGACGGTCGCCCGCTCCAGGGCCTCCTGCGCTTCGTAGGAGACCTTGTGCCCGAGCGCTTCGAAATCGGCGGACTTGTCGGAATCGACCGCGAGGTTCGCGCCCCGTCGCATCAGGTGGCTGACTTTCGCGCGCTCCGTCGTCATCGGGGTGCGCTTGTGGAACGTGATCTCGTCGATGCCGAGGTGCCGTTTGAAGTCGGCGAAGAAGCCGATCAGCGGCTCGCCGATCGTGCCGGTTCCCACGACGTGTACGATCTTGCTCATGGGGGCGTCTCCCGGTTCCGAAGAATACTTTGAGAGTCCTCTTTCGCCAACGCGCGGCGAGAGCATGTCCGGAAAGCTCGAGGCGTTCTCGTTTCCGGGACCCGCCGGCCGCCTCGAAGGTCTCTGGAAGGAGCCGGAGGGCGCGCGCGCCGGATCCGCGGTGTTCGCGCACCCTCACCCTCTCCACGGCGGGACGATGCACAGCAAGGTCGTGTTCCGCGCAGCTCGCGCCCTCTCCCGCGCGGGGTACGGAGTCCTCCGGTTCAACTTCCGCGGCGTCGGTCTCTCCGAAGGGCGATTCGACGAGGGGCGCGGCGAGGCCGACGACTACCGGGCCGCGCTCGACGAGGCGGGAAGGAGGGGCGGCCCCCCCGTCGTCGCCGGAGGTTTTTCGTTCGGCGCGGCCGCCGGCCTGAAAGCGATCGATGGCGACCCGCGCGTGACGGCGTTCGTCGGCGTCGGCATCCCTCTGGCGTCGGAATTCGGAGCGGGGCTGCCGCGTCCGAAGGTGCCCGCGCTCTTCGTCGTCGGGGCCAACGACACGTTCGGGCCGCCCGCTCTGCTCCGAGCCTGGGCGGCGGGAACCGGCCGGATCGTCGAGGTGCCCGGAGCGGACCACTTCCTGGAGGGAAAGCTCGAGCAGCTCGAGGACGTGATGGCCCGGTTTCTCCGGGAGCTCGGGGGGACGACCGCGTGACCGAGACGCCTCCGCTCTCGAGGGAGTCCCGGCGGGACCTGCTCGCGCTGGCGCGTCGGGCGCTGGACGCCCACTTCCAGGGCGCCCCGGCGCCGCGGCTCGCGTCCGACCGGGCGGAAGCGTTCGGGCAGCCGCGAGCTCTCTTCGTGACGCTGCGCCGCAACAGGGAGCTCCGCGGCTGCATCGGCACGCTCGCTCCGGACGGGGACCTCGCGCGCGCCGTCCCCCGATACGCGCTGAAGGCCGCCTTCGAGGACCCGCGCTTCCCGCCGCTGACGCCGGACGAGCTGCCCGCCTGCTCGATCGAGATCTCGGTCCTGACCGCGCCGCAACCGGTCCACGACCCGGAGGAGATCGTGGCGGGGCGCGACGGATTGATCATCGAGCTCGCCGGCCGCCGGGGGCTCCTGCTGCCGCAGGTGGCGACCGAGTGGGGGTTCGACCGCATCACGTTCCTCGCGGAGGTCTCGCGCAAGGCGGGCCTGCCCCCCGACGCCTGGCGGCGTCCCGGCGCGCGGCTCTGGTCGTTCCAGGCCGAGGTGTTCGCGGAGGGGGAGTGACGAGATCCCCCCGGATCAACGCCCTGACCCCGGCCCTCTCCCGGAGGGAGAGGGAGTACTTGCGGCGGCGTGTCTGCTTCGCACACGCCGCGATCGAGCAATGACTCGGCGCGGGACCGGCAACCGGCAGAAGAAGGTCGTCGCTCCGCGCGGCGCTCGCGGCGGCCGGCCTCCGGTACGACCGACCGCGCCTCCCCGGCCGCCGCGCCGACCGGACCCCCGGCCGGACCGCGGGAAGCCGGAAGGCCATGTCTAGATCGAGATTCGTTCTTCCGGCGATCCTCCTCGGTTTCGCCACCGTCTCGACCGGCGCGCCGCCCCTCGATCGCGCGAAGACCGAAGCCGTGGACCGGATCCTCGACGCCTGGATCAAGAAGAGCGGCATACCGGGCCTGTCCGCGGCGATCGCGCTCGACGGAGAGCTCGTATGGTCGCGCGGCTACGGCATCGCCGACGTCGAGAACTCCGTTGCGGCGAAACCCGAGACCGTCTACCGCAGCGCGTCGATCGGCAAGCCGATCACGGCGACGGCGGCGATGCGGCTCGTGGAGCAGGGGAAGCTCGATCTGGACCTCCCGGTCGAGCGGTACTGTCCGGCGTTTCCGCGGAAGAAGTGGGCGGTGACTTCGCGCCATCTCCTGACCCACACGTCCGGGATCCGGCACTACGGCGGCCCGCGCGACCGCGAAGAGCAGACGAGCACCGTGCACTACAAGGACGTCGTCGATGCGCTTGCGCCGTTCCGAGACGATCCTCTCCTGTTCGAGCCAGGCACGAAATACTCCTACAGCACCTATGGCTTCGACGTTCTCGGCTGTGTGATGCAGGGAGCAGCGGGCCGGCCCTTCATGGACGTGATTCGCAGCCTGGTCTTCGAACCGGCCGGGATGAAGCGATCGCGCGACGACGATCCCTTCGCCCTGATCCCGAACCGGGCCGCGGGATACGTGCGCCAGAACGGGGAGCTCAAGAACGCGCCACACGTCGACATGAGCAATCGTCTGCCCGCCGGGGGGTACGCGACGACCGCGCCGGACCTTGCTCTCTTTGCAGCGAGCTTCATCGATTGCAAGCTCGTCAGCTGCGAAATGCGAGATGCGATGCTGACGCCGCAGACCCTCAAAAACGGCGAGGCGATCGATTACGGTTTCGGGTGGGGCCTGGCGACCGGGCAGAACTGGTACGGCGAGACCGAAGCGTTTCACGGGGGCTCGAGCCCGGGCGCGAGCGGGATGATCTATCTGCTGCCGCGACGCCGCTTTGCCGTCGTCTTTCTGTCGAACCTGGAGTCCGCGCCCGAGCGCATGGAGACGGCCGCGGCGATCGCCAAACTCGTGCTGGATCTGGGGACGAAAAAGTGAGCCGGGAGGATGAGCGGCATCGTCGAATTTACAGACTTGCGCCAGTGTGACACGCTCCGCCCCACGCATCCGGGAACAACTCACCGTCCCGCGAGGGACCCTTCGAAAAGGAGAATGTCATGAGGAACCTCACCCGGGCACTGGCCGTGTTCGCCTGCCTTCTGCTCGCCGCATCCGCCGCAGTGGCCCAGGCCCCCGTCAAGGGCGAGAACGTCGTCGTCCCGAAAGCCCCGGAGACGACGAAGCTCGCCGGCGGGAAGACGTACGTCACCCAGGGCAACCACCAGTACTTCATGACGGCCGACCCGAAGCATCCCTTGAACGGCGCTTCCGGCGATTGCGACGGAGCCTGCGTGATGACTTCGGCCGACGCCGGAATGTGCATGGGCTCCTGCACGGCCGTGGACCGCGACGGCGACATCGCCTTCTTCACGTGGGACGGGCAGACCGAGGGCGGCTGGAAGCTCGCCGGCGGCTCCGGAAAATGGAAGGGCGCGACCGGTCAAGGCACCTGGAAGGGCACCCCGGACGCGACGCCCGGAGGTTTCGGCCGCAACACGTGGGAAGGCACGATGTCCATGGCGAAGAAATAACCCGAAGGGTCACCCTGAGCGAAGCGAAGGATCTCTGACTCCCGAGAGATCCCTCGTCGCTTCCTCATCTCCCTCGAGATGCGCGGTCCTCTGATAGCTGAACCCCCGGACGATTCGTTGCGCTCCCTCCAGCTGCTCGGCACGGGAGCATGGGTGGGTTCGATCGTGCTCTGGATCGTGTTTCTCTGGTTCAATCCCTATTCCCGCTCGGGCCGCACCGTCGGGAGCGCCGTCGTGGTCACGACCATGATCGCCCTCGGCGTTCTGGGCGTGTACGGGACGTGGACGCGCCGGCCGGGTCTCCTCTATCTCGGGGTCGGGCTGTCCTTCTGTCCCGTGGGTTTCTACGTCCTGCTCACGCCGGGAATCTTCCGGGCGATCGGGATTCTCAACCTCCTGGCGTTATTGGCCGCCATCCTCCTGCATCGCCGGATCCGCACCGCAATGCACGGTGGCCTGAACGGACGGAGCTACTCGGCGCGTTCTCCCGAAATGCGGGGGGAGTAGAGCAACAGCGCCGCGGCGACCGCCGCGTTCAGCGAATCCACAGGCGACCGCATCGGGATCGAAACGCGACGGTCCAGATATCGGTAGGCGCCGGCGGGGAGCCCGCCCCCTTCCGCGCCGATGACGACGACCGACCTTTCCTCGATCGGCTTCGCGAAGGGGTCGTCGCCCCCTTCCGAAACGGCGCCGACGATCGTCCGGCCCGCCTCGCGCGCGGACGCGGCGAACGGCTCGAAGGAGACCTTTCCGGAAACCGGCACCCGGAGCACGCTGCCG
>DATIBN010000234.1:0-8606 GCA_035457525.1 Thermoanaerobaculia bacterium | reverse complement strand
TCGCGCGGCATCGGCCGGGCCGTGGCGGAGATCCTCGCCGCGGCCGGGGCGCGCGTCGCAATCAACTACCGGAAGGCCGACGCGGCCGCGGAGGACTTCGTCCGGCGGACCCGGCAGGCCGGCGGCGAGGCCCTCGCGCTCGCGGGAGACGTCGGGAACGAGCGGGAGGCGCGGCAGCTCGTGCGCGACGTGATCGCCGCCTGGGGGCGTCTCGACGTGCTCGTCAACAACGCCGGGATCTGGGAAGAGGACGAGGCCGGGTCGGACAGCCTCGACGTCTGGGACCGCACGTTCGCCGTCAACGTGCGGGGCGCCCACGTCGTGACCGACGCCGCGATCCCGCACCTCGAGCGCGAGAAGGGCTCCATCGTCTTCGTGTCTTCGACGGCGGGGCAGCGGGGCGAGGCGCGGCACTCGGCGTACGCCGCGTCCAAGGGAGCCCTGATCTCGTACACGAAGTCTCTCGCGGCGGAGCTCGGCCCGCGGGGCATCCGAGTCAACTGCGTCGCCCCCGGGTGGGTCGAAACGGAGATGACCGCAGCGACGCTGGGCGACCCGGCGAACCGCGCCGAGATCGAGCGGTCGATCCCGCTCGGCCGCGTCGCGCAGCCGGCCGACATCGCCGGCGCGGTCCTCTTCCTCGTCTCCGATCTGGCCCGCCACGTCCAGGGCGAGGTGCTGAACGTCAACGGAGGTAGTGTCCTCATCGGCTAGCTGCCAGGGGAGAGGCGAATGGAGAAGTTGAACCCCCGGGACCGCCGGTTCCTGCTCGCGTGCGTCGCGGTCATGGTCGTGGGCGCCGCGCTGACCGCGCTCCTCTTCAAGAGGGCCTTTCCCGAGGCGTCGATCGAGTTCCGCGTCAACCGCTCCCAGGCACGCGTGGCCGGAGAGAAGTTCCTTCGCAGTGTCGGCCGCGACGTGTCCGGCAAGAAGTTCGCGGGACGCTTCGACGTCGAAGACGACGCGAAGGTCTACCTCGAGCGTGAGCTCGGACTCGAGCGTGCCGGCCGGTACTACGGCTCCGACGCGAAGGTCTGGCGCTGGAAGATGCGGTGGTTCCGTTCGGGCGTGAAGGAGGAGGAGCGCGCCGAGATCACGCCGCGGGGGGACCTCGCCGGTTTCGAGTCGGTGCGCCGCGAGGACGCGCCGGGCGCCCGGCTGACCCGGGACGCTGCATCCGCGATCGCGCGCCGCTTCCTCGCCGGGCGCGGGCTTCCGGAGTCGGCGCTGAAGACGATCGAGGTCTCGCCGGTGACCCGCCCGAAGCGCACCGACTGGATCTTCGTCGACGAGAAGCGCGAATTCCGGATGGCGGACGCGACCGTGCGATACCGGACGACTGTCTCCGGCGACGAGGTCACGGGGTTCCGGGAGTTCGTGCACGTCCCGGAGTCGTGGCTGCGCGACTACAGCCGGCTGCGCTCCAAGAACCTGACCGCCGGCACGGTGGCGAGCTTCGGCTTCTTCCTCACGTTCGTCGCGATGATCGGCGTGCTGATCACGAAGATCGTCCGGCACGACGTGCGGTGGAAACTCGTCGCCGTCTTCGGGGTGATCGCCTTCGTCCTGGCGCTGCTCTCGACCCTGAACGAGATCCCGTTGACGCTCTACGAGTACGACACGGCGAGCCCGCTCTCCAGCCACCTGACGGAGAAACTGGTGCTCGGCCTCCTCGGCGCGATCGCGACCGGAGCGGGTATCGCGGTGATCGTCGCGGCGTCGGAGCCCATCTACCGGGAGAGGTTTCCCGGGCACCTCTCGCTCTCCGGGATGTTCTCGCGCCGCGGGCTCAAGACGAAGCGCTTCTTCCTTTCGGTCGTCCTCGGCTACGCGCTGACCGCGTTCTTCTTCGCGTACCAGGCGGTGTTCTACGTCGTTGCGGCGCGGTTCGGCGCCTGGGCGCCGGCCGAGACTCCGTACAACGACCTGCTGAACACCGCCCTTCCCTGGGCCACGGTGCTCCTGATCGGATTCCTGCCGGCGGTCTCGGAAGAGGGAATCAGCCGGATGTTCTCGATCTCGTTCCTCGATCGCCTGGGAGCCGGACGGCTCGTCGCCGTCGTGCTGCCCGCGATCATCTGGGGGTTCGGCCACGCCGCCTATCCGAACCAGCCCTTCTACATCCGCGGAGTCGAGGTGGGGGTCGCCGGCATCCTCATGGGTCTCCTGATGCTCCGCTACGGCGTTCTCCCTCTCCTCGTCTGGCACTTCACGGTCGACGCGATCTACACCGCGTTTCTCCTGCTCCGGTCGGGCAATGCCTACTACGTCGTTTCCGGAGCGATCGCCGCGGGCATCCTGCTCCTTCCGCTCGCAGCGGCGCTCGTCTTCTACCGGAGGCGCGGGGGCTTTGCTTCGGAGGAGGGATTGACCAACGGGGACGAGGGCTTCGTTCCCGCGCCGCCGTCGGCGCAGCTCGAGCCCGAGGAAGTCCCGCGGGTTCGCGCGTTGCCGCGCGGGCTTCTCGGGGCCGCGGCGGTGGCCGCGGTCGTGCTCGCGAGCTCCTTCTTCTTTCCGACGGACCGCCCCGACTCGCTCGCGAAGGACGCGGTCGGCCGGGTGCGGGCGGAGGCGATCGCGCGACGGTTCCTCGCCGCCAACGGCGCCGCTCCGGACCGCTTCCACATGGTCTCGTACACCGGCACGGGGTTCGCGGAAGACGAGGAAGTCCGCCGCGTGAGGCCCCAGGAGAACGGCCGGATCCCCGGATTCTCGGAAGCGGCCGCGCGCTACGTGCTGACGAAGGAGGGGGAGAAGGCGTTCGAGCGGCTCGCCGAACGGAACCTGCCGCTCGCGTACTGGGTCGTCCGGTTCTTCCAGCCCGAGAAGAAGGAGGAGTGGAAGGTTCTCGTGGACGCGCGGCGCTCGCGGGTCGTCGCGTTCGTGAACCCGAAGGAGGAGGCGGCGCCCGCCGCCGCCCCTCCGGGAGTCGAGTCGGCGAAGGCGCGCGCGCTCGCGGCCGTCGAGAGGCTCGGATATCCCGCCCGCGAGTACTCCGTCGTCGACGTCGGAACACAGGACCGGCCGAAGCGCACGGACACGACGATCGTCCTCGAGTCGAAGACCGGGGTCGGCGAAGCGAAACCACGCCTCACCGCGGTCTTCCACGGCCCGCGGCTGGCTCTCATCCTCCCGACGATCAAGGTGCCGGAGTCCTTCCTCCGCGAGTACGGGCGGCGGAGCCCCGCCGACTGGATCCTCCTGGCCGCGAGGGTCGTTGCGATCGGGGGTTTCGTCGGCATGGCGGTGATCCTCTTCCTCCGGCTCGTCCGCGGTGGTGCATTCCGCTGGCGCCGGCTGGTCGGACCGCTCTCCCTCGCGTTCGTTGCGGTCGTGGTCGCCCTCGCGAACTCGATCCCGTCGCTGGCCCGGGGGTACCAGACGGAGACGCCGTACACGCTCTTCCAGATCGGCGTCGCAATCTCGCTGACGATCGGCGTCATCGCGCTCCTCTGCGCCGCCGCCTTCGGTTTCGTTCTCCTTTCCGGCGCGCGGCCCGGGTGGCGCGCGGCCCTGCGCCGCAGCGGCTCGCTTTCCGACGCGTTCGCGCGCGCGGCCGTCGCCGCCATCGGGACCGCCGGGCTCGCCCGATGGGTCGCGGTCGTCTCCTCGCTCCGGCCGGCGCTCTTCGAGCCGGACCCGGCGCTGCCGCGGTCGCTCGAGCGGTTCGTTCCGGCTTATGCGGGCTTCTGGTCCGCCGCCTCGACCGTCTTCACACTCGCGGTCGCCGTCGGGGTGATCGCGCTCGCGGCCCGGACGCCCACGGCGCGCCAGCCTCTCTGGCGCGCGCTCGCCGCGGTCGCTCTCCTGTTCGCCCTCGCGCCGGTGGGCGCCCGCTCCGCCGGGGAGTTCGCGGCGGCCTTCGTCCCGGAGGTTCTCATGGCCGCGTGGCTCGGGTTCGTGGCATTCGGCTTACTCAGGGACCACGCGGCGGCCTGGGTGCTGTTCGGAGCGCTCTTCTTCGGCGGCCTCGAGGCGGCCGAGCTCCTCTCGCAGCCCGCGTCCCCCGACCAGGCGTCGGGCTGGGCGGTCGTCGTTCTCGTGGCCGTGGCGGCGACCGCACTGATCGCGGGCCGCCGGGGGCGCGCCGAGCCGGAACCGCTGGCGACATCGGTTCCCGAGCCCGTACCCCTTCCGCCCGTGGTCGGAGAGCCGTGACGAAGCGCGTCGTCCTCTACGCTCTGGCCGCGGCGCTCGTCGCCATTGCCGGCCGCCCGTCTCCGTCGGACCTGCTCGTTGCGAAAGTGCGCGCGTATCGGGCGGGGCACGAGCTCCTCATCCTGAAAGAGCTCCGCGACCTCCTCGCGATCCCCAACGTCGCGTCGGACGGCGGCAACATCCGACGGAACGCGGACGCGATCGTCGCGCTCCTCGAAAAGCGCGGAGTGCGCGCGACGCTCCTCGATGGCGCCGGAGGTCCTCCGGCCGTCTTCGGCGAGCTGCCCGCCCGGGGTGCGAAGCGGACGGTCGTCTTCTACGCCCACTACGACGGTCAACCGGTGGACCCCGAGCGGTGGACGGGGAAGCCGTGGGAGCCCGTCCTCCGCGACGGGCCGCTCGACGGCGGTGGGAAGGAGGTCGCGTGGTCCGCGCTGGCGGCGCCGGTGGACCCGCGCTTCCGCGTCCACGCGCGCTCGGCTTCCGACGACAAGGCGCCGATCATCGCTCTCTTGACCGCGCTCGACGCTCTGCGGGCCGCGGGGCGCTCCCCGTCGGTCAACCTCAAGTTCTTCTTCGAGGGGGAGGAGGAAGCGGGCTCGCCGCACCTCGCGGAAGTCCTGCGAGCCAACCGGGACCGCCTCGCCGGGGACCTCTGGCTCTTCTGCGACGGACCGGTTCACCAGAGCGGAAGGAAACTCGTGTTCTTCGGGACCCGGGGAGTCACGGACGTCGAGATCACGGCCTACGGCGCGCTTCGGCGCCTCCACAGCGGTCACTACGGCAACTGGTCTCCGAACCCCGCCGCCGAGCTCGCGCGCCTCGTCGCGGCGATGCGCGACGGCGACGGCCGCATCACGATCCCGGGCTTCTCCGATGGCGTCCGGCCCCCGACCGACGCGGAGCGGCGCGCCCTGGCGGAGGCTCCGGATGTGGACGGCGACTTGAAACGCGAGCTCGCGCTCTCCCGGACCGAGGGGGGTGGCGACCGGGTCGAAGCCCGGGTGATGTTGCCGGCGCTCAACATCCGGGGTCTCGCCGCGGGCGACGTCGGCGAACGGGCGACGAACTCGATTCCGACGGAGGCGACGGTCTCGATCGACTTCCGACTGGTTCCCGATCAGACGACGGACGGGGTGCGCGCGAAGGTGGAGGAGTTCCTGCGGGGTCAGGGATACTTCCTCGTGCGCGGCGCGCCTCCCGACGCAGCGACCCGGCTCGCGCACCCGAAGGTCCTCCGGGTCGACTGGGGGCCGGGATACCCGGCGACGCGGGTTTCGATGGACCTGCCGGTGTCGCGCGCCCTCGTGAGCATCCTCTCGGAAGCGGCCGGGGATCCGGTCGTGCGGCTGCCGACGCTCGGAGGCAGCGGCCCGAACTACCTCTTCGAGCAGGTTCTGAAAGCGCCGGTGCTGGGCGTGCCGATCGTGAACCACGACAACAACCAGCACGCCGCGAACGAGAACCTGCGCATCGGGAACCTGTGGGACGGGATCGAACTGTACGCCGCGCTGATGGCCCGCCTCGGCGAGGAGTGGCGTTAGGGAACCGTCACGAGCCCGTGGAGTGGTACCGCGCCACGCCGTTCTTCCACAGCGAGAGCGCGATCGAAAGCGACACCGCAGCCACCGCGGGCACCGCCCAGAAATACGGCAGGAACTCGGGTCGGTGGAGGAAGCGCGCGGTCGGGTAGAACGACGCGAACGCGAAGGGGATCACGAAGGAGAGCGCGAATCGCACCCAGGCGTCGTAGATCGTGAGCGGGTAGCGTCCGAACTGCATCAGGTTGAACACCGGCGGCGAGATGCCGATGCGATCCTCGATCCAGAACGACGTCGCGGTCAGGCCGATGAAGATCGAGAGGTAGATCGCGCCCCCGGAGATCGCCCACACCACGAACAGCAGGACGTCGAGCGCGCCGAAGCGTATCCCGAGACGCTGCGACGACCAGACGACGGCGACGATGCCCGTCGCGATCGACTCGAGCGACTCCAGCCGGAAGGTCTCGAACAGGACCTGGAAGATCGAAGAGACCGGCCGCAGCAGCACCCGGTCGAACCGTCCCTCGATCAGGTAGCGGTCCGGGAACATCCAGAGGTTCCACGAGAGCGTGTTGAAGATGCCGAGCGGAATGAGCGAGAAGCCGTACAGGAACACCATCTCCTCGAACTTCCAGTCCCGGAGTGCGGACACGCGGGAGAACACGATGAGCAGGAACGCGAACGACGCGGCGGTGCCCAGAAAGGAAGCGACCACCGCCGAGAAGAAGTCGGCGCGGTACTCCAGGCGCGCCTTGGCGTACTGCGTGAAGTAGAGGCCGAGCAGGCGCGCGTGGCGGCGGAGGTTCCCCATCAACCCCCCTGGATCGTGATGCGGTGCCGCGAGCGCACCCAGATCCACTGGCCGAGCGCCATGAGCGCGATCGTCCAACCGGCCTGCGCCGCGAGCTGGGTCGCCGCCGCCGCGCCCGTCGCCTTCCCGAGATAGAGGGTGGCCGGAGTGAAGTTGATGTGCGGAAAGGGGGACAGGAGGAGGAGGGAGCGGAGCGGCTCGGGGAACAGCGTCGTCGGGATGAGGAGCCCGGAGAGGAGCTCGAGCACCAGGTACTTCGCCCGCAGAATGCCCATGATCGACTTGGTGCGGATCGCGATCAGCCCCACGAGGAAGTTCAACGCGGCGACAAGGAAGAAGGAGAGAACGGCGGAGACGAGAAAGAGCGCCCCGGCCGTGATCGACGCGGGCGGGCGCACGGGAAAGAGGAGCGCGACCACGATGCCGATCGGCACCGTGAAGAGCGCGGCGCGGAAGGCGGACTGCCCGGCCGCGTCGGAAATCATGACGGTCTGGAAGTTCACGGGGCGGATCAGGTTCATCGCCAGCCGCCCCTCCTGGACCTGGGCCGCGATGTCCCGGTCGATCTCGTTGAAGTAGAAGGAGCGGATCGTCCATCCGACCGCGACGTACGTGATCATCTCGTCGAGCGACAGCCCCGCGACGCTCGGCGAGTTGCGGAAGACGGCGCGCCAGATGAAGTAGTACACCGAGACGTTGAAGAGGTACGTGAGCACGCCGACGTAGTAGCGCGCCCGGTACGCGAGCATGTTCAGGAAACCGATCCGCGCGAACGAGAGCGCGGGCCGCAGCGCCGTGGCCGTCACCGCCGTCTCACGCGATCCCCTCGCGGTAGATGCGCTTGACGACGTCCTCGATCTGCGGCTCCTCGATGGAGATGTCCGCCACGTCGAACCGGTTCACGATTTCCTTCACCGCGGTGGCGGGGGAGAGCACCCGCCGGTCGACGTCCACGGCATAGCGGTGCGAGGCGATTTCGCGGACCGGAAGGCCGTCGAGCGACAGGGCGCCCGGGTCCGGCGCCCGCTTCACGTCGAAGACGACCACGGTCACCGGCAGGATCCGGTCGCGCAGCGACTGGAGCGGTCCGTCGAAAAGAAGCCGGCCGTGGTCGATGACGATCACGCGGCGGCTCAAGGTTTCGATGTCGGACAGATCGTGCGTCGTCAGGAGCACCGTGGTGCCCTCGGTGCGGTTGATTTCCTGCAGGAACTCCCGGACGTTCGCCTTGGCCACGATGTCGAGCCCGATCGTCGGCTCGTCCAGGAAGAGGAGCGGCGGCCGATGGAGGAGCGAGGCCGCGAGGTCGCACCGCATGCGCTCGCCCAGCGAGAGCTTCCGGACCGGCTGGTGAAGGTACGCCTCGATCCCGAGCACGCGGTCGAAGAGCGCCATGCGCTCCCGGTACTCGGCGTCCGACAGCCGGTAGATCTCCTTGAGGAGCTTGAACGATTCGACGACCGCGATGTCCCACCAGAGCTGGGTCCGCTGGCCGAAGACGACCCCGATCGACGCGACGTACTGCGTCCGGTCGCGGTACGGCACGAAGCCGTTGCAGACGATGTCGCCGGCGGTCGGCGTCAGGATCCCCGTGAGCATCTTGATCGTCGTCGACTTGCCGGCGCCGTTCGCGCCGATGTAGCCGACCATCTCGCCGGGCCCGATCGAGAACGTGACGTCCGAGACGGCGACGATCTCCGTCGGCACCCGCCGGACGAGGGACTTCAGCGCGGCGGCGAGCCCCTCCTCGCGGCGGAACGTGCGGAAGACCTTCGTGAGCCCGGCGACGCGGACGGCGGGCTCGGTCATTTCGCCGGCCCTCTTTCGATCTCGATCGCCCGCGCGTAGATCTCCCGGGCGGGACGGCCGCTCCGCCGCGCGAGCTCGCGGGCGAGAGCCCGCTTCGGCCGACCGCGGTCGAGCGCCGCGCGGATCGCCTCGTCCAGGGAGTCTCCGGCCTCCGATTCTTCCTCTCCTGCGGTCCGTCCTTCGACGACGACCGTCACCTCTCCACGCCCGGCGCCCCGCGCACGGAAGGTTTGTGCGAGCTCGGCAAGCGTGCCGCGCGCCGCCTCCTCGTGGACCTTCGTCAGCTC
>DATIBN010000233.1:0-35683 GCA_035457525.1 Thermoanaerobaculia bacterium | reverse complement strand
GCACACGCACGCCGCCATGACTCTCCTGCGCGGGATCGCGGACGACCTGCCGCTCGACCGCTGGCTCGAGGAGAACATCTTCCCGGCCGAGGGCAAGAACGTCTCGCCCGGCTTCGTCTACGACGGGACGCTCCTCGCCGCCCTCGAGATGATCGAGGGGGGAACGACCGCGTTCGCCGACATGTATTACTTCATGTCGGACGCGGCCCGGGCCGTCGACAAGGCCGGGCTGCGTGCGGTTCTCGGCGAGACGTTCATCGACTTTCCGGTGCCGGACCACAAGGACCTGGCGGAGACCCTCGCCTTCATGGACGCGTTCGTCAAGCGGTGGAAGGGACATCCGCGGATCGTCCCCGCCCCCTCGCCGCACGCGATCTACACGACCGGCCGGGAGACGCTGCTCGCCGCACGCGACTTGGCGCACCGGGAGAGGCTGCCGCTCCTGGTTCACGTCGCCGAGAGCGCGAGCGAGCTCAAGGGGGCGCGCGAGAAGTGGGGCAAGACGCCCGTCGCCTACCTCGCGTCCATCGGGTTCTTCGATCCGCCGCCGGACGGGAAGCGACTGCCGATCGTCGGCGCGCACGCGATCTACATGGACGCCGCCGACCGGGGACTCATCAAGCAGTACGGCGTCGGCGTCTCCCACAATCCCGAATCGAACATGAAGCTCGCTTCGGGGATCGCCGACGTGGCCGCGTGGGAGAGGGACGGCCTCCTCTGGGGACTGGGGACCGACGGCCCTGCCGGGTCCAACAATGACCTCTCGATGTTCGAAGCGATGGACTTCGCCGGCAAGCTCGCGAAGGTCTCGACCGGCGATCCGACGGTCCTTCCGGCCCGGGAGCTCGTCGCCGCGGCGACGCGGGAGGGCGCGCGCATGCTCGGTTTCGGCGACGTGACGGGCTCGCTCGAGCCGGGCAAGCACGCCGACGTCATCGCGCTCGACGCGCGCACCGCCCACGAGCAGCCGTTCGAGGACGTTTACTCCACGCTCGTCTACTCCGCCAAGGCCGCGGACGTCACGGACGTCTGGGTGGACGGCAAGCGGCTGCTGGCGAACCGGCGACCCACCACGCTCGATCGGCGGGCCATCCTGGACGCCGCGACGAAGTGGCGAAAGAAAGTTCGCGAGAGCCTCGCGGCGCCGGCTCGAGAGAAGCCCGCGGCGTGAGAACGGTCTACGAGATCCTCCGCGCCAAGCGGGCGGGGGAGGAGCTTCCGCGCGAGGAGATCGCCCACCTCGTCTCCGGGGTGGTGTCCGGCGAGGTCCCGGAGTACCAGGCGTCCGCATTCCTCATGGCCGCCGTGATCCTCGGTCTCTCGACCGCCGAGACGGCCGCGCTGACCGAGGCGATGCGCGACTCGGGGGAGACGTGGGACCTTTCCGACCTCGCCCCGGTCGTCGACAAGCACTCGACCGGCGGCGTGGGGGACAAGGTGTCTCTCGCGCTCGCGCCGCTCGTGGCCGCTGCCGGTGCGCGCGTCGGGATGATGTCGGGCCGGGGGCTCGGCCACACCGGAGGCACTCTCGACAAGCTGGCGACGATCCCGGGGTTCCGCACGGACCTCGACGAGAAGCGCGTGCGGGAGGCGCTCACCCGGGTCGGCGCCGCCCTTTTCGCGCAGACCGATGCGATCGCGCCGGCGGATCGGATCCTCTACGCGCTGCGGGACGTGACGGGCACGGTCGAGTCGATCTCGCTCATTACCGCGTCGATCCTCTCGAAGAAGCTGGCGTCGGGCACGACCGGCATCGTCTTCGACGTCAAGACCGGAGACGGGGCGTTCCTGAAGACCGTGGACGAATCGCGAGAGCTCGGAAGGGCGCTCGTCGACACCTCGCGCGCCGCGGGGCGTCAGGCGAGCGGCTGGATCACCGACATGAGCCGGCCGCTCGGACGTGCCGTGGGCAACGCGCTCGAAGCGGACGAAGCGATCCGCGTGCTGCGCAACGAGGGGCCCGACCGCCTCCGCGAGATCTGCATCCTCCTGGGCACGGACATGCTCCAGTTCGCGGAGCCGTCGCTCTCCGAAGAAGAGGCTCGCCTCCGCCTCGAGCAGGCGTTCGACTCCGGCGCGGCCGCGAAGAAGTTCGAGGAGCTCATCGAGTTCCAGGGGGGGGATCCTCGGGCCGTCGCCGATCCGTCGCTTCTTCCCCAGCCGAAGCAGCGCATCCCGGCCCTCTCCCTGCGCGGGGGATGGGTGCGCTCGATCTCGACCGAGAAGATGGGATTCCTGTCCATCGACATCGGCTGCGGCCGGCGTCGCCGCGAGGACGAGATCGATCCCGCCGCGGGCTTCCTGGTCGAGAAGAACGTCGGGGACCGCGTGGAGCCGGGGGAGCCGCTCGCGTGGCTGTGCCTCGGGGAGCGGGAGCCTCCCCGCCCGAACATGGAGCGGGAGCTCGCGGCGCTCTTCCACGTCGGCGAGACCAAGCACGAGCCGCCGCCGCTCGCGATCGAGAGGCTCTAGGGAACCGCGCGCGCCACCTGCATCGCCGGGTCCTGCGTCTTGTTGTCGGTCGAGGCTCCGTAGACGATCGCGCTCCCCGCGCCCACCGTGACGGCAACGGTGTCGTTCGGGCCGATCGGGCCGCCCGCGAAAACCGCGCCCCCCACCTGTTCGAAGTAATTCGCCGGGTAGAACTTCGTCTCGGTGCGAACCACCGCGCCGTCCCGGTTCCGGACGACGATCGTCAAGGACACCGCGGCGAGCGTCCGGATCCCGACGTTGAACCGCGTCACGGCCGGATCGGCGGGAGCGATCAGGACCCCGGTCTGACCCGCCTGCAGCGCGTCCTCCGGGCGAAGCGCGTCGACCGAAAACCCCGTCGTTCCGCGGGCGCCTCCGTCGTTGAACACGCGGGCGACGGCGAGCGGAACCGGGCCGGTCGTCGAGACCAGGTCGAGGCTTCCCAGGCCCGTGCGCTGGAAGACGGCGAGGATGTCGGGATACGAGACCGTCGCGCCGGGGCCGAGAGTGTAGGGGACGGACGGGTCGGCGTCGCTCCCCGATGTCGCCGCTGGATGGAAGATCAACCGGCCGGAGATCGCCGTCGTTCCAGGGTTGTGAAGCTGCAGGGTCGTCTTGAAAAGGGACTCGTTGACACCGGGCGCGGCAGCGACTGCCGCGAGCGTCCGACGCGGGTCGCTTCCCGGGCGGAGCGCCCGCGCGAATTGGAGGCTCGGGTCCTGGGTCGTGTTGTCCGTCGTCGCGCCGTAAACGATTACGCTGCCGCCGGTGACCGTGAACGAGATCGTGTCGTTGGCGAGGAGGGCAATACCGAGGAAGGCGTCGGCCGACTGCTGCACGAAGTAGGACGGCGCGAAGAACTTCGAGCCGGTGGTTCGGACGGCGCCGTTCGCGTCCCGCACCGTGAAGGTGAAAGCCGCGCCGAAGCCGAGCGAGCGCACGCCGATGTTGTAGCGGGCGCGTGAGGGCTCGGGCGGCGCGATCAGGATGCCGGTCTTTCCTGCCTCGAGCGCTTCGCCCGGTCGCACCAGCTCTTCGGTCATTCCGGTCGTCCCCGCTTCCCCCGCGTCGTTGAAGATTCGAATCGTCGCGACGGGTGCCGTACCGGTCCGCGGAAGGAGGTCGACGCTTCCGAGGCCGGAGTCCTGAAGCTCGGGCAGGAGGTCGGCAAAGTCGATGGTCTGTCCGGAGGAAAGCTCGTAGGACACCACCGGATCGTCGGTCGCTGCCGAAACGCCGCCGGCATGATAGGTGAGGTCTCCCGAGATCGGAGCGGGCGTCGGGTTGTGGAGCTGCACCGCTGTCTTGAAGAAGGAGCCGAGCGCGCCCGGAGTCGAGGCGACAGCCGGCACGACGAAGGTTTCGGCGCCGCCGGCCTGCGCGATCACGACCGAGGCATCCCCGACAGCCAGAACGGCCGAACGCGGCGACCCGGAGTTCGGCCCGATCGAGAGAGTGACGGTTCCGTTGCCGGATCCGGTCGGGCCCGAAGTGGGCGTGACCCAGTCGCGGTTCGCAGCGGCCGTCCAGTTACAGCCGGCGGGTGCGTTCACGCCGACCGTGCGGTTGGCCCCTTCCGGAGGAATCGAAAAGTTCGCGGGCGCGACGGACTGCGCACAGGCCGTTCCCGTGCCGGTCCCCGTTCCGGAGAGCGCGACGGTCGTAAGCGGGCTGCCCGCGACAGTGCCGACGAGCGAGAGGCTTCCGGTCTGAGCCCCTCCCGCGACGGGTCGAAAGCGGACGGTGACGACGACGTCCGCGCCCTCGAGAATCGAGGCGGGAACGGCGGGGGTCGACGCGATGAAAGCCGAGTTGCTGCTCCCCAGGGCCAGGAGCCCGAGCGTCCCTCTCCCGGCATTTCGGACTCGCACCGTGAGGTCTCTCGTGCCGCCGACCGGGACGTCGCCGAAGCTCAGGGACGTCG
Organism: Thermoanaerobaculia bacterium; assembly: GCA_035457525.1. Classification (GTDB taxonomy): domain Bacteria; phylum Acidobacteriota; class Thermoanaerobaculia; order UBA5066; family Gp7-AA6; genus Gp7-AA6. The sequence continues at coordinate 31,287 of DATIBN010000233.1, read as the reverse complement.
GGGTCACCGCCATCTGCGCATCCGCCAATCCGGCCCCGAACACGCTCGCGGTCACCACCGGTCGCGCGGGGTCGTCGCTCTCGACAGAAAGCGTCGCGGCCCAAACCCCTTCGGCGGTCGGCGTGAATCGCAGAACGGCCTCGCGGCTGCCGTTCGGCAAAACCGCGAGCGGAAAAGTCTCTCGAATCGTGAAGTCCCCGAGACTGCTCCGGATCGCCCGCACCGTCAGCACCTTCTTCCCCCGGTTCGTCAGGAGCAGGCCTGCTTCCGCGAAGGTGCCGAGCTTCACGGCACCGAAGTCGGCTTTCTTCTGGACCCCTGCGATGGGCGCCGCCACGACGGTCACGGGTCCGGCAGTCGCCTCGGTCGTCCGGAACCCGTCCGACGCGACGACCCGGAAGAGCACCTGGTTGCCGGCCGCGATCTCCGCCGTGTCGAAGGCGAACTCCGTCGCCGTCGAGTCGGTCTCGATCGGGAGCCACCGCGAGCCGTTGTCGGGGCTGTAGAGGACGGCGTAAGTGAGCGCGTCCCCGTCCGCGTCCGCCCCCTGCCACCGGATCGTACGCCGCCCGTCCCAGGTCTCTCCCATTCCGGGGCTCGTGATCGTCACCGTCGGGGCGTTGGCGCTCGCCGCGCGCGTCGCGAGATCGGTCTCCCCGTGCCGGAGAGCGATGCGAGTCGCGGCAGCCGGAAACGGGACCCGCACGGAAAAGTTCGCCTCCTCGAGCTCCTCGTCGTCGCGGTGCGAGTGGAAGCTCAGGTCGAAGCAGTAATCGGAGATGGTTCCGGCCGCTCCGGAGAACCGGATGCAGTGGCTCCCGTCCGCCGCGGACGGCGTCGGAGGAACCGAGGAGTTCACGAGGACGATCGGGTCGAGGCGCCCGACGGTGCCATCGTGGAGAGCGGCGCCGCTCACGATCGCGTACGTCTCCAGCTGCGCGGACTGCGGCGTCGCCGCCCCAAGCGGTCGGAAATGGCCGTCGAAGAGCTTGTTGTAGTGAAAAGGAGAGATCCAGGCCCGATGCCCGGGGTTGTGCTGGTACGTCATGATGTCGAAGCGCGTAGGGCGGATCACCCGATAAGAACCGGGGTCGACCTCGAAGCCGACCTCGTTGATCCTCCCGCTCGTGGGGTTCGGCCAGTCCGTACCCGGGTCGCGGCAGCGGTTGCAGTCCGGGGTGTTCGTGTGGCGTAGCCCGAGGTTGTGAGCGATCTCGTGCGCGAGCGTATTCGCCGACTTGCCCTCGCCCCGGACATCCGGGTCACTGGTCCGGTCCATCACGTATGACACCCTTCCGGTAAAGCCGCCGTCGGGTTGGCCACACCGGTCTCTGAGCGTTCCGCACCAGAGGGGATCCGACTGTCCGGTCGCAATGCCGCCGATGCGCGGCACCCAGCCGACGAGCTGATCGATCGAGGAATCGTTCGCCATCTCGTAGCGCCGCCGCAGCAGGGATACCAGGTAGTTCAGGTCCCCATTGGTCGAGAGGCGGTACGGATAGACCCACGTCGGGACGTCGAGGGGGGCGTACGAGAGGCGATCGTCCCCGATGGGAAAGATCCTGCGCATCTTGATGTGTTGTACGGCCACCTCGCTCGACGGACAGTTCGTGGCGGTCAAATGGCAGATCGGAAACCATCGCACTCCGAACTCGTTGCGATGGAGAAAGAGAGCGCTCTGCTCGCGTGAGTTGTTCGTCCGATCCGTCTCGGCGACGGAGCCGTCGGTGTTGAGCTCCGCACGGAGCGTGATAGTTCCCGGAACGGTCCACGCCGGCGGCAATTCGAAGGTCAGTGAGTGGTCGATGTCCCCCCGGTCCGGCCTGTTGGGCGCCCGGATCGGGCCGAGGTCCGGCATCAGCGGTGAGCCCGGAAGCTCGGCTCCGGCCGCGTTGCGTCCACGCAGGATCCCGCCGACGAGAGGCGGCTGGAAGGCCGAGGCCTCGTCTCCCAGCCCGACGAAAACGCGCGCGACAGTGCGTTTGTCAGCCACGAGGCGGATCGAGTTTTCGACGTCCTGGACGACCTGCACGACCTCGATCCGGCTGACGGTCAGGTCGAGCGGCGAGGTCGATCGGTAGTTCGCGTACACCTGGGACAGGAATCCGCAGATGCACGCGCGCGAGAAGGTCACGAAGTCGAAGTAGTTGGAGATCAAGATCGAGCCCTCTCCCTGAAAGACGGTGATCGCCACCCGCGAAAGGGTGCACTGGAAGTCTTCCGTGAAATGCGTCGTCGTCCCGCTCCGGACATTGCCGAGGGGGCGGTCGACCTTGCAAGGCGAGTTCTCGCCGCGCGAGTGCTCGCTCGAGATCTCGACGTGAGAGCCCACGCCGATGTCCTCCGCCGGAGTTGGCGCGTACGCGACGTAGTCGAACTCGATGCGGAAGCTCACCGTGATCGGCGAGGAGAGCACGAGATAGGTGCTCGATTCGCCGGGGCGGGTCTGAACGATGCCGTCGGGAAGGGTATCCGGGTAGCGCAGCTCAATGGTCCCCGTCGCCGTCCCGTCCGGGCGCGCGACCGTGAACGGAATCGTCGGCCGAGGCGTCGACACGGTGTTGTAGCCGCCGAAGCCGCCCGCCGAGATGTTGTAGCTGTGCTGGTAGAAGCGCGCCGGCGCAAACGTCTGGGCGGAAAGCGACGCGGCGGCGATCAGGGCGACGGCGCCGCACGCCGCGATCCGGAGAAGCCGCTGGGGCTTGCGCATGGGGGCCCTCCCTCCAATCCGTTCCGGGGCCGAAAACCGTGTTCGGGAGCGACTCGAGGTGTGACGGAACTCTAAGCGGGCGTCCTCACTCGCCACAAGGGTTTCGAAGTCGTACGACCTCGAGGCAAGAACGCGCGGCCGAAGGCCGCTCCGCGGCGGCGGCTACAATTCGTCCGTGCTCTATCGGTTCGACTCCGTCCGCAAGTCGTACGGCCCGAAGGAGGTGCTGCGCGAGGTCACGTGGCAACACAACCCGGGGGAAAAGGTGGGCCTGGTCGGCCGGAACGGCGCGGGAAAGACGACTCTCCTGCGGCTCGTCCTCGGCCGCGAGGAACCCGACGCCGGTAAGGTCGTGCACGCGAACGCCGTGCGCATCGCGACGGTCGAGCAGGCCCTGGAAGCGGACCTCGGCGAGTCGCTCCACGACTACACGGCCGCCGCGTTCGCCGAGCTCCACCGGATCGAGGCCGAGATGCGCCGGATCGAGCACGCGATGGCCGACGGGCAGGACACGGCGGCCCTCCACGACCGCTACGACGCGCTCTCGCACCGCTTCGAGAACGAGGGCGGCTACGACATGGTCGCCGAGGTGGACAAGGCTCTCTCGGGGCTCGGTTTCGACAAGGCGGATTTCGGCCGGCGGATGGGGGAGCTCTCCGGAGGCCAGAAGAACCGCGCGATGCTCGCGCGCGCCATCCTCTCCTCGCCGGACGTGCTCCTGCTGGACGAGCCGACGAACCACCTCGACTTTCAGGCCGTCGAGTTCCTCGAGGACTATCTCGCGCGTTCCCGCCGCGCGTATCTCGTCGTCACGCACGATCGCCGATTCCTCGACCGCGTCGCCAACGAGATCATCGACCTCGAGAACGGACGCCTGACGGCCTACTCCGGCGGGTACAGCGCGTACCGCCGGCAGAAGGCGGAGAGGATCCTCACGGCGACGCGGGCGTTCGAGAAGCAGCAGGAGTTCATCGAGAAGGAAAAGGACTACATCCGCCGCAACATCGCCGGCCAGAACTCCCGGCAGGCCAAGGGACGGCGGACGAAGCTCGAGCGGGTCGAGCGCCTGGAGCGTCCGGTCGAGGACGGTACCTCCGTCGGATTCCGATTCGATGCCGCTCGCATCGGCGGTCGGACCTTCCTGCGGGCGAAGGAAGTCGACGCCGGCTATGCGCCCGGCTCACCCATCGTGCGCGGCGTCTCATTCGAGCTCCTGCGCGGCGAGCGCATGGCGCTCCTCGGGGAGAACGGGACCGGCAAGACGACGCTTCTGAAGACGCTCGCCGGCCGGCTGGCGTCCCTCGCCGGAACGGTGACGCCCGGGCACGATGTTTCGATCGGCTATTACGACCAGGAGCTCTCGGACCTCGATCCGAAGCGCCGCGCCATCGACGCGGTCTGGGACCAGCACCCCGACGAGACCGAAGAGGAGATGCGTTCGTATCTCGCGCGCTTCGCCTTTCGCGGCGACGAGGTGTTCGCTCCGATCGCGGGCCTCTCGGGCGGCGAGAAGGGGAGGCTCACTCTCGCGGTCGTCATGCGGCAGCGGCACAACCTGCTCCTCTTAGACGAGCCGACCAACCACCTGGACCTCGACTCCCGCGAGGCGCTCGAGGAGTCTCTCGACGAGTTCCCCGGCTCCATCGTGTTCGTCTCCCACGATCGCGCCTTCATCGACCGCCTGGCGACTCGCGTCCTCGACATCCGGAGCGGGCGCCCGATGCTCCTGGACGGCAACTACTCGGACACGGCGGACGCGCGGGCGGAGCGGAGGAGGAGACCCGAAGTCGAAGCGGCTCGCCCCGTGGCGGTCGAGGCCCCCCGCTCGCCGCAGCCCCGTTCGGCGAAACGGGCTCAGCCGACGCAGGACAGGGAGGCGGCGCGGCGCCGGCGCCGGATCGAGGCGCTCGAGGAGAAGATCGCGGAGGAGGAGAGAGAGATCGAAGCCATCGAGACGCGCCTGTGGGAGGAGGGCCTCGAGCTCGGTCCCGTCGAGTCCCACCGGCTCGCGCGCGAGAAAACGGAGCGCAAGGAGGAGCTCGAGAGACTCGTCGAAGAGTGGGCGAAGCTCTCGGACGAGAAGGAGCCCGCCGGCCCGGGAACGTCGGGGGGACAGGCCTTGGCCTGCACCCCCAACAGCTTGAAGCGATGACACCCGCGCCGCGGGCCGCCATCATCGCGATCGGCAGCGAGATGCTGGGGCCGCTCCGGCGCGACACGAACTCCCTGTGGCTGACCGGCCGGCTCGAAGAGGCCGGGTTCACCGTCGTCCGAAAGTCGGTCGTGGGCGACGATCCGGAGGAGATCGGGCGCGAGCTCTCCGCCGCGGCCGCCTCCGCCGGCTGGATCTTCACGACGGGCGGCCTCGGTCCGACCGCCGACGACGTCACCGTCGCGGCGGTGGCGAAGTGGGCCGGGCGCGCCATCCATCGCAACGCCGACTTCGTCGCCTCCATGCGCCGCCGCTGGGAGCGCCGGGGCATCCCCATGCCGGCGGTCAACGAGAAGCAGGCCGACTTCATCGAGGGAGCCCGCGTCCTCGCGAACCCGCGCGGCACCGCGCCCGGGTTCTGGCTGGACGGCCGGGGCGTCCAGGTCGTCATCCTGCCGGGGGTGCCGTCGGAAATGCGGGAGATCTACGAAGGGTCGATCGCGCCGGAGCTCTCGGGCACGGGGGCGGGGACGACGCGCCGGCGCGTGCTCCGGGTGGCCGGCATGGCGGAGTCGGCGGTCGAGGAGCTCGTCGCGCCGCTCTACGAGAAGTGGAGCGGCGATCCGGTGACGATCCTCGCTTCCCCCGGAGAGGTCGAGCTCCACCTCTGCGTCCGGGGCAGCCCCGAAGAAGCCGGGACGCGGCTCGCCGCGATGGAAGCCGATTTCCGCGAGGTCCTCGGGCCGCGGATCCACGGACAGGACGGAGACGATCTCGCGACGAGCGTCGGACGCCTCCTCAAGGAGAAAGGGAAGACCCTGTCGCTCGCGGAGTCCTGCACCGGGGGGCTCGTATCCGCACTCCTGACGGACGTTCCCGGATCGAGCGCCTACTTCCTTGGGACCGTCGTCTCCTACGCCGACTCGGCCAAAGAGGGGATCCTCGACGTGGATCCCGGGACGATTCGCCGGCACGGCGCGGTGTCGGAAGAGGTGGCTCGCGAGATGGCGCGGGGCGCGCGCGGACGGTTCGACTCGGACCTCGCCGCCTCGATCACCGGCATCGCGGGCCCCGACGGGGGCTCCCCGGAGAAGCCGGTCGGCACGGTCTTCTTCGCCCTCGCCGACCGCGGCGGCCGCGAGTTGGCGAAGAGGCGACTCTACGGCGGAGATCGCTCCGTTGTGCGCCGCGCTTCGGCGATGTTCTCGCTCGAGCTGATCCGGCGCTTCGTCGGCGAGGTGCAGGCGTGAGAACCTTTCTCGCCGTACCGTCGGACCCTCTCTGGGTCGACAGCGCCCGGGGCCTCATCGAACGGATGCGGCGGCAGTTGCCCCGCGCGACCTGGACGAAACCCGAGAGCTGGCACCTGACGCTGCTCTTTCTCGGGGAGGTTCACGCGGACTTCGTACCGCGCTTCCGGGAAGGCGTCGAGGCCGCCGCTTTTGAGACGGTCCCCGGAGAGATCCAGGCGGAACCGCCCGTGCTGTTTCCGGAGAATCGACCGCCCCGGGTGCTGGGCGTCGGCTTCGCCCCGTCCGCCGGCGTCGAGTCGCTCGTCCGTCTCGCGGGCGCCGCGAGGGAAGCCGCCGGCCGACTGGGCGTAAAGACCGAGGCCCGGCCTTTTCATCCCCACGTGACCTTCGCCCGCGTCCGGGAGCTCTGGCAGGAAGCCGCCGTGGAGGAGTACCGGCGCGAGGTCGAAGCGTGGCGTTTCCCGGTCTGGCACGCGCGCTCCTGCGTGCTCTTCGAGAGCCGGCTCGAGCGAGAGGGTGCCGTGCACACACCGCTCCACGAGTGGACCTTCCAGGGCGGACCCCGCGGGATCCGCGCGTGAGCATCCCGCCGGTCGTCTTCGTGGTCATCGGATACCTGCTCGGGTCGATCTCGTTCGCGGTTCTGCTCGTCCGCGCGGTCGCCGGGAAAGACATCCGGTCGGAGGGATCCGGGAACGCGGGCGCGACGAACGTCCTGCGGGCGTACGGGAAGAAGCTCGCTCTCCTCGTCGCCCTCCTCGACGTCGCGAAGGGCGCGGCGGCCGTCCTTCTCGTCCGACTCGTCACGGCCGACCCCTTCTGGGGCGCGGCCGCCGGCATGGCGGCAATCCTCGGACACGTGTTCCCGGTCTTTTACGGGTTCCGCGGCGGCAAGGGCGTCGCCACTGCGGTCGGAGTCTTCCTCGTGCTCGCTCCGCTCGCGCTCCTCTCCTGCCTCGCGGTGTTCGTCGCGATCGTCGCGGCGACCCGCTACGTGTCTCTCGGATCGGTCGTCGCGATGACTTTGCTCCCCCCGGTCGCGGGCCTCCTGTTCCACGCCCCGCGTCCCGTCGTCACCGCGGCCGCAGTCACCGCGCTCGTCGTGCTCGGGAAACACCTCGACAACCTGAAGCGCCTCGCCCGGGGAGAGGAGCGAAAGCTGGGCGCGAAGTGAAGGTCTCGATCCTGGGCGCGGGGTCCTGGGGAACGGCGCTCTCGATTCACCTGGCGAGGAGCGGTCACTCCGTCGTGCTCTGGACGAGGGATTCCGGCGTCGCGGCGTCGATCGAGCGGCACCGGCGGCATCCGCGCCGCCTGTCGGCCTACGAGATCCCGCCGGGCGTGCGACCGACGACCGACCTCGCCGACGCCTTCGATCACTCCGAGACCGTGCTTCTCTCCGTGCCGTGCGCGGCGATGCGGGACGTACTCGACGCCGCGCCCGGTCCGGACGGGTCGACGCGCCGGTTCGTGTCCACCGCCAAGGGCATCGAGCCGGATACCCTGAAGCGGATGACCGAGATCGTTCTCGAGCGCTACCCGTCCGCGGCCGTGGCCGCGCTGTCGGGCCCGACGTTCGCCGAAGGGGTCGCGCGGGGCGATCCTTCGGCGGCGGTGATCGCCGACCGGGGAGAGAGCTTCTCCCGCGACGTGCAACGGCAGTTCTCCAACGGTGAGCTCCGGCTGTACAGCTCCTCCGACGTCATCGGCGTCGAAATGGCCGGCGCGCTGAAGAACGTGATCGCGATCGCGGCGGGGATCGTGTCCGGCCTGGGCTTCGGACACAACACTCTCGCCGCTCTGGTGACGCGCGGTCTGGCGGAGATCGGACGCATCGTGACCGCCTTCGGCGGCGAGATGCGAACGGTCCACGGGCTCGCGGGAATCGGCGATCTCCTGCTGACCGCCACGGGGCGGCAGTCCCGCAACCGGCATCTCGGCGAGGAGATCGGGCGCGGGCGAAAGCTCGCCGAGGTCCTCCTGGAGCTGCCGGAGGTCGCCGAGGGCGCCCGGACGTGCCTTGCGATCCCGTCGATCGCGGCGCGCGCCGGCGTGGAAGCCCCCATCTCCGAGGTCGTCGTCGCCGTGCTCTACGAGGGTTGCGACCCGCGCGCCGGGGTCGAGAGGCTCATGACCCGCGCGCTCCGGTCGGAATGAGCCCGGGTTCCTTGCTTCGGCTCGCGGTTTTTCCGGAACAGACCGGCGACGGCGCCGGTTGAGGGAAAATGGGTCGGACACCGACCAGGAGGAAAGATGAAAAAAGCGCTCACTCTCGCCATCCTCGCAGCCCTGATCGTGGCTCCGGCCACCCGTGCGAGCGACGATTCCAAGGCTCAGAAGCCCGCAGCCTCGACGGAGAAGGCCGTCTCCGGAACCCTGGCGCGGGTCGACATGAACTACCGGACGATCGCCGTCGCGGACTCGAAGGGCGTCAACTGGCAGATCGTCTGGACCGACGCCACGAAGATCATGGGGGGCGAGCTCAAGGAAGGCGCTTCGGTTCAGGTGGGCTACGTCGAAGCGGAGAACCGCAACTGGGCATCCTGGATCAAGGTCAAGGAGGCCGGGAAGTAGCCCCGATCCTCTGACGGGGGCCCTCAGCTCTCCTGGGCGGCGCGCGGCCGTTCGAGCGGATCTCCATCTCCGGGCGTCGAGCGGCCGGCCTCCGCTTCGATCGCCCTCGGGGCGGCGTCTTCGGGCCCGATCCATCCGCGAGTGGTTCGGCGGAGCCGGAGTCGGTTGCCGCTGCCCACCAGGGGGAGGTTCAACGCTGCGCGGCAGATTGCAAGGGGACGTGTCGGGGCGGCGCCGCTCGCGATTCTCTCCAGGACTTCGTCACCCGAGCGCGGGCTCCAGAAGACGCAGTACCAGTTGTCGGCGTCCTGCTCGAGCGTCGCAGCGATGCCCCGCTTCTCCAGGTGCGCCGTGAGGGCGTCGGCGGCGCCTTCGTCGGTCGAGTAGGCGAGGGGATCCCCGCGACTTCGCGAACCGCCGACCAACCGGGCGATCCGGCGGTCGAGGCCCGGACCCGACTCCGGGGCGGGGAGAACCGACATCGGGGAATTCCGGGTTCGATTCTATGAGGGGCAGGCTGCGGGCGCAAGAAGCGTGCAAAACAAAGCTAAATAAACACAGAGAAAACTTCGAAAGGGGACTACGATCCGTGCATGTCGACCCGGGACCGGTCGTCGACGCAGTCCGCGGCGCAGGGTGAGGAGTCCGGCGCGCGCGGATCCGGCGAGGTCCTCGTCGCCACGATGGAGAGGAGCCTCGAGACGGTCCGACAGGCGTTCGGCGCCTCCCACCGCCACTACGTCGATGCTCTCGATCACTACGCGAAGGCGCTCTTCGCTCTCGGCGAGCTCGAACGGGCGGCCGAGACGAGTCTGCGAGCCTCCCGGATTCGTGACGCGAACGACGCCGCCACGCCTCCGACTCCCTCGATGGGGAGCAGCGACGGGGTGCCGCGGGTTCTCGACGCCCGGCGGGCCGCGCGCTACCTTTCGCTCGGGCTCGACACTCTGTACCGACTCGTCCGGGCCGGCGAGCTGCCGCACACGCGGATCGGCAAGAGCATCCGGTTTCGACCCGAGGACTTGGACGAGTACATCGCGGCGCGCGTCACGCGCGAGTGGACACGGGTCGACCGCCGCGGCCGTCCGAAACAGAAGACGCCCGACGAGCCCGCCTGATCCCGGGGGTCAGGTCTCCACTTGCCACATCCGGGGGCAGGTCTCCACTTGCCACATGGCCGCGGAAACCGCTGTGCTATTTTCGTCTCGGGCCCCATCGTCTAGTGGTTAGGACACGGCTCTTTCAAGGCCGCGGCACGGGTTCGAGTCCCGTTGGGGCCACCAGCATCTTGTCTTAGAGAGAGCTCTGTCGTTCGTCGTGTCCCGAGATCAACTCACGGGCCCGGGCTCTTCCGGGAGGCGGCAGTAGCAATACACGAACTCCTGCTCGGCTCCCCACGGGGTTTCGTGCATTTCGGTGGCGCTCGAGATCCTCGCGAAGTCCGGTCCGAATTCGGCGTGGAGGCTCTCGGGGCTGAACCGCATGACCTCCAGGCCGCTGCACTTCTCGGGGCCATGAGGCCCGAACGTCGCCACGACGACGTGTCCGCCGGGTTTGACGGATCTCCTTACGGCGCTCACGTACCGCGCTCGCGCGGCGGGATCGCGCAGGAAGTGGAACACGGCGCGATCGTGCCAGAAGTCGTAGGCGTGCTCGGGCAGACGCGCCTCCGTGACGTCCTCGCACAGCCACCGGACCCGGGAGGACCGCTCGCCCAGTCGGGCCCGGGCTGCCTGCAACGCAGCGTCGGACAGGTCGAGAACGGTCACGGTCGTGAAGCCGCGATCGAGGAGGTCGTCGACCAGAGTCGACGTGCCGCCGCCGACGTCGATGATCGCCGCGTCGCGGGCGAGGTTCGCCGCCTCCACGAACGCAAGGGATCTGTCGAGATGGGGCCGGAACCAGGAGAGGTCTCCCGGAGTCTTCGTCTTGTAGATCGCGTTCCAGTGCTTCCGATCACTCATCGGGCGCCGTGACGTGCCGAGCCTAACGCACGCGCACCTATAATCCCGGGCGGGGTGGGGAACATCCCGAAAGGACGGGACCGTTGGGATACGCAAGGCTCGCGGCGGCCGCGGTGATGTGCCTCGCGAGTGCAGGTTGCGGCCAGCGGCCGGCCGTCCCTCCGTCCACCGCCGTCACGCCAACCGCCCCGGCCCCGGAAAACCCCGCGCGCGACTCCCACTCCTACGGCAACCCGTCGGAGATCCGGGTCCGCCACGCGGACCTCGACTGGGACGTTCTGTTCGAGCAGAAGTCCCTGCACGGGACGGCGACGCTGACGGTCTCCCGGCCCGCGGGCGGGCGCGCAACCCGCCTCGTCCTCGACACGCGCGATCTCGACGTGACGAAGGCCGAGTCTTCGCGCGACGGGACGAGCTGGGCCGCCGCCGCGTTCTCGCTCGCTCCGCCCGACAAGATCCTCGGCTCCGCGCTGACGGTCAACCTTCCCGAGGACGCGACGCGCGTTCGCATCACCTACGCCACCCGCCCCCGGGCGTCCGGCCTTCAATGGCTCGAGCCCTCCCAGACCGCCGGCCGGAAGTTCCCGTATCTCTTCACCCAGTCGCAGGCCATCCACGCGCGCAGCTGGATACCGCTCCAGGACTCGCCACAGGTGAGGATCACGTACCGGGCCCGCGTGCGGACACCGAAGAACCTGCGCGCCGTGATGAGCGCGAACAACGATCACGAGGCGCCTCGTGACGGCGAGTACGACTTCGAGATGCCCCAGCCGATCCCGTCGTACCTGATCGCGCTCGCCGTCGGAGACATCGGGTTCGCGCCCCTGTCTGCGCGCGCCGGCGTGTGGTCGGAACCGCCCGTCGTGGGCCCGGCGGCGCGGGAGTTTTCGGACCTCGAGCGGATGATCCGCGCGGCCGAGGAACTCTTCGGGCCCTATCGCTGGGAGCGGTACGACGTGCTCGTGCTGCCGCCGAGCTTCCCCTACGGCGGTATGGAGAACCCGCGCATCACGTTCGCCACGCCGACGATCATCGCGGGGGACCGGAGCCTCGTGGCGCTCGTCGCGCACGAGCTGGCGCACTCCTGGGCGGGGAATCTCGTCACGAACGCAACGTGGAGCGATTTCTGGCTGAACGAGGGCTTCACCGTCTACCTGGAGCGGCGGATCCTCGAGCGGGTGTTCGGGCCTCAGCGGGCCGACATCGAAGCCGTGCTCGGCTACCAGGATCTCCAGAAGGAGATGGCGGCCGTGTCGGACGGAGACGAGGTGCTCCACATCGACCTCGCGGGCCGCGACCCGGACGAGGGGGCCACCGACGTCCCGTACGAGAAGGGCGCGCTCTTCCTGCGTCACCTCGAGGAGACCTTCGGGCGTCAGCGGTTCGATCGCTTCCTGCGCGGGTACTTCGATCATTTCGCTTTTCAGAGCATCACGACCGACGACTTCGTCCGATACCTGCGCGCGAACCTCCTGGACGAGAGTCCCGAGCTCGCTGCCCGGGTACCGGTCGAGGATTGGATCGAGAAACCGGGCCTTCCCGCGAGCGCACCGAGGCCGCACTCCGACGCCCTCGCGCGGGTGGAAGCGGAGGCGCGGAGGTGGCTCGATGGAGAAGCGCCGGCGTCAAAGATCGATTCGCGTGGCTGGACCACTCACGAGTGGCTTCTGTTCCTGCGTGCGCTGCCGCTGCCGCTCGACAGAGAGCGCATGGCCGAGCTCGATCGCGCGTTCCATCTCACCGCGTCGAAGAACTCCGAGATCACCAACCAGTGGCTCGTGATGGCGATCGCGAGCCGGTACGAGCCGGCGGACCAGAGGCTCGAGGAGTTTCTGACCTCCATGGGCCGGCGCAAGTTCCTGAAGCCGCTGTACGAGGCGCTGGTGAAGACGCCGCACGGCCGGGCGAGGGCGCTCGAGATCTACAGAAAGGCGCGCCCGACCTATCACCCGATCGCCGTCGCGACCGTGGACGAGATCGTCGGGTGGGGAGCATAGCGGCGGAAGCGGGGGCCGTCTCCGCTCTCGCGGAGCCGGTCTTTCGCAAACGGAGGCTCCGCGCGGCGCTGGCCGTGACGCTCACGGTCCTGGCTCTCGAGGTCGCCGGCGGCCTCGCCTCCGGGAGCCTCTCCCTCGTCGCCGACGCCAACCACATGCTCGCCGACGTCGCCGCTCTCACGCTGGCCTACGCCGCGACCGCGCTCGCGGGGCGCGCGCCCACCAGCCGCCACACGTTCGGGTTGGCGCGCGCGGAGGTCCTCGCGGCATTCATCAACGCGCAGGTCCTTCTCGTCGTGTGCGGATGGTTGATCTACGAGAGCTTCCGACGGTTCCGGGAACCGGAAGAGATCCGTCTCGGCATCATGATCCCGGTCGCGGCCGTGGGCCTCCTGGCCAACCTGATCTCGATCGCGATCCTCGCCCCCGACCGCCGGGGGAACCTGAACGTTCGCGCGGCGTTCACCGAAGTGATGATGGACGCCGCCGGATCGCTCGCGGTGCTCGCCGCCGGTATCGGGATCGCGCAGACCGGCCTGCTCTGGCTCGACCTCGCGGCCTCCGGCCTGATCGCGGTCTTCGTTCTCCCCCGGGCCGTCGGGTTCCTCCGCCAGTCGGCGCACATCCTGCTGGAAGGCGCGCCGCGGGAGATCGACGTCGCGTCTCTGAGGGAGCAGATCCTTGCGCTGCCGGGAGTCGTGGAGGCGCACGACTTTCATTTCTGGACGCTTTCCTCGGGGTCCCACTCGGCGAGCGTCCACATCTGCGTGGCCGGAGAAGGCGCGCGGGCCCGGGTCCTCCACCACGTCCAGCTCCTCTTGAAGGAAAAGGCGGGGGTCGACCACGCGACGATCCAGGTCGAGACGGGCCCGGAACGCGACTGCTACGCGGCGCCCGATCACGCCTAGACTGTTCACGAGTTCGAGGTTCAGAGTTCGATCTTCGAAGGAGGGAGCGTGAGGTTCTTTCTCGGGATGATCTTCGGAATCCTGCTCTTGGCCGTCGTGGCCGCCGCGATCGTCTTCACCGGATCCTTCAACGTATCGGCGATCGTGCCTCCCGGCAAGACCGAGCGCCGGCTCGCGACCTTCGCTCTCGATCGCTCCGTCGCCCGCCGCGCGACGAACCAGGAGAACCCCCTTCCGATGAACGCCGAGACTCTGCGCGGCGGACTCCACGAGTTCGGCGAGAACTGCGTCGTCTGTCACGGCGCCCCGGGAGTGGATCCCGGCGCGATCGGTCAGGGGTTGAACCCGGGGGCGCCGGATCTGACCCTGCCGAGGGTCCAGGCGAGGAGCGACGGAGAGCTCTTCTGGATCACCTCGAACGGCATCCGGATGACGGGCATGCCGGCCTTTTCGCCGACCCACGACGAGAAGGAGATCTGGGAGATGGTCGCGTTCATCCGTCACCTGCCCGAGATCACCGACGAAGAGACGGCACGGCTCAAAGCGGAGGCCGGGGGCGAGGGGGAGCGGGAAGAGCGGGAGGGCGGCATGCCCGGCCCCGGAGAGACCCCGGGGCCGACCCCGGCGACGCCGCGCGCGGACTGACGGCCCTCGTCTTGCAAGTACCGAGTTCGCGCATGAGGCTCGCCGCGCTCTCCGCCGCCATCCTGTTCACCGCTTCGGCGGCGGCGTCGGAGCTCTGCGTGCTGCGATGTACCGCACCCTCGCCGGCGGCCCGGAACAACCCCGGTCACTCTCACTGCGGGGGAAGCCCCCGGCCATCTCATGACCCCGAGCGCGCCCCCTGCGGGCACGCGCATCGAGACGAGGCCCTCCTGTCAGCGGCGCCGCTTTCGAAGACCACCCCGATCGTGGCCCTGGCGGCCGGCGCCGGCTCGCGCACGGCACGACTCGCTCCGGCGATCGCGTTCACGCCGGTCCTGCCATCCGCGGAATCCCCGCCGATCCGTCCTTCCGTCGCAGTCCTGCGGCTCTAACGATCGATTCCTCCTCGCCGATCGCGGCCGATTGTGGTCGCGCTCCAGCTTTCATTCGAAGGGACTCGATCGATGAAGACCATCGCACTCAGTGCCGGCCTCGCCCTGATGGCCGCGGCTCCGCTGGCGGCCCAGCACGAGCACCATGCGCCTGCGCCGACACCCACGCCGGCGGCAACCGCGCCTGCGCAGCACGAGCATCACGCTCCTCCTGCGGCGACCGTGACGGCCGCCCCGGAGATCAACCTCTTCCAGTCCGACATGACCCTCATGACCGGCATGACGCCGCGCGATCCGACTCCCGCCGATCCGGTCTGGCGGCCCATGTTCCTCGCGGTCGCGCGCGTCGGCTACAACGACCAGGGCGGCCCCTCGGGGGAGCATGGGATCGAGTCGAGCAACTGGACCATGATCCATGTCGGGCGCTCGATCGGGCGGGGCCGGTTGTCGCTCATGCTGATGAACTCGCTCGAGCCCTGGACGCTCGAGAAGCGCGGCTCCCCGGAGCTCTTTCAAACGGGGGAGAGCTACCGGGGCCGGCCGCTCGTCGACCGTCAGCACCCGCACGACCTCTTCATGAACCTTTCGGCGACGTGGCGCGCGCCGATCGGCGACACCGCCGCCTGGTGGTTGCAGCTCGCTCCGGTGGGCGAGCCCGTGATCGGCCCGAGCGCGTTCATGCACCGGGCATCGGCGGGGGAGAACCCGACGGCGCCGCTCGGCCACCACTGGCAGGATTCGTCCCACATCACTTACAACGTCGTCACCGCCGGGATCGGCTGGGGCGCGGTTGCGCTCGAGGGATCCGCCTTTCACGGCGCGGAGCCGGACGAGGATCGCACCGACATCGAGGGCGGAGCGATCGACTCGGCCGCCGGCCGCGTGAAGCTCTTTCTTCCGGGCGGCTGGTCCGCGCAGGCCTCGCACGCCTACCTCCACGAGCCCGAGGCTCTCGAGGAGGGCAGCACGCACCGCACGACGGCGTCCCTCCACTACGGCGCCGAAGGCGATCGACCCTTCGCGGCGACGCTCCTGTGGGGCCGCAACGCCGAGGAGCACGGGACGACGGATTCGTGGCTGCTGGAGGGCGCCTGGCAGATGACGCCCGTCGACCACGCCTACGGTCGTCTCGAGTGGGTCGAGAAGGACCGGGAGCTCCTGGAATTCAAGGGGGTTGACGTGCACCCCGCGGTCGCGCTTCCCCACGTCGCCGAGATCGCAGCGCTCACCGTCGGATACCTGCGGGAGATCTTCGTGGCGCGGGCGCTCCGCGTCGGAGCCGGCGCGGACCTGACCGGCTACCGCTTCCCCTCAGCCCTCGAGAGCGTTTACGGAAGCTCGCCTCTGTCCTGGCATCTGTTCCTGAGGGTCCGATGGGGCGAGGCTCACGGCGCCGCCCACGGCCACTCGGGACACTAGAGGATCGCCTTCCGACGGAACTGGCGGAGGCCGAAGGAGAGGAAGAAGACGTCGAAGAAGAGGAGTGCCACCCAGATCCCGGCTTTGGGAAGGTGGGGGAAGCGGGGGACGAGCGTGCTGCGGAACCCTTCGCTCGCGTAGACCATCGGGTTCACGAGGACGACCTTCTGGAGTATCGGGAACGACTCGAGCGCGCTCCACGGGTAGTACGCGCAACCGAAGAAGATCATGGGCGCGATCACGAGCGAGAACATGAGGCCGATCTGGCCCTGGCCCACCGTCGTCCCGAGGACGAGGCCCACGGACGCCGCCAGGCACGAAACGAGGATCACCAGACCCGCGAACTCGAGCGGGCTCGCGAACGACAGCTCGACGCCGCGCCCCCTCACGAGCCAGGCCGTCGGGATCACGACGGCGCCGGCGGCGATCGCCTGCAGCATGCCGGCGACCACTTTCTCCACGGCCACCCACTCGATCTCCATGGGGGCGAGGAGACGGTCCTCGATCTCCTTCGTGAACTGGAACTCGGACACGAGCGGCATCGCCACGGACCACACGCCCGAGAGCAGCATGGCGATGGCGATGATCCCGGGGAGAAGCATGCTCTTGTAAGCCGGCGTGATGAGGCCGCTCGACGTCATGACGCGCCCGAACACGAAGACGAGGAGCATCGGCTGAAAGAGCGTCTGAAGGAGCAGGGTGACGAAATTGCGCCTCGCGACGTGGGCGTCGCGGTGGAGCATCGCGAGGAACGTCTTCCAGTTCAATCCCGCAGGCTCCTTCCCGTGTGGTGGAGGAAGAGATTCTCGAGCGACGGTTCCGAAATCCGCATGTCGCGGATCTCGACCGACGCTTCGCTGGCGAGCCGCGCAATCTCGGGTACGAGTGCGCCTCCCCGATCCGCGTAGAGGTCGACCGAACCCTCTCCGGCCGCGGCCCGCACCTCGGTGACGCCCGCGATCTTCTCGAAGCGATCGAGGAGACCCGGAGGAAAGGCGTCGAGGTGGACCCGGACGAGAAAGCCGCCCGGCACCGAACGCTTGAGCTCCTGCGGCGTACCGAGCGCGATCAGCCGGCCGTGGTCGACGATCGCGACGCGGGAGCACAGCGCGTCGGCCTCCTCCATGTTGTGGGTCGTGAGAAGTATGGTCGTGCCGCGCTCGTTGTCCCGCCGGACGAGGTCCCACAGCAGCAGACGCGTCTGGGGATCGAGCCCCGCGCTCGGCTCGTCCAAGAACAGGACCTTCGGCTCGTGCATCATCGCCCGGGCGATCGAAAGCCGCTGGAGCATCCCTCCCGAGAATCCGAGAAGGAGCTGGTCGGCGCGGTCCGTGAGCTGGAATCGCTCGAGCAGGTCCTGCGCGCGCCGCGTCCGCTCGGCGGCGGAGACGCCGAAATAAGCGCCGTGGAAGGTCAGAACCTCCCGCGCCGTCAGCGCCAGGTCGAGGTTCGGCCGCTGCGGGACGACGCCGATCAGACGCTTCACCGCAACGCTCTCCCGCCACACGTCGTGGGACCCGATCCAGGCCTGCCCCGAGGTCGGCCGTACGCGGGTCGTCAGGACGCCCACGGTGGTGGACTTTCCGGCGCCGTTCGGGCCGAGAAGGCCGAAGATTTCCCCGGGCGCGACCTCGAGGGAGAGCGAATCGAGCGCCCGGACCTCGTACTTCGGCTTCGGTCCGCGGCGCCCCGCCCGCGCGCCGAATCCCCGTCCGCCGGCCGCGGTCGGGGGAGGCGACGTATAGGTCTTCCGCAGGTCTTTTGCCGTAATGCCGATGGCCATCGGGAAGCTCGGGGGAAAGCCGTCGAATTCTAGTCCGCAGCGGACAAAAAAAAGCGGGGCGTCGAGCCCCGCTTTGAAGCCGCGGGGACAGGTTTCAACCTGCACCCGCACCCTTGTTTTCGAACCGCCGATCTCAGACGACGAGGTCCCGCATCCGGTCCAGGACCTGGACGACGCGGCTCCACTCGTTCGCGACGTCGGTCGCGACCCGCGTCCGGCTCATCTCGCGGTGGGCGTCCTGCGCCTCCTCGAGCAGCCGGTTCACGCGGGAGCGAAGCTCCGAGCGCGAGAACGTCCGGGTTTCCACCAGCTCACGGAAGTCCCGGGCTTCCTCGCGGAAGCGGCGCATCTCCGAGGAGTAGCCGTAGCCGCTGCCGTAGCGATCCGAGAGCTGCGCGACTCGCGTTGCGCTCTCGTCGAGATCGCGGGCGAGCCGGCGCAGGTTCGCCGTATCGACGGAGGCGGAATATCGGCGGTCGTCGTAACGGCCGTCGTCGCGGTAGCGGCCGTCGTCGCGCCGGTAGTCGTCGTCGCGGCGGTACCGTCCGTCGGCGTAACGATCGTCGCGAGAGTCGCGGCCGAGGTACTCGTCGTTCAGCCGATACAGGAGATCGACGACCTGGTTCCAGTCGCGGCGGGTCGACGCGTCCACGAAACGCGCGCGCTCGATTCGGTTCTGAACGTTCCGCGCGTCCCGAGTGAGCCGCTCGATCTCATCGTCCACGTTCCACGGCCGCGTCCGGTAGGAGTCCATCCGCGCGCGGAACTGGCTCACCCGGCGCGAGAAATTGTCGATGGACTTCAAGAAGTTCGAATCGCGCCGGAAGCCGCGGTATCCGGCCTGGTCGGCCTGCGCCTCCCGGTTCGCGCGCGTCGCGAGCTGTTCGAGCTGCCGCACCCACTGGCGCATCCGCTCGTAACTGACGTTGGTGAGTCTCCGGCGTTCGACCCGCGCCTGCGCCTCGACGGGAGCCGCCATCACGAGCATCCCGGACCAGGCGAGCGCGAGAGCCAGAAAGCCGGCGGATCGTGCTTTCATTTTCTTCATTGGCCTAACCTCCGACGGTTCCATCAGGCAACGACCGGACCAATTCGGCCGCCGCGCGTTTTCAATGACTTGCGGAGGCCCTCTTGCGGAAGCCGTCCACGGACGAGGACGGTTTTCCCGCGCCCGCTGGCTCAGTTCGGCAGGAGGAGCGCGGACCGAACGACGTCGCCGACGGAGATCCCGCCCCGGTAATTGCCGAGGAAGAAGACTCCGGGCTGGCGGCGCTCGACCGAGGCCAGGGTCTCGATCCGCTCCCCGTGCCCCGCGTCGTACTGGGGGATCGCGCCCGTGTATCGGGTCACGCGGATCGTCTCGAGCGACCGGGGCAGCCCCACGGCGCGCAGATCGCGGGAGGCGACGTCCACGAGGGCGCCGTCGGTCAGGCGGAGGGCTTCGGGGTCGCGGGCGCCGCCGAGAAAAACGGTGAAGAGTGCCCGGCCCTCCGGCGCGCGGCCCGCAAAGAGACTCGACGACCAGATGGCGCCGAGGATCCGACGGCCCTCCTGCGGCACGACGAGGTGGCCGAAACCCGAGAGCCGGGGTCGCTCCGACGAGGCGAGGTGCAGGACCACGAGCGGCGCCGATGGGATCGTTCGCAACGCCCCGGCCGCCTCCGGCGCGAACGAGTCCGCCAGCCTCGCGGCCTCGCGGGCCGGCGCCGCGATGCAGACCCGTTCCGCGCTGACGTCCTGGCCCGCCACGGAAAGCGTCCACCCGAAGTTGGACTGCCGGATGGATTCGACGCGACTTCCGAAACGCGCCCGCGCTCCGAGCTCGGCGGCCAGCCGGCGGGGCAGGGTCGTCAGGCCCTCGCGGAACGACAGGAGGCCGCGCTTTCCGCGAGGCGCGTTCTTCGGGCGGTTCCGCATCGCGGAGATTCCTCCGCGCGCGATTCCCCCGGACGTCGATTCCCACCGGGCGAGAAGCGGGAACGCGTGCGCGACCGAGAGCCGGTCGCCGCGGCCTCCCCAGATCCCCGAGACGAACGGCTCGACGAGCCGCTCGGCGACCTCGTGACCGAGGCGCCGGGCGAAGAAATCCGCGACGGTCTCCGTGGCGGGATCTCCCTGCCGGACGAAGGGCTCGGCGAGGAGGCGCAGCTTTCCCCGCGCCGAGAGGATCCGGCTCTTCGCGAGCCCTCCCGGCGACGACGGGACTTCGTGAAGACGTCCGCCGAAGTCGATGAAGCGCGGCGTGCGCGGGTCGGCGAGAAGCGCGTCCTTCTCGAGGCCGAGCGTCTGGACCAGGGACCAGAGCTCGGCCGTCGGGCGCACGGTGTTCGGGCCGAGCTCGAGGAGGAAGCCGTCCTGCCGCTCGGTTCGCACGACGCCCCCGGGTTGGTCGGCCTCCTCGAACAGCAGGACGGGTTCGCCGCGCGCGAGGAGAGCGTGCGCGCGGACCAGGCCCGAGAGGCCGCCGCCGACGACCGCGGTCGTCATCCCCAGAACTCCGTGGAAGAGGCCGCGATGTCGGCGAGGGCCGAGAGAAAGGTCGGACGGTCGTTCAGACCGGGCGTGCGGCGGAAGTTCTCGATGCCCGCTCGGCGCGCCGCGTCGCCGAAGAGCTGGTCGATCTCGTAGAGGGTCTCGACGTGATCGCTCACGAACGCGATCGGGATCGCGAGCACCTGGCGGGCCCCCTGACGCCCCAGCTCGCGGATCGCCTCGAGCGTCGGAGGCCCGAGCCACTCGACCGGGCCGAGCTTCGACTGGTAGGCGAGGGACCACGGAGACTGGTTTCCGAGGGCCGCGTTGATGGCTTCGATCGACGCCTCGACCTCCCGGGCATAGGGATCGCCCTCCCGCGTGACGAGCTTCTTGGGGATCGAGTGGGCGGAGTAGAGCAGGTGCACGCTCTCGGGGCGGGGATCCGGGAAGCGGGCGATCTCCTCCCGGATCGCCTCGGCGTGCGCCGAGACGAAACCGGGATGCGTCGGCCACGAGCCGAGCTCGTGGAACTCCGACCCCGGCGCGAATCGCTCGACCGCGGCGCGGGAACGCTCGAGGGCTCCCTTCGTCGTCGTGAGCGAATAGTGCGGGTACAGCGGGACGGCGAGGAAGCGGCGGGCGCCCTGCGAGAACAGATCCCGGACGACGTCCTCGACCATCGGGTTCGAGCAGTTCATCGCCGCGCGGATGACGGCGCTCTTGCCCGCCGAGCGCAGTCGCTCTTCGACGCCGGCGGCCTGCGCCTCCGTCCAGCGGCGGATCGGGGAGCCGCCCCCGATCGATCGGTAGAGCTCCCGGGAGGCCCTCTGGCGCGCGAGAGCGATCGAGGCCGCGATCGCCTTGCGGAGGATCGCCGGCTTCACGCGGATGACATCCGGATCGGCGAACAAACGATAGAGGAACCCCGGAACCTCGTCGAGGTTCTCGGGGCCTCCGAGCTGCAGGAAGAGGATGGCGCGGTCCGACACTCTCTCTACAGAGTCCGGGAGAAGACCGGTTTCTCCAGCTGCGCCGGCAGGTACGCGTCGAACGGCATCGCCAGGTTGCGCAGGAAGACGCGGCCGAGAGGCGTCGCGGTCAGCTCCGTCGCGGAGATCTGGACGAGCCCGTCCACGGCGCACGCCGCGAGCCGATCGAGCGCGTCCGCGAAGTACTCGCCGAAACGGATTCGATACTTCGCCTCGATCTCCGGGATCTCGACGACCCCGTGGCACAGCATGCTCGCGATGATCTCCCGCCGGAGCCGGTCGTCGAAGGAGAGGCGGAACCCGCGGAACGCGGCGGATCCGGACGATTCGACGGCCGAGCGGTACCCCGGCAGGTCGCGGCGGTTCTGAACGAACGCGTCGCCGATCGCGCCGATCGCGCTCATGCCCAGCCCGAGCAGGTCCGTACCGGCCTTCGTCGTGTAGCCCTGGAAATTCCGGTGCAGAGTGCGATTGCGCCGGGCGAGCGACAGCTCGTCGTCCGGACGGGCGAAGTGGTCCATCCCGATGTATTCGTATCCCGCCTCGGTGAACTGGGAGAGGGCCGTCCGGAAGATCTCGAACTTCTCGCGCTCCGAAGGGAGTTTGGGCTCCAGCAGCTTCTGGTGCTTCTTCATCCACGGCACGTTCGCGTAGGAGTAGACGGCCAGGCGGTCGGGGCCGATCGCGAGCACGCGGTCGATGGTCCGGGCGAAGGATTCGGGTGTCTGGTGCGGGAGACCGAAGATCAGGTCCATGTTGATCCCGCCGTACCCGAGCTCCCGCGCCGCGGCGACGAGGTCGGCCGTCTGTTCCGCCGACTGGATCCGGTTGACGGCCTTCTGCACGGTCGGATCGAAATCCTGGACACCCATGGAGACGCGGTTGAAACCCATCTCGCGCAGCACCGCGAGGTGCTCGCGACTCGTCACGCGGGGGTCGACCTCGACGCTGACCTCGGCATCCGGAGCGAACCGGAACGCTTCCCGGAGGCGCCCGGCGAGCCGTCCGGCGCGCTCGGGGGAGAAATAGGTCGGCGTGCCTCCGCCCCAGTGGAGCTGGATCACCGGACGGTCCGACCCGGCGCGAGCGGAGACCCAGGCGATCTCTCTCTCGATCGTCGCGAGGTAGGACTCCTCGACGGAGTGGTTCCCGGAGATCACGACCGTGCAGGCGCAGAAGTAGCAGAGGTGCTCACAGAAGGGGAGATGGAGGTAGAGCGAGAGCGGCGCCGGCCGCTCCTTCTCCCGGGATTCGGCGAGGACGCTCTCGTACTCCTCCGGGCCGAAACCCTCCCGCCACACGGGTGCGGTCGGGTAAGAGGTGTACCGCGGACCCGGGACGTTGTAGCGGCGCAGCAGATCGACCGACACGTCCGCGACGGGAAGGGGCTTCTCGCTCACGCCTGCGCCTCCGCGGGCTCGGCGACGTCGGCTTCGCGCGCCGCCGCGAAGAACGCCTCCACGGACTCGATCGGCGTCTGCGGCAGGACGCCGTGTCCGAGGTTCACGACGTGCGCGACGCCACCGGTTTCCGCGAGCATCGCGCGGACGCGGCGCCGGACGTCCCGCGTGCCCGCGAGGAGAGTGCCGGGGTCGAGGTTTCCCTGCAGCGGGCGCGCCGGCAGCTTCCGGCGGGCCTCCGACAGCGGGAGCCTCCAGTCGATCGAGAGCACGTCGGCGCCCGCCTCGTCCATCGCCTCGAGCAGGTGCGACGAGCCGTTCACGTAGAGGATCACGGGCTGACCCTCGCGCCGGATCCCCTGGATCGCCCGCGTGACCGCGGGGAGCGCCCACCGCCGATAGTCCTCGCGCGTGAGCTCGCCCGCCCAGGTGTCGAAGATCTGGACGACGTGCGCGCCCGAGGCGATCTGGTACGAGAGCACGTCGGCGACGACGTCCGCCAGGAGGTTCAAGAGGCCTTCGAGCGTCCGCTGACCCCATCCCATCATCTGCTTGATGGCCGCGAACGACTTCGATCCACCCCCTTCGATCAGGTAGGACGCCAGGGTCCAGGGCGCGCCGGCGAAACCGATGACGGCCGCATCGTCCTGCAGCTCCGCCCGCAGTTTCTTCAGGATGTCACCGGTGAAGCGCAGCTCCGCGGCGGGATCGAAACGGCGGAGGCGCATGACGTCGTCACCCGTGCGCACCGGGTGGGAAAGACGCGGACCCTCCTTGCCGAACTCGACGCGCGCTCCCATGGCCTGGACCGGAACGAGGATGTCCGAGAAGAACACGACTCCGTCGGGAGCGAACCGCCGAAACGGCTGCAGCGAGACCTCTGCCGCGAGGTCCGCGTCGCGGCACAGATCGACGAAGGAGACGCGGCTCCGGACCTCGCGATACTCGGGGAGGTAGCGCCCGGCCTGCCGCATCATCCAGACGGGGGGACGGTCCACGGGGCGCCCGTAGCATGCGTCGAGAAATCGCCGGGCGGAGGGGGAACTGGTCGTCATGTGCAGCCCGTCAGTATAGCGAGCCGACCGACCGGGCTTCTACGCGACGAGGCGTCGCAGGACGTAGGGGAGGATTCCGCCGTGCTTGTAGTAGTCCGACTCGATCGGCGTATCGATGCGGGCGCGCAGCGGCACTTCCTCGACGCGGCCATCCACGCGATGGATCGTCAGCGTGACTTCGCCGCGGGGGCGCACGCCGCCTTCCAGGCCGGCGAGGTCGAACGACTCCGTTCCGTCGAGGCCGAGTGAGCGGGCGCTCACTCCGTCGAAGAACTGGCAGGGGAGGACGCCCATACCGACGAGGTTCGAGCGGTGGATCCTCTCGAAGCTCTGCGCGACCACGGCCCGCACGCCGAGGAGCCGCGTGCCCTTCGCCGCCCAGTCGCGGGAGCTTCCGGAACCGTACTCCTGGCCGGCGAAGACGAGCAGCGGCACGCCCGCCGCCTGGTACTTGATGGCGGCGTCGTAGATCGGAAGGGCCTCCCCGTGCGGCTGATAGACGGTGACGCCCCCCTCCTGTCCGGGGACCATCAGGTTCCGGATCCGGACGTTGGCGAAGGTGCCGCGCGTCATGACGCGGTCGTTGCCCCGCCGGGAACCGTAGCTGTTGAAGTCCTCGGGCGCGACGCCGCGCTCCTGGAGGTATCGGCCTGCGGGACTGTCCTTCTTGATCGCTCCGGCCGGACTGATGTGATCCGTCGTCACGAAGTCGCCGAAGATCGCCAGCGCCCGCGCGCCCTTGACGTTCGTCACGTCGCCCGGGGTCATCGCGAAGTTCTGGAAGAACGGCGGCTCCTGGATGTAGGTCGAGTCGGCGTCCCACGCGTAGACCGTCCCGCCCGCCGCGGGGATGTCGTTCCAGAGCGGGTTCTCCTCAGCCGCGCGGCCGTAGAGCCGGTGATAGGAGTCCGCGTCGATGGCGCCTCGCGCCGCCGCCCGGATCTCCTCGGAGGTGGGCCAGATGTCCCGCAGGTAGACCTTGCCGCCGCCGTTCCCGCCGATCGGGTCCTTCGTGAGATCGATGTCGACGCGGCCCGCGAGAGCGAAGGCCACGACGAGCGGAGGGCTCATCAGGAAGTTGGCCTTGATGCTCTGCTGGATCCGCGCCTCGAAGTTCCGGTTGCCCGAGAGGACGGATGCCGCGATGAGGTCGTGCGCCGTGACGGCCTCTTCCACGCGCGGGTCGAGCGGACCGGAGTTCCCGATGCACGTGGTGCAGCCGTAGCCGACGAGGTGGAACCCGAGACGGTCGAGATACGGCTGGAGGCCGGCGCGCGAGAGGTAGTCGGTCACGACCCGCGACCCGGGCGCGAACGACGCCTTGACGTAGGGGGGGACCCGGAGCCCGCGCTCCACCGCCTTCTTCGCGAGGAGCGCCGCGCCCAACATGAGCGTCGGGTTCGACGTGTTCGTGCAGGAGGTGATCGCCGCGATCAGAACGTCGCCGTGCCCGAGGTCGACGAACGCCGGAGGCAGATGCTCTTCCGGGACCTCCTCCACGCGCGTGGGCGCCGGTCGGTTGTTCACCATCTCGAGCTCGGTCGCGGGGTTCGTGTCGTTCTTCGCGGGCATGGGCTCCGGTTCCTGCTTGCCGCCGCCGGAGAGCGGCTTCTCCGGCGTCGTGCCCTCGACGCCGATCTCCGTCGGGAAACGGCGCGAGAGCGCGTCGGCGGGCTTGCCGTATCCCCCCTCCGACGCCGGCTTCGACAGGAGGTCGCGGAAGACCTGGCCGAGCGCGGGCAGCGGGATCCGGTCCTGGGGCCGGCGCGGACCCGACACGCTCGGCTGGACCTCTCCGAGGTCGAGTTGGTGGAGTTCCGAGTAGTCGATGTCGCCGGCGCGCGGGATTCCGAAGAGGCCCTGCGCCTGGAAGTAGCTGCGGAAGGCATCCACCGCGGCGGGGGAGCGGCCCGTGGCGAGGAGGTACCGGCACGTCTCCTCATCGACGGGAAAGAACCCCATGGTGGCGCCGTACTCCGGCGCCATGTTGGCGACGGGCGCCCGCTCGGTCACGGGAAGCGAGGCGGCGCCCTCGCCGTGGAACTCGACGAACTTGCCGACGACCCGGGCTGCCCGGAGCATCTCCGTGACGTGGAGAGCAAGGTCGGTCGCGGTGACGCCTTCGGCGAGGCGCCCCGTCATGTGCACGCCGACGACGTCCGGCGTGAGGAAATAGACGGGCTGGCCGAGCATCCCGGCCTCGGCTTCGATTCCGCCGACGCCCCATCCGACCACCCCCATGCTGTTGATCATGGTGGTGTGCGAGTCGGTGCCGACGAGCGTGTCCGGGAAATAGACTCCGTCTCTCTCCACGAGGCCGGGCGCGAGGCGCTCCATGTTGACCTGGTGGACGATGCCGACGCCCGGCGGCACGACGTCGAAGCCGTGGAACGCCTGCATGCCCCATTTCAGGAATTCGTACCGCGCGCGGTTGCGCTTGAACT
The DNA here is from genome assembly GCA_035457525.1 of Thermoanaerobaculia bacterium. Classification (GTDB taxonomy): domain Bacteria; phylum Acidobacteriota; class Thermoanaerobaculia; order UBA5066; family Gp7-AA6; genus Gp7-AA6. Next base: position 5,127 of record DATIBN010000233.1, on the reverse strand, counting down.
CCACCTCCATGTTCCGCTGCAGGGCGTCGGCCGTCGACCAGTAGTCCACCTGGATCGAGTGATCGACGACGAGCGCCACGGGAACGAGGGGCTCGATCACGGACGGTTCGCGTCCCATCCGATCCACGGCCGAGCGCATGGCGGCGAGGTCCACGAGAAGCGGCACGCCGGTGAAGTCCTGCAGGACGATGCGCGCGACCACGAACGGAATTTCGGCCGTCCGCTCCCCGTTCGGTTTCCAGTTGGCCAGCTCCACCACGTCCCGATCGCGCACCCGGCGCCCGTCCACGTTGCGCAGCAGGGATTCGAGGACGATCCGGATGCTCACGGGGAGTCGGGAGATTCGCGCGACCCCGGCCTTCTCGAGCTTCGGCAGCGAGTACAGCCGGCCCGCGACGCCCGGAGCGACCGGAAAGCTCTCGGGGACGCTCCAGGCAGGTTTCGGGCTGTCGCTCATCGGCGGGGATCGACCATCGGCCGTCCGCAGTCTATGGGCGCACCGCGGAAAGCGTCAAGGAAGCGCGCAACCGGCGGCTCCCTCCGGGCGTAATTGGTCCGAACGAGACGAGGACAGGACAAGGAGACAGGTGATGAAGCTCCGCATTCGACGATTCGCCGCGGCTCTGACCGCGCTCTTCGCTCTTTCCGCCGCGTCCCACGCGGCCACCGAAACGTACCTCTTCGACAAGTCGCACTCGAAGGTCGGGTTCCAGATCCGCCACTGGCTGACCAAGGTCGAAGGCCGTTTCACCGAGTACGACGGGAAGATCCTGATCGACCGGGAGAAGCCGGCAAACTCGAGCGTTGAGATGACGATCCAGGCGTCCTCGATCGACACCGGCCAGGAGCGGCGGGACAACCACCTCCGCTCGGCGGACTTCTTCGAGGTCGAGAAGTACCCCACGATCACCTTCAGGAGCTCGAAGGTCGTGCCGAAGGAGAAGGATCTCTACGAGGTCACGGGCGATCTGACGATGCACGGCGTGACGAAGACGATCGTCGCTCCCGTCCGGCACACGGGGTTCCTGAACCTCGGCAAGCAGGAAAAGGCGGGCTTCGAGATCACCTTCCCGATCAACCGCAAGGACTACGGGATCGTCTGGAACCGCACGGCGGACCAGGGCGGCGTGATGCTCGGCGACGAAGTCGAGATCAGCGTTCTCGTCGAGGCGAACAAGGAAATGCCGGCGGCCGCCGCCCCGGCCGCGGAGCCGACAAAGTCGCCTTCGCGCTAGCCTAGCTCTGCGGAGGCCCCGGGGCGAGGAGTCGGTCGAGTTACCATCTCGATCCGATGCACCCTCTGGGATGGGCGGCGGTTGTCCTCTACGCGGCCGCGGAGATCCTCGCGATCCGCGCGATGTTCAAGCCCAGCGGGCAGGGGGGCGCGCCCCTCCTCGTCGCGGTGGGCCTCGGGGTGCAGTTCGCCGACCTCTATCTGACCGCGCGCTCGCTCGGCTCCGTTCCGTACCGGACGCTCGGCGGCTCGATGGCCCTCTTCGGCTGGATGCTCGGCCTCGCGTACCTCGTCCTCGTGCTCCGGCATCGTGAGCGGGCGGTCGGCCCGTTCCTGATCCCCTTCATCCTGGCGTTCTCGATCCTCGCGGTCATGCTTCCCTCGTACGCGACACCGGCCACCGCTGCGACCCGCGGGAGTCTCTTCGCGTTTCACGTGACGCTCGCGATCCTCGCCTACGCGGCGTTCGCTCTTTCGTTCGTGCTGTCGCTTCTTTACCTGATTCAGAACTACCAGATCCGCCGGGGCCGCACCGGAGTGCTGTTCGCGAGGCTTCCGGCCCTCGACGTGATCGGCCGGATGAACCGGACGAGCGTGACCATCGGCATCGTCGTGCTCGCGGTGTCCGTGTGTCTGGGCGTCGCCTGGGCCCGGCGCGTCTGGGTCGGCCTCGTCGACGCGAAGCTCCTGTTTGCTCTCATCACGATCGCGGTCTACGGCGCCGTGCTCTGGATGGACCGGCGCGGCTGGGCGGGGCCCCGTGTCGCCCTGCTCTCGATCGTCGGCTTCATCCTCGTCCTTTTCTCCTACACGTTCGTGAACCTCTACCTGTCGCAGTCCCACGTCTTCCGATGATCGAAGCGCACGACGCCCGCCTCGTCGTCCTCGGGTGGGACTTCCGCGGCGCCAACGGCGCCGTTCGGGAGCGCGTGGCATTCACCGCGGAGGAAGTGCGCGACGGGCTGCGCCGGCTCCTGGGTGAAGGCGTCGTGGCCGAGAGCGTGATCGTCTCCACGTGTCACCGGAGCGAGATCTACGGCCTGGCGGCCGGGGAAGAGTGCGGCGACGAGCTCGCCCGATTCGTGTCGGAGTGGCGCGGCCTCGACCGCGGAGTGCTCGAGCAGGCCGGCTTCCGCCGCTTCGGAACGGAAGCGGCGCGCCACCTCTTCCGGGTCGCCGCGGGGCTCGACTCGATGGCGATCGGCGAGAGCGAGGTCCTCGGCCAGGTCCGGCAGGCCCTCTCGATCGCACGCGAGACGGGGTCGAGCCGTGCGGTGCTCCACCGGCTCTTCGAAAGCGCGGTACGGGCGGGCAAGCGCGTCCGGACGGAGACGGAGATCGCCGTCCATCCGCTCTCGGTCGCCTCGATCGCGGTCGAGCTCGCGGACAAGGTCTTCGGGGATCTCGGCGAGCGGACCCTCCTCCTGCTGGGATCCGGCGAGACGGGGACACTCTTCGCGCGGCACGCTCTGGAGGCCGGCCTGCGGGACCTCGTCATCGCGAACCGCACCCGCGAGCACGCCGAGGAGCTCGCGGCCCGCGTGAACGCCCGCGTGATCCCGTGGGAAAGCGTGCCCGTGGAGATCTCGACGGCGGACGTGGTGGTGGGGACGACCGCGAGCCCGCAACCGGTCGTTCACCGGAGCCACGTGGAGGCGGCGATGCGACAGAGAAAGGGACGGCCCATGTTCTTTCTCGATCTCGCGATGCCGCCCGACATCGATCCGGGCGTGAAGGGCCTCTACAACGTCTTCGTCTACGACCTCGACGGCCTCCAGGACATCGCCACCGAGAATCGCCGCCGCCGCGCCCGCGAGATCCCGCGGGCGGAAGGGATCCTGGAGGAAGAGCTGGAGCGCTTCTTCGCCTGGTACGGCAACCTTTCGGTGATCCCCACGGTGACGGACCTGAAGCGTCGGCTGGAGGAAATCCGCGACGGGGAGCTCGGCCGGTTGACCGCCGAGGACCGGGAACGACTCCGGCCGCTGGCCGACTCGATCGTCGCGAAGCTTCTGCACGAGCCGATGCGGAGGCTGAAATCCGAGGCCGATCCGTCCCGGAAGCTGGATCGGGCGGAAGCCATCCGCCACCTCTTCGATCTCGACCGGGAATAGGGATCCGGTCGAAGGTGCCATCTCCGCCGTGAGAATCCGAATCGGCGCCCGCGGCAGCGCGCTCTCACTCGCGCAGACCGGCCTCGTGGCCACGGCGCTCGGCCGCCACGCCGAGGTCGAGGTCGTTCCCATCCGGACGTCCGGAGATCGGCTTTCGCGCGCGGAGGCGCCGATGACGGGGAAGGACCTCTTCACCCGCGAGATCGACGAAGCCCTCCTCGAGGGCCGCATCGACGTCGGGGTGCACAGCCTGAAGGACCTGCCGTCGGTTCTCCCGGAAGGGCTCGTCCTCGCGGCGGTCCCACCCCGCGAGGACCCGAGCGACGTCCTCATTTCCCGCGACAGCCGCTCCCTCGAATCGCTGCCTCGAGGCGCCCGCGTCGGCACGTCGAGCCCGAGGCGGCGCGCCCAGATCCTGATGGCCCGTCCGGACGCCGAGGTGATCGAGTCGCGCGGCAACGTCGACACGCGCATCCGGCGGCTCCGGGAGGGGCGCTGGTACGCGATCGTTCTCGCGCGGGCGGGGCTCGCCCGCCTGCAGCGCCTCGACGAAATCACGGAGGTGCTTTCTCCGTCGGTGATGCTCCCGGCCATCGGGCAGGGCGCGCTCGCGATCGTCGCGCGCCGCGACGACGCCGCCGTGCGCGATCTCGTCGCCCGCCTCGACGACCCGCCGTCGCACCGCGCCGTCGATGCGGAGCGCGCGCTCCTGGCTCTGCTCGAAGCCGGGTGTCGCGCACCGGTCGCGGGGCTCGCGCGCACGGATGGAGCTCGACTGGTCCTCACGGCAGCTGTCTTCGCGCCGGACGGCTCCCGCACGCTCCGGGAGGAGTCGGAGAGCGCCGCGGACGACCCCGAAGCGCTCGGCGCCGAAGTCGCGCGCCGGCTCATCGCGCGAGGCGCGGCCGAGCTGATTGCGCTCGCCCGGGGGTGACGTGACCGCGCAGCTCCTGGTCGTCCGGTCGGGAGAGCGCGCCTTTCCGTCGGCGCTCGACTCCGGGATCGAGGTCATCGAGCGCCGGAGCCACGCCATCGAGACCCTGCCTGCCGAATCCGTGCCCGGCCCGTTCGATCTCGCCATCTTCACGAGCCGTCCCGCGGCCGACCGTTTCCTCGCGCGCGACGACCTTCTCTCGATCCTTCCCGGCCGGGTGCTCGCGGTGGGGCCCTCGACCGCCGAGCGCTTCCGCTCCGGTCTTTCCGTGGAGGTCGAGGAAGGCGGCGGGTCGGTCCGGCGGATGCTCGCAAAGCTGCCGCGGGACCTTTCGGGGACCCGGGTTCTCCTGCCCCGGGGAGAGGACGCCGAACCGGAGCTCGCGAGCGAGCTCGGCCGGCGCGGGGCCGACGTCGCCTCGATCCTGCTGTACCGGAAGGTGGGTCTCCCGTACGACCCGGAGCTCGATTCGGCCATCACCGGGGGATCGCTCGTCGCTTTCTGCACGACGTCGCCCTCGGCGGCGCGGTGGCTCTTCGACGGCGCCGGAGAGCTCGCGCGCGCCCGCCTGACGCGCACGATCGCGATCGCGCTGGGTGACGCGACGCGCAAGGCGCTCCAGGCGAGGCGGGTCGCGCGCGTCGAGATCGCCCAGCCCCCCACGTTCGAGACGGTCGCCCGGATCGCCGGAATACTCGCCGACCGCGGTCCGCACGGCTGAGCAACCTGCTAGATTCACGCTCGTGACGGGATTCCCCACGGTCCGCCTCCGGCGCCTCCGCCGCTCTCCGGCGCTGCGCGACCTGGTCCGGGAGACCCGGCTCTCGCCGGACCGCTTCGTCGCG
>DATIBN010000232.1:0-19635 GCA_035457525.1 Thermoanaerobaculia bacterium | reverse complement strand
CGTGAACCGGAACGTGAACTCGCGCGGTCCCGTCCAGCGGATCCGGTCGGACGTCACGGTGCCCGCCACCTTCAGCGAGACGTTCCCCTCCTCCACGAAGGCGAAGACCGGCGGCGGGTACGAGTAGCTCGTCCGGCTGCTCGCCTCTTCGCGCGTCAGGCGCGCGGGCGAAGGCTCCCAGCCGACCGTCACGAACTGGAGGATGCGGCCGGTCACGGGCGCGCCGTAGAAGAGGGCGACCGGCCGGGAGGGGAGCCGCTCCACTCTCAGGAACTCGAGGTGGCGGGTCAGGAACTCCTGCGCCATGCGGAAGCTGCCGCCAACGATGGCGTAACCCACGCCGACGTGCGTGGCCGCGGGATCGAGGATCGTTCGCCGGTGGCCGTCGTTCGGGGGCTGTTCCGCCAGCATCTCGGCGTGCGACTGGAGGGCGAGCGACAGGACTCCTTCGTCGAACCCGGAGGCCGTCGTCCTCCACGTGACCGCGTTCTCGTACTGCATTCCGAAGATGCCCGCGAAGGATGTGCGCGCGTAAGGCGGCACCCCGTCGGTCAGGAAGTGCCCGCTCGTGCGCTCGCGGATCTGGTTCCGGCAGTACTCGTCGGCGACCCGCGAGGCCGCGTCGTCCCACAAAACCGGCCCGACGCCCTCCGCCGCCCGGTCCCGGTTGATGCGGTCGAGTACGGCGAGCTTCACCGGGTCGAGCGGCCGCGCATCGACCGGGGGCATCCGGTCGACGATCGGAGAATCCAGGATCGGCGCGACGATCTCGAGCGCGGGTGCGGGGGGATCGGAGGTCGCGCTGTTCCCGGAGCAGGCGAGAGTGAGGACCGCGGCGATGAGAACCGCCGCCGCGCGTGTTAGCTTGACCGCCGAATGACGCCCATCCGTTTCGGAACGTCCGGCTGGCGCGCCGTGATCGCCGAGGAGTTCACGTTCGCCAACGCCCGCCGAGTGATCACCTCGATCGCGCGAGTCCTCTCGGAGGACGGCCATGGCGGAGGCCTCGTCCTCGTCGGCTACGACACGCGCTTCCTCGCCGAGCGGTTCGCCGCGGAGGCCGCGCGGATCCTCGCGCGCGAAGGGTTGCACGCCGAGGTCGTCTCGCGGCCCGTCCCCACCCCGGCGCTCGCCTTCGAGATCCGGAGGCGCGGCGCCGCCGGCGCGGTCAACTTCACGGCCAGTCACAACCCTCCACGCTATCTCGGGATCAAATTCTCCACGAGCGACGGCGCTCCCGCGCTTCCCGAAATCACGCAGAGGATCGAAAAGGCGCTCGCGGAGCTGCCCGACGTCGCGGCCCCGGACAGCTCGTCCGTCCCCGTCTCCTTCGATCCCGTCCCCGAGTACCTCGCAGACCTCGGCCGCAAGGTCGACTCCTCCAACGTCGCCGCCGGCAACCCGCACTTCTCGCTGGATTTCCGTTTCGGGACGTCCTCCGGTTTCCTGGACGCGTTCCTGGAAGGGTGCGGCGTCGCTCTGTCGCGTCTGAACGCGAAGCGCGATCCGCTCTTCGGAGGGGAGTCGCCGCAGTGCGGGGAGAAGGAGCTCGTCGGCCTCGCGAAGGAGGTCCGGCGCTCGGGCTCGCGGCTCGGGCTCGCGTGCGACGGCGACGCCGACCGGTTCGGGGTGCTGGACGAGCAGGGCCTCTATGTCTCTCCGAACGCCGTCCTCGCGCTGCTGCTCCACGACCTCCTCGGCCGCAAGGGGCGCCGGGGGGGCGTCGCCCGGAGCGTCGCGACGACGCACGCGCTCGACGCGGTCGCCGCACTCTTCGGCGTCCCGTGCTACGAGACGCCCGTGGGATTCAAATACATCGGGGAGAAGCTCATCGCGGGCGAGATCATTTTCGGAGGTGAGGAGAGCGCGGGCCTGACGGTCGAGGGGCACGTTCCGGAGAAGGACGGCATCCTCGCGGACCTGCTCGTCGCGGAGATGTGCGGCGCGACGGGAAGAACGATCTCCCAGCTCTCGGCGGAGCTCGACCACGCCGTCGGGCCGTTCCGCTCGACCCGCGTCGACCTGCCGCTCTCGCCGGAGGAGAAGGCGCGCCTCGCTTCAATCCGCGGGTCGCCGCCGGACCGCGTCGGCAGCCGCGCCGTGGCGTCGGTCAACCGGCTCGACGGAATCAAGTTGCTTTTGGACGACGGTTCGTGGATTCTGATTCGAGAGTCGGGCACGGAGCCCCTCGCGCGACTTTACGTGGAAGCGAAATCGGAGGAAGAGGTCGCGGCGCTCGCGCGCGCGGCCCGGGAATTGATCGCTTGACCTTCGCGATCGAGGACATCTACGCCCGCGAGATCCTCGACTCGCGCGGAAACCCGACGGTCGAAGTCGAAGTGCTGCTCTCCGGCGGCGCAACCGGGCGCGCCGGAGTTCCTTCCGGAGCCTCGACGGGCGAGCGCGAGGCGCTCGAGCTCCGCGACGGCGACAAGAAGCGCTACGGCGGCAAGGGGGTCTTGAAAGCCGTCGCGAACGTGAACGGCGAGATCTCCGGCGAGCTCAAGGGCGCCGACGGCCGGGACCAGGCGCTCGTCGACCGGATCCTGATCGAACTGGACGGTACGCCCAACAAGGGACGCCTCGGCGCGAACGCGATCCTCGGGGTTTCGCTCGCGGTCGCGCGCGCGGCGGCGGAGGCGTCGGGGCTGCCGCTCTACCGATACCTCGGAGGCGCCGGCGCTCTCACGCTCCCCGTCCCGATGATGAACGTGATCAACGGCGGAGCGCACGCCGACAACAAGCTCGACCCGCAGGAGTTCATGATCTGCCCCGTCGGCTTCGACTCGTTCGCCGAGGCGCTGCGCGCGGGGGTCGAGACGTTCCACGCGCTGAAGGCGATCCTGAACAGGCGCGGTCTCTCGACGGGCGTCGGGGACGAGGGGGGATTCGCGCCCGACATCGGCTCGTCCCGCGAAGCGCTCGACCTGCTCGTCGAGGCAATCGGCAAGGCCGGGTACCGCGCGGGCGACGACGTCGTCATCGCGCTCGACCCGGCGGCGTCCGAGTTCTACCGCGGCGGCAAGTACGTGCTGGAGGGGGAGGGCAAGACGCTCGACTCCTCCGGGATGATCGCGTTCTGGGAAGCGCTCGTGCGCGACTACCCGATCGCCTCGATCGAGGACGGGCTCGCCGAAAACGACCGCAAGGGGTGGATCGAGGCGACGCGCCGGCTCGGCGGAAAGATCCTGCTCGTGGGCGACGACGTCTTCGTCACGAACCCGGAGATCCTCGCGCGGGGAATCGCCGACGGGATCGGCAACGCGGTCCTCGTGAAGCTGAACCAGGTCGGCACGGTCACCGAGACCCTGGAGACCGTGAAGCTCGCGCAGACCTCCGGTTACCGGACGGTCGTTTCGCACCGCTCGGGAGAGACGACCGACGACTCGATCGCGGACCTCGCCGTCGCGGTGAACTCCGGCCTCATCAAGACGGGGTCGGCGTCGCGGGGCGAGCGGCTCGCGAAGTACAACCGGCTGCTCGCGATCGAGGAGGACCTCGCCGAGGCGGGCGTCTTCGCCGGGCGCGGAGCGTTTCCGTCGTGACCGAGCGCAAGCGGGCCAAGCCGGCGCGCGAGCCCCGTCCCGTGGCCGCGTTCTTCGTGTCGCTCGCCGTCTCGGCGCTCCTGCTCGGCGGGCTGCTCGCCACGGACCGCCGCGTGATGGAGCTGCGCAAGGCGAAAGTCGATCTGAAGGAGCTCGACGTGAAGATCGCCGAGGCCCGCGCCGAGAACGCACGGTTGAATGCGGCGATCGAAGCGGCGAACCGGGAGGAGTTCCCGGCGGAGAAGGTGGCGCGCGAGGAGCTCAACCTCGTGGATCCCGCGGACCTCGTCCTTCTGTATCCACCGGGCAGCCTGTCGGGAGAAAAGCCGACGCCCGCGCCCTCGCCCGGAAGCCGGCCGACCGCGACCCTTCCTTCGGCTCCCGCGGCGCCGCGCTGAACCCGGCCGCCGGTGGGCGGCATAGGTATTAGCCTGTCATCCTGAGCGAAGCGAAGGATCTCTCCCTTGACGAGCGAGAGATTCCTCGTCGCTTCGCTCCTCGGAATGACAGAGGATATTTGGCCGCATACGTGCACGCGGAGGCCGGCATGAGCTGTACACACCTTTCCGAGATCCGCGACGTCACGCCGAGCGCGGACGGCTGCGAAGACTGCCTCAAGATCGGCGACACCTGGGTGCACTTGCGGCTCTGCATGGAGTGCGGGCACGTCGGGTGCTGCGACTCGTCGAAGAACAAGCATGCGACGAAGCACTTCCGGGCGACGAAGCACCCCATCGTCCGCTCTTTCGAGCCCGGCGAGGACTGGCTCTGGTGCTACGTGGACGAGCTCTTCCTGGAGCCGGAGCCGGCCTCATGAGCTCGTTGGTCGCCTGGCCCGAGCTCCCGCTCGCCGCGTGGGCGGAGACGCGCGACACACTGCACCTCTGGACCCAGATCGTCGGAAAAATCCGGCTGGTGCAGACGCCGTGGATCAACCACTCGTGGAACACGACGCTCTACGTGACCTCGCGCGGCCTCACGACGTCGCTCGTTCCTTGCGGCGAACGGATCTTCCAGATCGATTTCGACTTCATCGACCACGCGGTCCTGGTGACGACGGTCGAGGGCGACCGGGAGACGGTGATGCTCCGCCCGCGGACGGTCGCAAGCTTCTACCAGGAGCTCGCGGGGGTCCTGAAGGACCTGGAGCTTCCCGTGACGATCCACCCGCACGCGGTCGAGCTGCCGGGGGAGACGATCGACCTGACGCGGGATACGGCGCACGAGTCCTACGATCCCGAGTACGCGCAGCGCTTCTGGCGCGCGCTCGCGTCGTCGCACCGCGTGTTCCAGAAGTTCCGCTCGACGTTCTTGGGCAAGGCGAGCCCGGTGCACTTCTTCTGGGGGAGCTTCGACCTCAACCTGACGCTCTTCTCGGGCCGTCCGGCCCCGCCGATGAACATGAAGATGCCGCACATGCCGCTGTGGGTCAGTCGAGATGGATCTTTCCAGGAGCATGCGGCGTTTGGCTTCTGGCCGGGGACGGTCGGGGGACCGTGCGCGGACGCGGCGTTCTTTGCCTATTGCCATCCAAAGCCGGAGGGTTACGAGTCGGCGATCATGCGAAACCCGGCCGCGAGCTGGCCGGCGGAGATGGGGGAGTGGATCCTGCCCTACGACGCGGTGCGATGCGCCGCCGACCCCGAAGCCGAACTGCTCACGTTCCTCGAGGACACGTACAACGCCGCGGCGGACCTGGGCAAGTGGGACCGCGCGTCCCTCGAGCGGAAAGAAGAACTGCCGCCGCCCAAATGACCCTTGAGGTTCCCTCTCCCCGCTTGCGGGGAGGAGGGATCATCCACCTCGGAGTTCCCCCTCTCCCCGCGTGCGGGGAGAGGGTTGGGGTGAGGGTCGTCCCGCTTGACCCGCTTCACGCGATTCGTTAAGGTGCGCGTCCACCGACGCGGGGTGGAGCAGCCTGGTAGCTCGTTGGGCTCATAACCCAAAGGTCGAAGGTTCAAATCCTTCCCCCGCAACCAAGATCTCGAAGGAGTTAGGCGAAGGCGCCTGACTCCTTTTTTTTTCAAGTCGGGCGAAAGTCGGGCGTTCGAATCCATTGTCTCAGCATCCGAATCCGACGATTCCTAGCGGGAGACAGAGGAGGACGATCCCTCGAGCTCGACCTGCCAGATGTCCGCCTCGCTGTGGTCCCGCACCGTGAAGATCGTCCGGTCGTCGCGCGACACTCCGAACTTCGCCCGGAACACGCCGATGCCACTCCCGCTCCTCTCACCGGGTCGGAGGCGTAGCGCGTCGACCACGAGGACAGACTTCCCCGAGGCGGCGTCGACGAGAGAGATCCTTCCGCTCGAGGAATCACCCACGAGGAGTCGGCGACCGTCGCTCAACCAGTGCGCGTCGTCGCCGAAATCCGTCAGTCGCCGGTACTGTCCGGAGTCGAACTGGTAGACGACGACGCCCGGAATCTCCGAGCCATCCGGCCGGCTGACCGTACCGGCGAGTGCGCGGCCGTCGGCAGACCAGGAGCTCACCGCGAAGGCGTCGCCGGCCGCGTCGAATCGCGGAAGAGGCTCCGGCCTTTCCGTTCCCAGCGGCCGGCCGAGCGGCACCAAATAAGTGTTGGTGCCGTCCGGGTACGCCAGCCGGGCGCCGTCGGGCGACCAGCGGGCGCTCCACGGGTCGACCGTTTCGCGCGTCAACTGCGTGAGAGCGCTGCCGTCCGGGTGGATGCTCCAGAACTCCCAGCGGCCGGTCCGGTCGGAATAGAACACGATCCGCTTTCCGTCGGCGGACCAGTCGGCGCCACGCTCCCGGAAAGCGTCGCTGGTGAGCTGCCGCAGCGACGAGCCGTCCGCGGAAGCGACGAAAAGGTCCTCGCGCGTCCCGCGCGAGCTGAACGAGATCCACTTTCCGTCGGGAGAGATGCCGATCTCGCGCACGAGTAGAGCGCCGGCGAGAAGCGGCGCGGGCTCCCCCGACACACGTCCGCCCACCGAGTCGAAGGGGACGCGCTCGACGATCGAGGTCTCGTCCAGCGACGCATAGACCATCCGCCGCCCGTCCGCTGCAATGCTCAAGTGACCGACCCAGCGGGACGGCGCGACCACGGGCTCGGGCTTCCCCAGGACCTTGCCGGTCTTCTCGTCGATCCCGACCCGCCACAGGTTCATCGTCCCGTTGCGGTCGCTCGAGAAGTAGAGCCAGGCGCCGTCCGGCGACCAGACCGGATTCCAGTCGACGCCCGGGTCTTCGGTGACCGGGACCTCGCCCGCTCCCGGCTTGGCGCCGGCGACGGGAACCGCCGGGACCGTCCAGATGTCGCGGTGGTGACCTGGACGGTGACCCCAGTAGGCGATCCGATGCCCATGGGGCGACCAGCTCGGCTGAACGGAGTCTCCCGACCAGCTCGACTCGACGGCGTCTCCCCGCGTCACGATTCGCTTTGCGCCCGTCGCGACATCGACCGCCCAGAGACGACTTTTCACGTTGCGGGAGAGCGGTGTCTGGATGCCCTCGTCCGCGACGACGATCTCCTTTCCGTCCGGAGACCACGCCGGGTTGAAGCCGGAATCCGTCAGCCGGCGGACGGACTCGCCGGTCGCACCCATCAGGAAGATGCCGCCGCCTCCACGCTCCGAGCGGAACGCGATCTGGCTGCCGTCGGGAGAGAACGCCGGCTGAATGTCGTCCTCGGGAGTGTCGCGGGTCAGGTTGATCGCGTTGCGGCCGTCGACGCGCTGAAGGTAGAGGTCCGCGTTGCCGGACGAGTAGCCGACGTAGACGACCGTCTTGCCGTCGGGCGAAATGGTCGGGAAAAGTTCGACGCCGGACTGCGTCGTCAGCGGCTGGAACGTCGCGCCCGCGATGGCGCCCGTCGCGGCCGGCCGGCCCGCCCCCGAGCGGACGAGGCGGTAGCCCGCGAGCCATGCGGCAGCGGCGGCCAGCGCCAGAATGAGGAGCGCCGCCGCGCCGGACCGAACGACCGCCGGCCGGCGCTTTCCCGCCGGAACCGCGACCGCCGGGACCTCCAATGGCCTGGCGAGCGCGCCCGACATTCCCGTCACCGACTCCAGCGCGAAGGCGAGGTCGTCGGCCGAGTGGAAGCGGTGCTGTGAGTCCTTCTCCAGGCAGCGCCGGACGATCCGGTCGAGCGCCGGCGAAAGCGACGGCTCCGCGGTCGTCAGCTCCGGCGGATCCTCCCGCAAGATCGCCGACATCGTGTCGGCGGCCGAGCCGCCGGCGAACGCGCGCTTGCCCGAGAACATCTCGTAGAGGACGGCACCGAACGAAAAGATGTCCGAGCGGTGGTCGGCGGGTTGGCCGCGCACCTGCTCGGGCGACATGTAGCCGAGCGTCCCCATCACGACGCCGGGCTCGGTTCCTGGAGTCCGGGTGGAAACCTCGGTCATCGAAAGCCCCGGCCGTTCCGGCTGTGTCAGCTTGGCCAGGCCGAAGTCGAGGATCTTGACGCGGCCGTCTTTCGTCACGAAGAGGTTCTCGGGCTTCAGGTCCCGGTGGACGATCCCGCGCTCGTGCGCCGCCGCCAAGCCGTGCGCGATCTGCGCCGCGTAATCGAGCGCCTTTCGAACGGAGAGCGGCGCGCCCGCGGTCCGCTCGCGCAGGTTCTCACCCTCGAGCAGCTCCGAGACGACGTAGGGCGAGCCCTGGTGCTCGCCGAAGTCGTGGATTGTCAGGATGCCCGGGTGGTTGAGAGCCGACGCGGCGCGCGCCTCCTGCTCGAAGCGGCGCAACCGGTCAGGATCGTCGGCGAAGGACCCCGGCAGGACTTTGACCGCGACTTCGCGGTGCAGCCGAACGTCGCGAGCCCGGTAGACCTCTCCCATGCCGCCCGCGCCGATCGGCGAGACGATCTCGTAGGGTCCGAGCCGGGAGCCGGCGGAAAGAGGCATTCGGGCACATTTTCTCCCTCCCGGTTAAATTCCGCTGAAACGCGCGCCATTGCTGGCGGCGGATCGGATCCCCCGCAGCGCCTCCCAGGCCTCGATGAATGATCCGCACCGACGCGCCGCTCCACCACCTCTGGGTGGGCACCGGTAACGACTCTCTCGTTCGGCCGCAGCCGGGCGGTCAATCCTTCCAACGCGACCCGGTCGATAAGTCGCCGAGACCCGCCCGTCTCGGCGATTCGCTTTCGTGCGCGCAGATGCGAAGCCGGCGTCGTGCGATGTCCTATGCCCCCGTTGACTTCGGGAAGCCATCAAGAAATGCCTTATTTTCAGTGAGGATACGTCGGAATGGCTCAGAGGGCTTGACAAGTGAGTCGGTGTTATAGTTAGCTATAACACTCTGGAAAGGAGAAAACGATGAGACTCTTTCACTCTGTCCTCTGCATGCTGCTGATGTCGCTCGCCACCCGGGCTTACGGGCAGTCCGACATGCACAAGCCCCCCGCCTCGGAGAAAGTGGCACGTTCGGAATCCCAGAAGGCGTTCGACCGGCTGAAGACGCTCGACGGTTCGTGGGTCGGCCGCCTGACCACTTTCCCGTCGGAACCGAGCGTGGACGGCAACTTCGCCCAGCTTTCGCTGCGCGTAACGTCCATGGGCAACGCGCTGGTGCACGAGATGTCGATCTCGGGTCGACCCGACCATCCGGTCACGATGTTCTACCGCGACGAGGACCGCCTGGTCCTGACGCACTATTGCGACGCCGGCAACCGGCCGCGTATGGTCGGGAAGCTTTCGCCGGATGGCAAGACTCTCGAGTTCGAGTTTCTCGATCTCTCCGGCGGCAACCAGCACGGCCACATGCACCGCGCAAAGTTCACCTTCATCGACGAGAACCACCATACGGAAGACTGGACGTACATGATGCCGGGCGAAAAGTCGGTCCGAGCGCACTTCGAGGCGCAGCGCACGAATGCGGCGAGCACGCCCAGCGGAATGTGATCTGGTCCGCTGATGGGCCGTGAGTGGAATGACAGCCAGCCGATCTACCGGCAGCTGCGGGACCTCGTCGTCGCCATGATTCTCGACCGGGTCCTCAAAGAAGGCGACCCGCTGCCCTCGGTGCGCACGGTGGCGGCCGAGTACCGGGTCAATCCGCTCACGGTCCTCAAGGCTTACCAGCACCTGGTCGAGGAAGGACTCGTGGAGACGCGGCGCGGCCTCGGCATGTTCATCAACTCCGGCGCCCGCGATCTGCTGCTGCAGGGGGAGCGCCAGCGGTTTCTGGGCGACGAGTGGCCCCGGATCTCCGAGACCATCCGGCGGCTCGGCCTGACGGCGGAAGAGCTGCTGCGCGCCGCGCCCGGCGAGCCGGCCTCGGATGCCGCCCCGCCAGAGTCCGGCCCGCCGCATTCTTCCGAGGAGGAGCGCTGAACCCATGGCCTACATAGAAGCCCGCGGGCTCCGGAAGACGTACGGTGCGACCGTCGCCCTCGACGGCATCGATCTGCAGGTCGAGGAGGGCCGCATCCTCGGCCTCATCGGGCCCAACGGCGCGGGCAAGACCACGGCGTTGAACGCGATCGTCGGACTCACGCCGTACGAAGGGCAACTCCAGGTCGTCGGGCGCGACCCTTGGACCGAACGCGATCAACTCATGCGCGACGCGTGCTTCATCGCCGATGTCGCCGTCCTGCCGCGCTGGATGCGGGTTTCGCAGGCGCTCGACTACCTCGTCGGCGTTCATCCGCGGTTCGATCGCGCCAAAGCGGAAGCGTTGCTGGCGAAGACCACAATCCGGCCGGCGAGCAAGGTCCGGGAACTGTCGAAGGGCATGGTGACGCAACTGCACCTCGCCGTGGTGATGGCCATCGACGCGCGGCTGCTGGTGCTCGACGAGCCCACGCTCGGCCTCGACATCCTGTATCGGAAGCAGTTCTACGATTCGCTGCTCACCGACTATTTCGAGCGCAGCCGCACGGTCGTCGTGGCCACGCACCAGGTCGAGGAGGTCGAGCACATCCTGACCGACCTCGTGTTCATCGACCGCGGGCGTATCGTGTTCCGCCGGAGCATGGAGGAGGTCGAGTCGCGATATCGCGAGGTGTCGGTGCATCCCGACAAACTCGCGGCGGCACGAGCCCTCAATCCCATTCACGAGCGACAGGGGATCGGCCGCAGCGTCCTGTTGTTCGAGGGCCTGGATCGGCAGCAACTGGCGGCTCTCGGCGACGTGCGGACGCCCGGCGTGGCCGATCTGTTCGTCGCCGTCATGAGCAGCCGCACAGCGCGGACACAAGGACAAGGAGCGATCCAGTGAATGGTCCAACGGATGTGATGGCGGAATCGGTGTCGCGGTCGGAGGTGGCGCCGGTGGAGATCTCGCCGCTGCGTCGTCTGTTCTGGTCGGTGCGGCGCGAGCTCTGGGAGAACCGTTCCATCTACCTTGCGCCGCTGGCAGTCGCCGCGGTCTTCCTGTTCGGCTTCTTCATTTCTCTCGTCCGCCTGGCGGACAAGGTGCGTGCCGCCCAGGCTCTTTCCCTGATGCAGCAGCGTGCGGCGATCCAGCAGCCCTATTTGATCGCCGCCCTCATGCTCATGGCCGCCGAGCTTCTCGTCGCGGTGGTCTACTGTCTCGATGCGTTCTACGGGGAGCGCCGCGATCGCAGCATCCTTTTCTGGAAATCGTTGCCGGTCTCCGATCTCACGACCGTAATCTCCAAGGCGAGCATTCCAATCCTGGTGATTCCGCTGGTGGCGTTCGCGGCCACCGTGGCGACCCAGTGGGTCATGCTGCTGGCGAGCAGCGCCGTGCTCGCGGGCAGCGGCATGAGCCCCGCGACGTTGTGGGAGCACGTCCCGTTCTTCGAGACGACTCTGATCAACTTCGGCCACCTCGTGGTGTACCACGGCATCTGGTACGCGCCGTTCTACGGATGGCTTCTGATGGTGTCGGCGTGGGCGAACCGCGCCCCGTTTCTCTGGGCCTTGCTCCCGCCCATCGCGATCGGTTTCGTCGAAAGGATTGCTTTCAACAGTTCACATTTCGCCGATGTGATTCGGTACCGCTTCGGGGGCGACCCGGGCTCCATGACGCCCGGAGGCCGGATGACGATGGACATGCTGGGACCACACTCCCCGGTCGAATACCTGACTCGCCCGGGCCTGTGGATCGGCCTGGCCGTCACCGCGGTATTCCTGTTCGCGGCGGTCCGGCTGCGGCGCTCTCGCGGACCGATCTGATCTCGAGTGGACGCAGAGGCGGGTTACGGCCGCAGCAGCGTCTTGATCGCGCGGCGCTCGTCCATCGCGCCGGCCGCACTTGAACCGGGCCGCGGCAAAGCCTCCGAAGGTGGTTAATCCACACCACGCGGCGAGTCGTCCGGCGCGCTAGGCTCGAGCGTCGTCCGGCGGCCCCAGGGGGGCTTGCCCCGTTCCGGGGCACGCGAGTGGTTTGAACCCGCCGACAGGAGACGACCAAATGCCCAGGGCCAGGGGATTCGTGCTCGCACTCTCCGCGGTCCTCGTGGTGACCGGTGTCCGCTCGCTCGCCGGAGGCCTCGCAAACGCTCCCGCGCAGATGAAGACGAGTGTGCCGCGCGCGGCGCCGACGTTCACCGTCGATGGACGGGTCGCGCTTCACTCTTTCATGGCGTTGAGCGACGCTCACCTGAAGAAGCTGGCGGACCTGCTGGGGTTCCTCGCCACGACCGACGATGCCCGCTCGGGAGAATGGGAGCGCATCCGTGGCCCGCTGGCCGGCCTCACACCGACGACCGTGCCCGCCGTCCTCTGGTTTGCGCAGCCGGATGGATCCTACTGGACCGCGGCGGAGGGGCGCGCCGCCGGTAAGCTTTCCGACCGTCCGTATTTCCCCCGCGTGCTCTCGGGACAGGTCGTCATCGGCGATCTGGTGGTCAGTCGCTCCACGAACCGCAACACCGCGATCGTGGCGGTCCCGGTGCGCAGCCGCGGCAACACCGTCGTTGGCGTGCTGGGCGGCTCGGTGCATCTGGACAGGCTGGGCGAGGTCGTGCGTCAGGAGATGGGTGACCTGGGAGAGGACCTGCTCTTTTTCGCCATCGACTCGACGCCGAGGGGCGCCCTGCACTCGGACCCGGCGATGGTGTTCACCGAGCCGATGCGGCTGGGAGACGAGGGCATGCGGAAGGCGTTCACCGAGATACTGGCGAACAGTGAAGGGACTGTCACCTACACGTTCCGCGGCCGCCCACGCACGGTGCTCTACCGGAAGTCACCGGTCACGGGATGGTGGTACGCGCTGGGCGTCCTGCAATGAAGTCTCGCCGGCGGCCGAGACGAAAACGCTTCATTGTATTCGGGGGCCAAATCGGTAGAGTCCGCTCATGAAACTGAATTCCAGGATCCTCCTCAGCTCGTCGCTGATCGCCGTTAGCATCGGATTCCTCGTGTCCTGCACGACCAACCCGCCGCCGCCCCAGGCCGCACCGGCCGAGCCGGCGCCGGTCGCCGCACCGGCCGCTCCGTCCGCGCGCGAGGTTGCGCTCGCCGAGGTCGCGCGCCTCACCGCAATCGCGGACCAGGATCCGCTGCAGAAGGCGTGGACCGGACCGTACGGCGGCGTGCCGCCCTGGGACAAGCTCGACGTCGCCGGCTTCGGGAAGGCGTTCGAGACCAGCCTCGCGCTCCTGCTCGCCGAGGTCGACGCCATCGCCGAGAATCCCGAACCCCCGACCTTCGAGAACACGTTCGTGCCTCTCGAGGATGCGGGCCGCCATACGGACCGGGCCCAGACGCTGTTCTCGATCCTGACGAACAATCTGAGCACGCCCGAAGCGCAGGCCGTCGACAAGGAGTGGTCGCCGAAGATCGCCGCCGCGTACGACAAGATCGCATTCAACCCGAAGCTGTTCGAGCGGGTCGCCGCGATTTACGAAGCCCGCGACCGATCGAATCTCACCCCCGAACAGCGGCGGCTCGTCGAGCTGAACTACGACCGCTTCGTGCGCGCCGGCGCGAAGCTGTCGCCCGAGGACAAGGCGAAGGTCGGGAAGATCAACGAAGAGCTGGCCGAGCTGTTCACCGACTTCGGCAACCGGGTCCTGGCCGACGAGAACACCTGGACCGTGCTCGAGTCGAGGAAGGACCTGGCCGGGTTATCTCCGTCCCTGACCGCGACCTACAAGGCTGCGGCCGAGGAGCGCAAGCTCGCCGGCAAGTGGGCGGTGGTCAACACGCGGTCGGGCGTCGATCCGTTCCTCACGTCTTCGTCGCGCCGCGGCCTGCGCGAGAAGGTCTGGAAGGCGTTCAAGAACCGGGGCGACAACGGCGGGGAGAACGACACCAACGCGATCATCGCCCGCATCGTCAAGCTGCGCGCGGATCGCGCGAAGCTCCTGGGTTTCCCGACGCACGCGCACTGGCGCATGGCCGACACGATGGCGAAGGATCCGGAAAAGGCGAAGGACCTCATGATGCGCGTCTGGCCCGCGGCGGTCGCGCGCGTCGCCGAAGAGGTCAAGGACATGGAGAGGCTGGCGCGGCGCGACGGGATCAAGACGTTCGAGCCGTGGGACTACCTGTACTACGCCGAGAAAGTCCGCAAGGCCAAGTACGACCTCGACCAGGACGAGCTGAAGCCCTACTTCGGGCTCGACAACATGATCGCCGGCTCGTTCGAGATGGCCGGCCAGTTGTACGGGCTGACGTTCACCGAGATCACCGGAACGGTGCCGGTCTTCCTCGAAGGCGTCCGCGTCTGGGAGGTCAAGGACAAGACGACCGGCGCCCATGTCGGCCTGTTCTACGGCGACTACTTCGCGCGGCAGGGCAAGCGGTCCGGCGCGTGGGCCTCGGGGTATCGGGGACACGAGACCTTCACCGGCAGGACGATCACCCCGATCACGTCGAACAACAACAACTTCGTCCGGGGCGGGGCGGGGGAGCCGGTGCTGATCTCGCTCGACGACGCGGAGACGCTGTTCCACGAGTTCGGCCATGCGATCCACAGTCTTGTGTCCGAGGTGAACTACCCCGGCCTCTCGACGACGCCGCGCGACTTCGTCGAGTACCCGTCACAGGTCCACGAGATGTGGGTGTTGACGCGGCCGATCCTCGACAAGTTCGCGAGGCACTACAAGACCGGCAAGCCGATGCCGGACGCGCTCGTGAAGAAAGTGGACGCCTCGAGCAAGTTCAACCAGGGTTACCAGACGGTCGAGTACCTGGCGTCGGCGATCGTCGACATGGAGCTGCACACGAAGCCCGACGGCGTGGTGGATCCGGATGCGTTCGAGCGCGAGACCCTGCAGAAGATCGGCGCGCCGAAGGAAGTCGCCATGCGGCACCGCCTGCCGCAGTTCAACCACCTGTTCACGAGCGACTCGTACTCGGCCGGGTACTACAGCTACCTGTGGTCCGAGGTCATGGATGCCGATACGCGCGAGGCGTTCCTCGAGGCGGGCAACGTGTTCGATCCGACCGTCGCCGGCAAGATGCGAAAGTTCATCCTCGCGCCGGGGAACTCGGTCGATCGTGCGGAGGCCTACCGCCAGTTCCGCGGACGGGATCCGGACGTCACGGCGCTGCTGAAGAAGCGGGGCTTCCCGACGAATTGACGGCGTCGGGTCGTCTTCGCCGTTCGGGCTGACGCCGGCGTCACCGAGGGAGCAATGCTCAGCCGGCTTCTTCCCCCGACCATCGACAACACGTATCGGGGTCACAGGCTCGCGATCTGGGTTCTCGCCCTCCTCGTGCTGCTGAAGACCATCATGAGCCTGAACTCGATCTTCAACGGTTACGACGTGGCGTCGTCCGCCGACGGAATCCCTCTCGATACGTACCCGCCCGCCGCCGCCCGGACGATCGTCACGCTCTTCGCGCTCCTCGGGCTCGGCCACTTCGTGCTCTGCGCGCTCGGTGTGCTGGTCCTCGTTCGATACCGCAGCATGATTCCTTTCCTGTTCGCGCTGCTCCTGCTGGAACACCTGAGCCGAAGGCTGATTCTGTACGTCATTCCCATCGTCCGGGTCGGGAGGCCGCCCGGCTTCGCTGTGAACGTCATCCTCCTCGTTCTGATGATCGTGGGGCTGGTGCTGTCGCTGCGGAGGGGCGCGGAATTCCGGGCGTCCGCGAATTGTTGAAGGCCTGCGAACCACATTCACACTGAACGCAAGGAGAGAAGAATGATCAGACGTATCGGAGCACCGGGGCTGCTCGCCGTTGCAGCCTTCAGCGCGGTCGCATCGTTTGCGCTCGCGCACGATCACGCCAAGAAGTCCGGGATGGGCGACATGGACTGTGGCACGCACCATTCGGCCGCGATGAAGGCGAGCGAGGACGTCAGCACGCATCTCGCCGAGGCCCGGAAAGCCGGGACGATGGCCGAAATGCGGACCCACGTCGAAGCGGCCGAGAAGGCGATGAACGAGATGAAGGCGCAGATGTCGGCGTGCATGGAAGGAATGCACAAGATGCACGGCGAGAAGATGGGTGCCGGCACGATGGGCATGGGTTCGGGCGCGGCGGCGACCGCGAAGCTCGTCGATCCGGTCTGCGGGATGGAAGTGGACAAGGCCACCGCAACGACCGCCACCTACAAGGGGCAGACCTACTACTTCTGCTCCGAGGACGACAAAGCGAAGTTCCTGAAGAACCCGGATCAGTACGCGGCGAAGAAGTCGTAACGCCTTCTTCTCGACCCGTGAAATCCATCGCCGGGAGGAAACTCCCGGCGATTCTTTTTTCGATCCGCCGGGATCAGCCGGCGGAGCCGCTCCGCCGTGCCGATGTGGGCCTTGCCGCGCGGATGAGGAAGGCGGCGAGGCCCAGGAGGACGGCAGTCGCGACGGCCACCCCGGCGGCGCCGGGGATCCGCGGGGGAAGGGAACGCGGCGCGACGCCGAACGCGACGAGGGCGGCGACGAGCACCCCGGCGAGACCCTCGCCCGCCACGAGACCGGACGCGGCGAGGATGCCCGGGTCGCCCTCACCCGGCGCGGCGGCCCGGCGGCGCTCGGTCCAGGCGCGCAGACACCCCCCGACATAGATCGGCGCCATCGACGCGAGCGGGAGGTAGACGCCGATCGAGAACGCGAGGCCGGAGACGCCGCAGAGCATCGCGCCGATCGCGAGTCCGCCTCCGGAGAGAACGAGCCCCCACGGCAGCTCGCCGGAGAGAACCCCTTCGATGATCGTCTTCATCAACACGGCCTGGGGCGCCGGGATCTCCTTCGTACCGAACTCGTACGCGCCGCCGAGCAGGAGGACCGTTCCCGCCACCGCCCAGCACGCGAAGGCGGCGCCGATCAACTGCCCGAGCTGCTGCCGCGCGGGAGTGGCGCCCACCAGGTAGCCGGTCTTCAGATCCTGCGAGATGTCGCCGGCTTTCGAGGCGGCGACGGCGACGATGGTCCCGACCGTCAGCACCGCCGCGCGGGCCGCGGGATCCGTCCAGCCGGCGGCCGCGAAGATGGACGCGACGCCGAGCAGCGTGACGAGCGTGATGCCGGAAGTCGGCTGCGAAGAGACGCCGACGATGCCCACGATGCGCGCGGCGACGGTCACGAAGAGGAGACCGAAGACGGCGACGCCGGCGGCGCACACCGCCCGCGGGATGGGCCCCATCCCACCGGCGAAGACACCCGGCACCAGCGCGGCCACGGCGATCACGAAGACGATCGCTCCGATCACGAACGTCCCGGGGAGGTCCCGGTCCGTCGAAGGAACGGCTGCGAGGGTTTCCGATTCCGTCCGGCGCTTTCGCGAAAGGCCCCGCACGACCCCGGCGAACGCCCCTCCCATCGTCGGCAGGTTCTTCAGGACCGTCAGCAGCCCCGCCACCGCGACGGCGCCTGCCCCGATGTACCGCACGTAACGCGACCAGATCTCCGAAGCGCTCATCGCCGAGACGAGCTTCACCGTTTCGGGGAAGAGCGGAGCGGGGAGACCGGCGCCGAACCAGGTGATGAGGGGGATCAGGACGAGAGCCGAGACGAGCGACCCGGCCACGAGCACGCCCGACTGCCGGTAGCCCAGGATGTAGCCGACGCCCAGGAGCGCCGGCGCGAGCTCGAGGCTCAGTACTCCGTTGGGAAGGACGGGGAGCTTCGCCGAGAGGTCGCTCGGAAAGAGGAAGAGAAGGCCCGTCGCCAGCTTGACCCCCGCGGCCACGGCGATTCCTCGGAAGATCCAGGTCCCGGCCCGCGTCTCGCCGCTGGTCGCCTTCAGGACCACGGCGCAGGCGGTCCCCTCCGGATAGGGCAGCTCGTCGCGCGCGTCCACGATGAGGAGCCGGCGCAGCGGGATCATCGCCGCGAGCCCCAGCACGCCTCCCAGGAAACAGAGAACGACCACCTGGAGGTAGGGCGGCGCCATTCCCCACAGGAAGAGGGCCGGGATCGTGAAGATCGTTCCGGAGGCGAGCGACGTGGAGGCCGACCCGATCGTCTGCGAGATGTTGGCCTCCAGGATCGTGCCGCGGCGGCCGAAGACGCGGAAGATCGCCACCGCCATCACCGCCGCCGGAATCGAGGCGGAGACGGTCAGGCCGACCCGCAGCCCCAGGTACGCGTTGGCCGCGCCGAACACGAGCCCGAGCAGCACGCCCGCGACGATGGCGCGGAGGGTGAATTCGTCCGCCGGGAGCCCGGCCCCCACGCCACCGGCCGCGGAAGTTTCCGACGTCTTCACTTTCCAACCCGCCTCAGGAACGTCACGATCTCCGCGGCCGCCGCATCCCGCACGATCACGAAGTGCCCGCCGGAGTCGAACGACGCGAGCCGTGCATTCGGGACGTGCCGTGCGGTGTACTCGCCATGCGCGAACGCTACGAACGTATCATCCCGGGCGTGGACGACGAGCGTCGGCGCGCGGATGCCCTCCAACGCGAAGTCGCCGCGCTCGAACCAGTGCGCCGGATCGTTGAAGTTGCCGGTCGCCCGCATCCGCATCGGCAGGATCAGGCGCACGACGCGGACGGCGCGATCGTGTTCTTCCGCAGTCAGGCGCCGCTGCGCCTCCCGCGTCATCCCGAAGAACCGGAGGACCTGGTCGGGAAAGTATGTGACCATCAGCCAGAACGGGAAGTCGTGGAGCATCGTGGAGAGAGCCGGGTCCTTTGAGGGATCGACCGGGCGCGGATCGACGAGGCTCCCGTCGCTGATCGCGGAGACCAGGATCAGCGCCTCGGTGCGGGCGGGATGTCGGAGAGCGAACTGCAGCGCCGACGGGCCTCCCGCCGAGAAAGCGATCACGACGACCCGGGCGACGCCCAGCGAGTCCAGGAGGCAGGCATACGCATCGGCCTGCGCCGCGGCCGAGGGGTCGCCGGGATAGGGCGTCCCCAGATAGCCGAAACGGGAAGGCGCGATGATCCGGAAGCCCGCGCCCAACCGTTCGCTGATGGCCAGACCCTGATCCCAGCCGCCGCCGGCCCCGTGAGACACGAGGATGGCGCGACCTTCGCCCTGTTCGGCGTACTCGATCGGACCGCAGGGCGTTTTCGCGATCCTGCCGCCGGCCGCAATTCGTTCCCGGGCGGCCCGTACGTCGTGACGGAAGCGGAAATAGAGCAGGGCCGAGCCCACGCCAACGAGAACGAGCAGGACGAGGGCGACCCGGAGCAGGCGCTTCATTTCACGGTGAGATCATGCACCGTGAGGTCGTGAGCGCCGGGCAGTTTCTCGTGAAGAGGCGGCGCCGATCAGGGTCGGCCGGGGTTCTCGTCCTCCCGCACGGTGATGATCACCTTTCCGCGGGCATGTCCTTCCTCGAGGTACCGCATCGCCTCGGGGACCTCGCTCAATCCGTAGCGCCGGTCGATGACCGGCTTGACCTTGCCGGCCTCCATGAGGTCGCGCAGGGTCGCGAGGTCTGCCGGGTTCCCCCTCGCCAGGAGCGTTCGCATCTTCCGGTCCGAGAACCGTGACGAGACGGCCGCCTTGATCATCGAGGTGAGAAGAGGGACGTAGCCAAGCCATTTTCCGCCGACCGCGACGCAAATCCCTCCGGGGCTCAGGGCGCGCCGGACCTCGGACACGGAATGGTTGCCCGCGTTGTCGACGATCACGTCGTAGCGTTGTCCTTCCTTCGTGAAATCGTCCCGCGTGTAATCGACGACCCGGTCCCCGCCGATCGAGCGGACCATCTCGACGTTTCTCGTGCTGCACACCCCGGTCACGTCGGCGCCGAACGATTTCGCGATCTGCACCGCGAAGGTGCCGACGCCCCCCGACGCGCCG
>DATIBN010000231.1:0-3562 GCA_035457525.1 Thermoanaerobaculia bacterium | reverse complement strand
CAGCCCGAGAGCCTTGACGACGGCGCCGCTGACCCTCGAACAGGCGACCTCGGAAGCGAACGTGGGCCGGACTCTCGCCGTCCGAGCGCCGGCCGCCGAGGTGTGTCAGCACAAGGGATGCTGGATGGTCCTCACCGAGGGGGCCCGCTCGATCCGGGTCACCTTCCGGGATTACGCGTTCTTCGTGCCGAAGGACCTCGCGGGAAAAACGGTCGTGGTGGAGGGTGTCCTCTCCCGCCGACTGCTCTCGGCCGACGAGGCGAAGCACTACGACGAGGAGTCCGGCGCGGGATCGACGGCGACGCCGGGTCCGCGCGAGGAGTGGTCGCTGGTGGCGAATTCGGTGGTCGTTCCCGCCGGGAGCTAGGGCGGGTCAGGACGCCCTCTCGTACATCTCGACCTCGTATCCGGCGTCCACCCACGCCTCCAGGCCCCCCGCGAGCGGCCGCACCTTCTTGTATCCCCTGTCGATGAGCATGCGGGCCACACGGGCCGCCGAGGCCTCGTTGGGTCAGGTGCAGTAGAGGACGATCTCGACGTCCGGACGGATGCCCGGCAGCTTGGCGTCGAGCTCGTCCACCGACATCGTGCTCGCCCCCGGGATCCGGCGGGGGTCGTGCTGAAGAGCGGCCGGGGTGCGCACGTCGAGGATGACCGGCCGGGTCTCCCCCGTCGCGATGAGCCGCTGGAGGTCTTCGACGCCGATGCGCGCCATCCGCAGCGCCTGGTAGAACCGGCGCCGCTGCCACCACTTGTAGAGGACGAAGAGAAGGAGCGCCGCCGCGAGGACGTAGAACGCCCCCGTCCCGAGCCCCTCCAGGAACGAGAGCACGTCACCGACGGCGCGGTGGAAGATGAAGCCGACCAGCAGCCCGAGCCCCGCCCAGAGAACCGTTCCGAGCGCGTCGTAGAAGAGGAAGGCCGGGAGCTTCGCGCCCATCGCTCCGGCGAGCGGCGGAGCGACCGTCGAGAAGCCGGTGATGAACCTCGCGAGGACGACGGACGCCATCCCCCATTTCTCGAAGGTCCCCTCGGTCTGCCGGACGCAAGAATCGGGCGATAGTGAAACGCGGCAGAGCGTCTTCAACACGCGGTGGCCGTACCGTCTCCCCAGGAAGTACCACGTGGTATCGACGATGAGCGACGCGGCGACGGCGGCGGCGAGCAGCCCCAGAAACGAGAGCTTTCCCTGGCGGACGAGAGACCCGGCGACCAGAAGTGTCGGCAGCGCCGGCACCGGGATTCCGACCTGCTCCACGAAGACGTTCGCGAAGACGACGGCGACGCCGTACTGGGAGAGATAGGCGACGAGCTTGCTCACTGCTCCTCGGCCGGAACGAATGCGTAGCTCGCCAGCGACAGGTTCCCGTACTCGAAGCCGCGGTTGACTTCCTGGAGGCGATCGTCCGGGCGCGCGGCGCCGAGAGCGAAGAACAGCGGATCGAAGTGCTCGCTCTCCGCCACGGCCATCGAAGCTCCGGGCGCCCGATCGCGATAAGCCGCCAGCTCCGCGAGGTCCCGCTGCTCGACTCGGTCGCGGACCCAGTCGTCGAACTGCCTCGCCCAGCCGTCGACGGGGGCGTCCTTGCGGTCGAGCCGCGCGACGCGGAGGTTGTGGACGATGCCGCCGCTTCCAATGAGGAGGACGCCGCGATCGCGCAGCGGCGCGAGCGTCCGACCGATCCGCGAGACCACCTGCGGGTCCCGAGGAAGCGGGAGCGAGACCTCGACGACCGGCACCGACGCTTCCGGGAACATCAGCCGGAGCGGGATCCAGAGGCCGTGATCCCACCCGCGGCGGGGTTCGGCGATGGCCGGCAGGCCGGCCGTTTCGAGCATCCCGACGATCTCGTTTGCGAGCTCCGGCGAGCCGGGGGCCGGGTATGTCATTTCGTAGAGTGGCCGGGGGAACCCTCCGAAGTCGTAGATGAGCGGAGGGCGCGGGTGCGCGGTGACCCGGACAGGACCGGGCGCTTCCCAGTGCGCCGAAACGACGGCGACTGCGGACAGGCCGCCCAGGCTCCCGCCGAACCGGCGGAGAGCCTCGGCGTGGCCCTCGCGCTCGAGCGCGAGCATCGGAGACGCGTGCGCGACGAAGAGGGCGGGCGCGCGGCGGGATTCGGGCATGGCGATCATTCTCCGACAAGAATGGGGTCAGGTCTCCACTTGCCACATTGGGGGTCAGGTCTCCACTTGCCACATGGTGAGCGCCCCGTGGTCGCTGAAGACCGGACGCCTCCACGGAAACCACGTGCAGTCCGTATCACTGGCAGATGCGCGGAAAGGAGCGCGAGGCGGAGGAGGCCGACAACATCCCGGACTCCTGAAACATCTCTCGAAAGACGACCTCGTCCTCTACCAGTACGGCGAGATCCGGACCGCCCCCGCCGAGGGTCACCTGTCGGTGTGCCGCGGCTGCCGCGACCGGCTCTCGGCGATGCGGCTCGACGTCGAGCGGCTCGTCTCGCCGCCGGCCGGACACGGTCGCCGGAGTGCCCCGCCGGCTTCGCCGCCGCCGGCTCCGCCTCGACTTTCGGTCTGGCGCCACCTCCGGGAAGCCCTGTTTCGCGTCGTTCCCGGCCGCCGGAGTCCACCCCGGACGTCCTAACCGCGCCGGCCCGGCCGCGTCTAACTTCCTCGATGGCAGAAGTTGGACCCGCTCTCCGAGCCGAATACGACCTAACCTTCCCCGTGGCCTTGCGTCTTAGAAGCGGGATGGGGGAAATCGCGGCGTCGCCGACCGACGAATCGGGCTCCGATTCCTTCCGGGCCCTCGTCGAGGAGCACAGCCCGATGGTCTTCCGCGTCGCCTACCGGATGACCGGCAGCGAGGAAGACGCCGAGGACGTCGTTCAGGAGAGCTTCCTCAAAGCCCACCGCAGCTTCGCGCGTTTCGACGCGCGCTCGAGCTTCGGCACGTGGATCTACCGGATCGCCGTCAACTGCGCGATCGACCTGATCCGGCGGCGGCGACAGGCGGCCGCCCCCTCCCGGAGAATGGCGGACGACGACCTCGACCCGGTGGAGAACCTGGCGTCGAACGCCCCGCCGCCCGACCGGGATGCCCTTTCCGGGCAGATCCACCGGAGCGTCGCCGCCGCGCTCACGCGGCTTTCGCCGCTCGAGAGAGCGGCCTTCGTCCTGCGCCACCTGGAGGGGATGCCGATCGAGGGCATCGCCTCCGTGCTCCAGAGTCGCCCCAACGCGGTCAAGCAGACCGTTTTTCGAGCCGTCCAGAAACTGCGGCGCGAGCTCGCGCCGTTCGTGGGTGCCACATGAACCACATTTCCGACGAAGACCTCGCGATTCTCGTTCCCGGCGATGAGCCGGACGCCGCAACCGGCGCTCACCTGGCCGGGTGCCCCGACTGCCGGAGCCGCCGGGCGGCTCTCGAGCGGATGGTAGCCCTCGTCTCCTCGGCCGAGCGGGTGCCCGAACGCGGCCCCGCCTACGGTCGCGACGTCTGGGCGCGTGTCTCGGCGACCCTTCCGGAGCGCCGCCGGAGCGGCTGGCCCGCGTTCCTGGCCCCGGGCCGTCTCGCCTTCGCCGGAATCCTGGCACT